>NZ_JBEORG010000018.1:0-146897 GCF_040302145.1 Spirillospora sp. NPDC127506 | reverse complement strand
TGCTGGACCTTAGACAAGCCCATCATCGCAGGCCACGGGGCATCCCTTTTGTCGTTTCCGCAACCTGAACAGCAATCACCCGGTGGATCGAGGCTTAGTGGTCGATGGCCAGCAGCGTTTGACGACTTTGCAGCTCCTGCTCCGAGGGGTGCTCGATGCCCTGGAGGAGGTCGAAGTCTCAAATAAAACCAAGGCGCAGGTCCGCCGGCTCGTCATGAACGACGTCGAGGTCGTCAGAGAAGACGAGATCTTGAAGCTCGCTCCTCGCCGGGCAGAGGAAGACCAGTTCAGGCTGGCGATGGGCGCGAAGCCCCCATCTGCGGATGAGTCGAAGTTCGCCGATGCCCGCGGCTTCTTCAGGCAGAACGCCATGGACTTCTTGGCGGACGACAGCGTTCCCGAGGACCCGTACACCCCCGATGGGGGACCGGACGCGAGGGCATCGCTGCTCGTCGCCGCGCTTCTGGGGCTGATGAAGATCGTCGTCATCGACCTTGAAGACGTGGACGACGCACAGGTGATCTTTGAGGCGCTCAACGCCCGGAACACGCCCCTCTCGGCGACCGACCTGGTCAAGAACCTCCTGTTCATGCGCGCCGAGAAGCAGGACCACGACTCCGAGGGCTTGTACGAGTCGCTGTGGAAACGCTTTGACGATGACAGCGCCTGGTGGCTCGAATCGGTCGGTACAGGACATGCCCAGCGTGCCCGCCAGGACTGGCTGCTCGGTGACTGGCTGATCGCGCAGCGCGGTAGGTCGATCAATGTGGGTCGCCTGTACGGAGAATTCCGCCGGTGGCTCGACGACAGCAAGGCCGATCCGCGTGACGCGCTGTCCACCCTGAACCAGTACGCCGACGCGTACGAGGCGTTCAACAACCGGCGCCGAGGTGCGAGCCCTCGAGAGTCGGAGGCGTTCAAGCTGATCGAACGGCTGAACATCACTGCGGTGATGCCGCTGATGTTGTGGCTCCTGGTCCAGCCGGCGGATCACCTACCGCCGGCTGAACGCGAGCGTGCGGTGCTCGCGATCGAGTCTTTCGTCATCCGCAGGATGGCGGCGAAGTACCAGACCCGTGCCTACGGGCAGATCTTCGTCGACGTGCTCAAGGAAGCCAAGGCGGCGAGCGAACACCCAGGACAGGCGGTCATCGAGGCACTCCGCAAGCGGAGCGGCTACGGGTGGCCGAGATTCGAAGACCTCACCCAGGCCTTCATGGAAAACCGCTATTACGGATCTGGAGGCTTGGGACAGGACCGCCTACGGATCCTGCTCGGTGCCATCGACCGGTCGCTGCAAAGCGAATCCCCGAAGAGCGAGAACATCACCGTCGACTACACCTCGCTGGAGATAGAGCACATCCTGCCTCAGGAGTGGCATAAGTCGTGGTCGGTCAAGATCGATGACCCAGCCGCCCGGATGCGCGCCGAGGAGCGCCGGCAGCAGTCGGTGAACCGGATCGGCAATCTCACCCTTGTCACCAAGCACCTGAATCCGGCGCTGAGCAACAGTGCCTGGCAAGTGAAGCGCGCCGAACTGGGCAAGCACAGCAAGCTACAGCTCAACGCGCGTCTCCAGGCGTACACGGACTGGGACGAGGACCGCATCGAAGAACGGGGACGTTGGCTGGCCGAGCAGATGGAGAAGGTCTGGCCGGGGCCGACGGCGAAGATCTGGGGCTAATGGCCGGAGCAAGCGCTCCAGCTCCGACCCACCTAGTGATCCCTCCGCGACGGCGTCCCATCTCCATCGGGATCGGTGCTCTAAGCAGACCACCACGAACATGCGGTGTCGGCGTCGATAACGGTCTGCACGTTGGCCGAATAGGGGTAGTCCCCGGCCATGCGGCGAGAGCGGACGCTCCCGCACCACAGCCCCATTGAATCTGCAGCCTGCTGCCGACCTCAGCGATGCCGCCGTAGTGGCGGGAAGGCATATGGGATGAACAAGCTGACCCGTCGCTGCAACACCGGCACAGTGGATGGTCGGGACGCACCCCGATGGAGGAAGCGTCGCTTGACGTTCAGCTCCGGTGAGGTGGTCATAGGGGGAGGAGGGGGCTTGGGGTGGTGCGCCAGGAGATGTAGAGGTCTTCGCGGGCGCGGGTGCAGGCGACAAACAGCAGGGAGCGTTCGCTGAGCATGTCGATCTCGTGCTGGATGCGGTCGACGTCGGCCGCGGTGATGGCGGCGTCGAACGGGTGGCCGCGTTCGTTGACACCGATGAGGGCGACGCAGCGGAATTCCAAGCCCTTCATTACGTGCATCGTGGCGACGCGTACGCCCGGTTCGGAGGCGTCCGGCCCGTCCGTGAGAGCGACGGCGGGAATGTCGTCGTCCAGGAGTCGCTGTCTCGCCCGAGTACCGAGGTCGTGGAAGCAGGTTGCCACCGCGATGTCCGACGGATCGACTCCTGCGTCCAGCCAGGACGAATCTTTTCGGCGAGGCGGTCCAGCTCGCCGGCCTGGCTCGACGCCGACGCCAGGCCGGATTCCGGCCGCGAAGCCTGGACCTGTAGCCGTCCAGGATGTCGAAGCCTTCGCCCAGGTCGTCGATCTTCTCGCCGGTCATGATGGCGGACGACCAAGTCAAGATCTCCTGGGTGCTGCGGTAGTTGATGCGGCTGTGAGGTCGTGAATCGCCTGCACCAGCGGTGCCAGTTCCTGTAGAGGTTTCCGGTAGCTTCTCTCCGCTTACCCCGGCATCATCCTCCGGACCAGGGCTCGGTGCGGTATGTCGCGGAACAACCATGGTTCTTGGTCACCCGAATAGCAGAAGTAGAGTTCGCTGCGCGCCCTCGTTGCGAGCACGTAGTACAGCATCTTCAACTCTGCTCTGGATGGATCCCCCGCATCCAGATGAGTATCCGGCACGATCACGGTGTCGAACTCCAAACCCTTGACGCTCGCTCGGTTCACCAGCCGGATACCGGGTCGGTTCGAATCGACCTTCCTGTACCGCTCATCTGCAGCTGCACTCACATAAATCTGAGGCCGCAACCCGGGGCGCGCTCGCTCGACCTCAGCCAGCAAGCCTTTTTGCTCCTGGCCCCGCTTGACGACAACCCCGATCTTGTATGTGGGGTTGTCGGCGGCATAGCCGGCAAGCCAGCGCGCGAATGGGCGACGTGCTTCCGGACGCCACAGCAGCACCGGAGTCGGCCCGTCGCGGAGCGGCAGCGGTGGAGGGTACAGGTCCGGGTAGAAGTGACGGGCAAGTTCTGCGACCGGGCGCGAGTTTCTCAGGTTAAGGCTGATCTCCAATCGATCGCAGTTGCCTAGGGCCTCCTCGATCTCGTCCAGCGTGCTCTGTGTTTGAGTGATTCGCTGATACTCGTCGGCGAAAGCAACGACTTCCATCCCGAGGACTCTGCATAGGGCGAAGAACTCCTTCGGAAGGTCCTGAGCTTCGTCGATAACGAGAACATGGCCTCGGCGTGCAGTGTCCCGCAGCGCAGCGGACATCAGCAGGGTCCAGTCGAAGGCACCGATCCTGGCACCGCCGAGCGGAGAGGCTGTGGTCTCCCGGTACCAGGCGTGCACCCAGGCGTGGAAGGTCTTGATCGGCAAAGACTCACCAAGCTGGGCGCCATCGGCCTCCAGATGCTGTCCGAGCAGCTTCGAATACGCGATCAGTGTTACCGGGCGGCCGGCGATATGCAGTGCGGCGGCATGGCGGACCGCGAGCAGGCTCTTGCCCGACCCGGGCGGTCCGCTGACGAGGTGATGGCCAGGTGCGGTGAGCCGGTCCAGGACGGCGCGCTGCTCGGCGGCGAGGTCGAGATAGCCGATGGTCACCACACACCGACCTGGTGCGCCGCCTCTTCCCGGGCGGACTGGACAACGGATTCGAAGAACCCTGGAACGCCTGACCCGCCGACCACCATCACCCGGTCGAGCAGGACGTTGCCGACCTCGCAGCTGGTCTCCGGGGTGAGAGCGCAGGCATGGCACGCGGCCCGGTTCAGGTTGCCGTACCCCTGGCCGCCGTGCTCCGAGCACAGCGGGTCGGCCGAGCACCAGGCGGCCTGTTCCAGAAGCCGCAGAAGTAGTTCGGGAAGCATGTCGGGTTCACCCTGGCGCGCCAGGCCTCCTAGCGTGCCTTCCGCGTCGCCGGAGGCGGTATAGATCAGCAGCCCGTACTGATGGCCGCCGGCGCCCTCGGCGGAACGCGCGTACACCCGCTCACGCAGCGATGCGGCGCTGTATCCCGACTCGAACGACAGCTGCCGGACGAGAAGATGTCCCAAAGTGTGCAGCAGGGGCAGCCGGGGCAGCATCCGGGGACCGGTGAAGCCTTCGAATCGGTCCCGCTGGAACGACTTCGCCAGATCCGCCTGCAATCCCGCGGTGCGCGCACGCACCTCGGGATGCGCCTCCCAGCGCTCGAGCAGTTCCTCGTCGAGCGTCAGGAAGATCCCTTCGCCGAACACCTCAACAGCGGGAAGCCAGCGCCGGCGCCCCGAGGGGTCAACCGGAATCATCCGGCTATCGGGGGAGACCCTGCTGAAGCCCTGGAGTGCACGAACCTCCCGGATCCGTTCCGCCACCACGACCCTCGAGATCTTCGCCTCCAGCTCACTCCACGGCGGCTCTTGTGACGAGCCCAAGCCGACCTCGCGAGTCTTGAAATGGGTGCTGTGAACAGGGTTGGTCGCGGTGAAGGCGGCCCATTCGCCCCAGCTCAAGTCCGCACCGTGCTCGGCCGGGGCGGTCTCGGAGCCGGTAGCCTGCCCGGTTTCCTCCTCCACGAGCCGTCTGACCAGTGACGGGTCGGCACCGACCGCCTCCGCGATGATCTTGGCGAGTTCTTCTGATCCTGCGGTGTCGGGCGACTGGCACAGCGCCGCGAAGAAACCGTGCTCCCGGACCTGCTGCGAGATCTCGTCATCGGCTGCGGGGGCCGCGGGAGGGGCTGGAATGTCCAGTGCCGAATGGACAACGGGGTAGTAGACGTTGCCTGCGGTCCGCTGGACGATCTGGATCTGCTCCTCGCACTCCGTCCGCTCATGGAACCGCTCCCAGGGGTTGCGCCCGCAGCAGCGCATCTTCTTCGTCCCGAGAATGTCGAGCAAGTCTCTCCGGGCTCCTTTGCATTCCTCATGCCGGCAACGCACCGTCAGGGCCTCAAGGCCGGTGGCGTTCTCCTGGGCTTCGAAACTCAGCGCCGTCGGTCCCGGGCATCTGTCGCGCTCCACCGGCGTAAGCCCGGAGTGCGCCCAGTACCACCAATCGACGTCCCCGAGGTGTCCGGCCTCGCAGATCTGAACGAACCGCATCGGGGTGAGTCTGTGCCGCGGGCTGCAGAAACTGCAGTAAGGCGGGTGTCCGAACTTCTCATCCTGGATCCGCCAGTGCGTCATCCGGCGGCACGAGCCGCAGAAGAGCCAGGCCGGGAAACGGATGAATGCCGGCCCGGACGCGTCGGGCACGTCGTGGTCGGCGACCGGAGCCTGCAACGGCGTCCACAGGCCCGTGACCCTCAACTTCCGTTCGAGCCGAGGCGCATGAATTTGTTCCAGTCTCCGCGGCGGCGGCCAGTCGCTGATTCCGGCCGCGACGAACGACTCGCCTTGGACGTCGAACACCGCACCCACTCCGAAGGGAACTACCGTCTGCGCCTGCCGGACACGCAGCTTGCGGACGCTCATTCTGCGGCTCCTTTTACGATCACCTGGCATTCGCGGTCGACGTTCCGCATGGAGTGCTGCGCCTCCCACATGCCGCCGGGACGGTCGTAATGCTTGAGCAGACTCGCCTGCGCCCTGCCGGCCGGCTTGTAGTAGAGGCGCTTGCCTGCCCGCCTCGCCTGTTCGGCGGCGTCGAGCCAAGCCCGGCGGAGCTCGTCCAGGTCGGCTTTCGCCTCGACCTCCGCGGACTGGTCGGCCGCAGCCGCCCAACGGGCCAACCGGGATGCGGCCTCGGTCAGAGCGTCAGCGTGGTGGAGGACCTCACCAGCCTGGTCGTCCGCGGACAGGCCGAAGCCGTGCCGGACGAGGATCACGAGTGCGGCGTGCAGTGCCCGTTGGCGGGACGGTATCGACCACGGAGTCACACTGGTCGGTTCGACATGCTGATAGAGCGCCTGGTGGAAGGTGGAGAACGTTTCGTAGTGCGACCGATCGCGAGACCTGGTCGCGTTGAGGAAGGTGACCACGAGCCCTGGGACACCATGACGTCCGACTCGGCTGCTCGCCTGGATGTATTCGGCGTTGGCCTTCGGCTGGCCGAGCATCAGCATCAGTGCTAGGCGCTTCACGTCCACGCCGACCGACAGCATATTGGTGCACACGACCATCGAAACGCTGTCGGGATGTTCGAAGCTCAGCTCAAGGCGATCGAGCAGTTTGGGCTGCTCAGATCTGTCGAGGTTGCTGGACAGTTCCTCAACCTGGCGTTCGGCCAGTTCCCGACGGCGTTCCGGGGAGCCGAGGCCGCGCAAGTGCGCCGGTATCTCGTCACCGGCCGCAGTTCGCGTCCGGCCGAGTTCCCGCATGCTGTGGTGATAGGCGACCAGCGTCCAGTAGTCGTCACGGTGCTCTTCGGGAAGCTCCATGGGAGCCTGCAGCATGGCGGCCGCGGTCACTGCCGTCGCGCGACCCGCTGTGTGGCCCTGCGCCATGACGCCGACGTACTTGCGCCCGGGGACAGTCAGATCAGGTTCGGCGAAATACGAGTAGCGGGCATCCAGACCCGCCGAAGGGAACAGCTGGACCTCGCGGCCGTAGAGCCCGCGGATCTGCTCGCTCGCCCGCCGGATCGTGGCGGTGGACGCGACGATCTTCGGCCCGCGGGCCCGATGCCAGGAACACAGTTCGAGCACGGCCGCCTCGTAGAGGCCCACTGTGGTGCCCAGAGGGCCGCTGAGCAGGTGCAGCTCGTCCTGGATCACCAGTGATGGAGGCAGGTACTCGCGAGCGCCTCCCCGGTGCTCACCTCCGAACAGCCGTCCGGCATCGGGTTCCCAGGCCAGCCGGGCGAACTTGTCCACGGTCCCTAGAACGAACGTCGGCGGGTCTGCATAAAGATGCTCGTCGACCACCGCCACGGGCAACCGCTCATGGAAGTGGCATTCGTCCCTGGGGCACAGGAAACGGAAGGACGTCTCGGTCGTCCGCACTCCGTAGTCGCTTATGTCAGGGGACTTCGCGGTGGGCATCACTTGCGTGCCGCACCAAGGGCAGCGGTCCAGGATGAAGACGTCTTTCGGCCTGGCGGCCTCGCGCTGTTCCCGGAACAGCTCGTGCGCCTTGGCGTACCTGTTGGGGGTGGTGCCGCCCCCGACCCACAGCCCGATACTGAACGGGCCGCCCGGGATCGCCGGCTCCTCCCTCGAGCGGAGGTACTCCAGAGCGCAGATGGTTGTCGCGGCGCGCTGGAACTGCTGCGTCGTCAGCAGGCTCAGCGTGTAGCGGCTGAGCACGGCGGTGCCTCCACCATCGTCTCCGTGTCGCAGCCTGCGCAAGACCATCTCGAAGGCTGCCAAGAAGAGGTACGCCTCCGTCTTGCCGCCACCCGTCGGGAACCAGATCAGGTCCACTACCTTGCGGTCTGGGTGGGACTCGTCGATAAGCCCACAGACCGACAGCAAGAAGAACCCGAGCTGAAACGGGTGCCATGCTGCGTCCGGCGAAGGCCCTGGATTCACCAGGACGGGCTCGGAACGGGGACGGCGCCGGCCTGCCAAGTCCTGCTGCGAATGCCGCATCTGCAGCGCCATCGCCCGGTTGGCCAGCCGAAAGGCGCGGAGAGCTTGGCCGGAGGAGTCGCTGAAGAGCGCCTCCGCCCCGAGTTCCATCCTGCGGACAGCCGTGTCCAGCCGGTCAAGGATGCGTTCAGCCGCCTTCCGCGCCCACGGAGGAACATCGATCTTGCGTTGCGCCCGGCACCAGTCCCGGTAGCCGCCGATGAAGTCCATGATCTCGGACCGGAGCTGAGACTTCGCCACCTGCGGATCGGACAGGTGAGCGAGCTTCAGAACCTTCAGCCCGGACGGCCCAGCGGGCTTGATCGCAGGTACCTCGGCCTCAGGCATCATCTGGGTCCGGAGCCCGACCGTACGGCCGCCCTCAACGATCTCGTCCACCGCACAGCTGTGGCCTATGCCGCGGGTCACTACGTGCCGGTACTGCAGGCGCAGTTCCTGCTCCTCCAGGTCACGGCTGGTCAGCCGGATGCTCGGGTACTGCAGCAGTGCGCCGCCCACCGGTCTGACCTCCAGCGAAACCTGGAAGAGCATGTCATCCCACTGGGACCCGTGATCTTTCGCGGCCCTCTTCGCGTTGACCAGGGCGACCGTCACCAGCCGCTTGCCCGCGAACGAACGCCACCGGAGACGCAACTGCGCACGGCCGCCCCAGATGTCCCTCTCGGCTGTACCGGCCTTGAGGACTTCTTCGAAGGACTCGAGCGGGATGCGCTGCCATTTCCTGACCTTGCCCCGCCGGGTCTCGTAGCGAGCGGCCTTGCAGACCAGCATCAGCTCTTCAGCGTCGGTGTAGAGAGAGAGGCCGACCGAGGCAGGCAACCAGGCGTTGGCGTCCGGGACCGGATCATCCGCGAAGCGCGTCTCCTCGGACGCCTCCTCCGGAGCGATGGCCGGCTCGATCTCCTCGGCACCCCGAGCCAGGCTCTGCTCCCGGTCGGTGTCCTGCGGGTAGAGCGTCCCCATCAGATAGCGCCGGTTGGGCGGTTCCTCAATCAGCTCATCGCCCCCTCCGACCGGCCCGATCAGCTCCCGACGGAGATACCGCAGCAACTCTTCACGCGCCAACATCCGCCCCCCTCCGACGCCGTCCAGACAACCGGACGCTGACCTTACCCACATACACAGACGCCCGGCTCGTTAACTCGGTTGTCACGAATGTCAGTGGGTTATGGCAACGTCGTAGCCATGACCGTCGACTCGCTGTCCGCAGAACAGGATGAGCCCGGCCGCTACCGGCAGGTGGCACGTGTTCTACGCCAGCTCAAGAGCAGCGCCGTGAACGGCGTCGTGCCGGCTGCGGCCTTCGAGGATGCCACCCGGCCTCTGGGTTTGACGCAAGAGGCCCGCGAGCGTGCCATCGAGGCACTAGCCGAGATGGGGCTTCGAGTCCTCACCCCCAGCCCCGCGATGACGGCGGCAACTCACCGGTCAGAGCACGCGCTGGCCTTGACGCTCCAGTACATTCCCGCAGGTCGAGTGACACGCGAGCAGCTGACACGTTTCGGAAGACTGGCCGGCCTGAACGCTAGGGAGATCGCATCGCTTCCCGAGCACGCGAGGTACTCGGGAATCACCGTTCTCGAGGAGGAGGAGCCGACCCTAGCGCGACCAGAACCGGCCACAACACCCCAAAACGAACCCGACCCGGTTCCCGACCTCCCCGACTCGGCATACGGCCTCTCCAGCGCCGTCGCAGCGGCGCAACGCCTCATCAAAGACGACAGGTTCCGGGCCGATCCCGGCAGGCGTCTGCTCACCGCTGCCGAGGAGGTCGGTCTGTGCATCCTCCTGCGCGGCGGTGTCGACCAGATGGGCGTGGAGCCGACCGACGAGGACCTGTTGGCGCTGCCCGTTGGCGACATCCGCCGGGTTGCCCGCGACACCTTCGTTCTCCACAACACGCGGCTCGTCTACAGCATCGTCGCGGGATACCTTGGCCAAGGTCTGGAAGAGGAAGATCTCTTCCAGCACGGTGTGCTGGGTCTCCTCCGGGCCGTCCGAAAGTTCGATGTCGCACAGGGCACCAAGTTCTCCACCTATGCCACCTGGTGGATCAAGCAGTCGATCACCCGGGCGATCGCCGACGAGGGCGCAGCCATCCGCATCCCCGTTCATATGCACGAAAGAATGCGGAAGGTGGCGAGGGCGGAGTCAGCACTGCGTCGCGACGGCAAACCCGCCACCGCCGTGGATGTGGCGCTCGCCACCGGCCTGGACGTGCGGACGGTCGACGAAGTGCGCGCGTTGAGCAAGGTCACCGACTCCTTGGACCGAATCATCGGAGACGGGGTCCACTTGGGCGACCTCCTGTTCCTCTCCGACCCCACACCGGGCCCCGAAGAATTCCTGAAAGAAGTAATATCCAAAGAGGCTGTGGAAGAATGGTTGAAAATTCTTTCTGAGAAAGAAGCCGACATCCTCCGTCGACGCCTAGGGCTCAACGGCAGCGAACCCGAAACCCTCGAGCAGATCGGCCGCGACTACGGCGTGAGCCGTGAACGTATCCGACAACTGGAGATGAGGGCCCTGGATCAAATCCGCACAAAACTCCCGAAGGAACTCCGCAAACGACTACCCGCACATATTCGCAAGCGCTTGAGCAAGAAAGGAAACAAAAGTAGCCGAATCCGCGACGATGATCCTCGCGCGTGAACACGGAGTATACTACGGGCATGGACTGATGAGGCTTTCCTGACCGAGCCGAAAGCTGGTGCGGACAGGGCGGCGCCCATCGGGCAATGCGCTTACAACCTCGGCCCCGACAAAGCATAAATTTGGGAATCGCCTTGGCCACGAACGACACCGACGATGCTACTTCGAGTCCAGCGGTGCGCCTGTGCGCGATTTGCGGCACGACGCTGGATGGATGGCGTCCACGCACCCAGAAGTACTGCTCCGAGCCCTGCCGTGCTGCCGCCGTCAAGAAGAGGCGGGCCGAACGTCCGAAGGCCGCGCCGAAGGTACGCCGCCCAAAGCCGACGCTCACGGCGGGGACTCCGCCCGTCCCTGATCCGGCCAGGACGCGCAAGGTGCATGGCGATTCTTATTGGAGCCCCATCCTCGCCGCCGCCGAACGTGCCACCGGAGGGGAGCCATGTAGGATCTGCGCCGAGCCCATCCCCGCGGGGGCACCATGGTCTTACCGAGACCGTCACGTGTGCTCCAACCGATGCAATGGGACTCTTAAGCGCCGCACGGCAAGCAAAATTCGGCGCGGCGAAATCGATCTCGGCTCCATCCCGGACCTAGGAAACCGTGCTTCTGCGGATGCAGAGCACTACGCCCGCTTCCAGCGGGACCGGCCCCAATGATCTTTCACACCAGAGACGCTGATGCCGACTTCCCCTACGAGTTCTACGGGTTGAGCCCCGTTCCGGGCGATGTCGTCGAGCGACACGGCTCGATCACGACCTACGCCACCGCCTCGGCCCTCGGCGCAAGCTGGCTCGTGAGTCTGGTGCGCGCCAATTCAGAAGGCGACGCGGAGCCGATTCTCGCCGTCCACGAGCAGACTGGTGCTCTCCTCGCCTACACGGACGGGGCTCTGTGGTGGACGAGCGTGCCGGGCCAAGAGCAATCCCTTGCCCAACAACAGTCTTTTAGGGATGACTATGGGCAACAGTGGTTCTGGCAGAGAGAGATTATCCGTGACGTAGACGGAAGCGGTAAGATCTACGACTGGACGGCTTGGGTTTGCGTTACCGAACCCACTCCGAAACTCTGGACACCCGCCTACACCGCCCGCTCCGAGAAGCAACAGCGCTCCACCAGGGCTCGTAACAGCTACCAGGCCCGCATGCGCGCTCATGGGATTCTCAATGCCGACGCCGACCAGGTCGATCCGCTCGATGTTCATGAGCGCGACCAGTGGGTCTGCCAGTTGTGCCATGCGGCGATCGATCCAGCCAGGGAATGGCCTGATCCGTGGTCAGCGACCCTCGACCACATCAAGCCGGTCTCGCTGGCCGGCGAACACGTGCTAACGAACCTTCAAGCTGCTCACTGGATCTGCAACGTCCGCAAGGGAGACGCCTGGGGACCAGGGGAGGGCCGTCCTTCCATCCCTGGGACGTGAACCACCGCTAGATCAGCAGCGGGACTCCTCCGGTGGTTCGCGGCACCGGGGGGCAATGGCTTGGGGTGGATACGCTCAAGCCGGCTCCATGGGGTTTGAGCGTTCGGGTGGCCTCCAATGGGGTGGAGCTCGTGAGCCGTCGGACGAGTGGAACCGCGACGCCGTTCTCAAAACGGGCATATCATGCCGATATGGATCTATCGGTGATCACGCGTGAGGCCGTCCTCGATGCGATCGCCGAGTTCGATCGGCTTGGACGTGCCCGCTTTCTGGAGCAGTACGGTTTCGATGAGGCCCGCCGGTACTTCCTGTACCAGGATGGCGTGTACTACGACTCCAAAGCCATCGTCGGTGTTGCTTATGGCTATGTGGCAGGCCGTCCACTGACCCCCGGTGAGTTCTCCGGCGGTCGGCAAACCGTCGGCAGGCTGCTCACAAGCTTGGGGTTCGAGGTGGTCGTCGATGAGCCTGCCTCGCCCCGGCGGCGCCTGCTGGAGCTTGTCGGCGGTCTACGCGCCGCCGGCACGCCTGATGGGCCCGCTCGGCATCAGCCCATAACCCTGCTCTGGGCGCTGGGGAGGGCAGTACATCACCGTCCTCGCCTGGTGTCCTGGCGAGACGCGCACCTGGAACTGCGCCAACTCTTGGGCGAGTACGGCCAGCCCAGCTCTAGACCAACGCCTGAATTTCCCATTCTTGCACTGGCCCGTACGGATCTGTGGGACTTGCAGGGACACACGGGAGCGATTCCACCGGCCCACGGAGAACCAATCACTTGGCTCGAAGACCAGAATCCTTACTTTGGCTTCACTGCCTGGGCATACGAACTTGTCGCCTTTGATGAAGCAGCGCGTACTGACGTCATCGCGACTCTCGCCGACCGATTTTTCGATGGCAATATTCCGGAAGCCCTTCTGAAGGAGGTCGGTCTGGGCCTCAAGGAGCGCCCTGCTGCGCCGCTGACCCAGGACTCAAGTCCTCTGGAGGAGTACATACGCCTTTGTCAGATGGTGGAGGTGGCCGAAGCTCGCGGCGACCACGACCGCACCTCCAGCACCGGTGGTGAGCGGCCCGTACGCTCCTCGGCGGCCGTCGAAGCGGTGCTGATCCGCAGTGCTGGTCATTGCGAGAACCCCTGGTGCACGGGTCAACCCAACGACGTGAGCAAAAGCGGTGGCCCCCTTCTCGAAGTCGACCACGTCAACGACCGAGCGAAATGGGGCCGCGACCACCCGATTCAGATGATCGCTCTCTGTCCCAACTGCCATGCCATCAAGACGCGGGGGCGGACTGGCGAGCAGCTGCGGGAACGTCTCCTGTCGGAGGCCCGGGCAAAGCACAGTATCTGGACCTCCGGTGTGACTTCTCGCCTTCCTGTTGCGATGCCTGCCGACGACGCTCGCTGAGGCGTCATCACATTAGGGACGTTCGGCCTCGCAACTCGGCTACGGTCACCTGCCGACCTCAACGTTCGGCAGTCGCTCGCGTTCGCATTCGTGTGAGTTCTTCCGCGACTGGCCCGAGACCTGCGGCAGCCGTCGGCTGCTGTGCAGCTCGGCCCGAATGGTCTACGACCTGCTCAGGCCAAAGACCCGGCGTTCAGAGCAGTCAGGGCTTTGTCTGCCGTCTTCCCCGAGCCGGAGGCGCTGACGTTCTTACCGTTCACCGCCCCGGCAACCCTGACGGCGACCGTTAGCGTTCTTACGCCTTCGGGTGTGGTCTACCTCTGGCCGTGGAGGGCGGGGTCTGGCCGCGCCCCGTGACCATGACAAAGCTGCGGCCGCGGCGGTGATTTGTGATACGGCCTGGCGTCCCGGGCATCGGCGGTGCCGGGCGCTCTGGGCTGAGGGGTCACGGCGTTCGGACGGGTGGGTTGAAGCGGGATGGGACGGCCGGGGTCCAGCGGAGGGGGACGGCGGTCGGGATTTCTATCGCGGCGGTGAGGGTGAAGTCGACCAGCTGCTGGGCGCCGGGGACGGCGGCGGTGTGCGCAGGGTCCCAGGTTGTTTGGGTGGTCCCTGTCAGGTGTAGGAGCGTGCCGGTGCGCCAGTCGGGGAACAGGAGGCCCGCATGGGGGTTCACCTCCAGGTTGCCCAGGGTGTTGAACATGGCGTTGCCGGTGTAGTCGGGCCAGCGCAAGGTGGTCGGCGACCGCACTTGCACGAAACCTGGGTTGCCGCCTCGGTGGGAGGCGTCGGCGTTGCCTTCGCGGTCGGACGTGGCGATGAAGAAGGTGTCGGCTTCGTTTATGAGGCGCTGCTGGTCGCCGGTGAGGGTCCGGGATCTTTGAGGGCGGCCCGGGGTGGTCTCCGGTTCCCAGGTGTGTTCGCGCTTCTGGATGTACTTCGGGCAGTTCGAGTACACCTGGTCCAGCTTGACGTGGAGGCCGCTGTCGGTCGGGACGGCTCGTCCGTTCATGCGCATTCGGCGGTGGCGGGACGGTCCGATGGCGAGCATGCCGACCAGGGCCGGTGTCGTCAGCCGGTCGTGCAGCGGGTCGTTCCGATCCGGATGGGCTTCGACGGTCACGGTGCGGGTGTCCTCGGCGTGCAGGAAGCCGGGGCGGCCGGCCAGCAGCGTGGCCCACATCTGGCCGGCGGCGTCGGCGGCTCCCAGGATCACCATCGGCTGCTGCAGCAGGAACTTCTGCGCGATCTCCGGCATGTCCGCGCGGATGCCGCGGGCGGCGGATTCGCCCTGGTCGCGTAGACCGGCGCGCCGCTGGGCGGCTCGTTCGCCTTCGTGGTAGACGTCGGCCGCCACAGCGGCCTCCTTCCGTGGTTAGAAGAAACCGCAGGTCGGAGCTGCACCGCTGGGTGCGGGGGCGGTGTCGGCGCCGGTCGGTGCGTAGATCTCCAGGCGGGTGCCGTCGGGGTCGGTGAAGAAGATGCCGCCGGACGAGCCGCCCTCGCGGTGCGGGACGACGCCGTCGTGGACGAGTTCGGCGCCCAGCTCGCGCAGCACCTGTTCGGCGGACTTCACCTCGTCGATCGTCTCGACCTGGAACGCCAGGTGGTGCAGGCCCGCCGAGCGGGTTCCGAAGGGGGAGTCGCTCTGCTGCCACAGGGTCAGCAGCAGTTGCCCGTCCCGCCCGAGGAAGGCCCAGCGGCGGTCGGCCTCCTTGCCTTCGGCCTGGACGTCGAGGCCGAAGACGCGCTGGTAGAAGGGCAGTGACCGGTCCAGGTCGGTCACGTTCAACCCGACGTGGCCCGTCCGCAGTGCCTTGATGGCGACCGTCCCCATGTCACACCTCGCTTCTCCCGGGCTCCCTCGCCCGAGTCTGGCCTAACTAGTGATTGGACGATAGATGGTTAGGAGATCGCCAGTCAACCGGCTAAGTGGCGATAGACGGGTAGAATCGCGGCGTGCAGGAGGAGGATGAGGTGCGGCAGCGGGCCGCCGTGGATCCCCGGCCGCTGGTCGGGGAGCCGCTCTGCCTTGATCTGCTCAACACGCGGTGGAGGGGCGATCGCGCTCCCAACGACCTGCTCGACTCCGTCGAGGGCCTGGCCGTGTGGCTGCGTTCGGCGGGGCTGGACGATCGCGCCGTGGCCGATCAGGCGACGCTCGATGCCACGGTGTCGACGCGCGAGATCTTGTTGGCGCTTGTGAGCCAGGGGCCGTCCCCTGAGACGGTGGACGAGTTCAATCGGGTGCTCGAACGCGGTGCGCTGCACCTGCGGCTCGGTCCCGGTGGTTCGGAGGAGCATCCGCGGACGGATGACCCCGCGTGGCTGCCGTCCTGGCTGGCCGCCGCCGACTTCCTCCGGCTCATGACCGAGGCCCCGGGGCGCATCAAAGTGTGTGCGCATCCTGGCTGCGTGCTGCATTTCTACGACACGACCAAGAGCGGCACTCGCCGCTGGTGCTCCATGGCCGTCTGCGGCAACCGCGCCAAGGCCGCCCGGCACTACGAGCGCGCGAAGTCCGCGCGTTAGCGGGAGTTCTCAGCGGCGGAGCCACTTCTCCACGGCCTGGTAGTCGGGGGAAGGTCGAGGCGGGGCGCGATGCACTCGTTCGCGTCCTCCATCCAGATCGCAGGCCAGCTCAGCGAGTGGCGGAGTTCAGCGTTCTGCCACCGTCTGATTACTCTGCGCCATAAACTGACCCCATGACCAATCGGCCGGAACCCGATCAGCTTTTCGACATCGACGCGCACAGTGCCACGTGGCCCATGGGCTCGGAGAAGATCGAGCTGTTCTCAGGGCACCCCCTGTTCTACGGCGTATTCGACCGGGTCGATGCCGAGGCCGCCGAGCGCGCGTTTCCCGGACGGCAGGCCACTATCGAGCGCTGGTACGGCGATCGCGGCAATCTCATCCTGCACGCCTCCACCTGCACCCCGGAGAACTGCCCGGAGTGGCCCAGAGAGGACGCGTGACCGCGATGCCGCCGGGGATTCGGGTGCGCCGAGCGATGTCGAGAATGCAGTGCCCGCCCCGACCTCTCCAAGAGAGGGGAGCCTCGCATCGCTCCCCGGTGGGCACATTGGAGGTACCGCCTTGTCGCGGAACATCGACACCGTCAACACCTACTTGGACGGGTTCCGGAAGAACGACCACGCGCAGATCCTGTCCTGCCTGACCGACGACATCGAGTGGACGGTCTTCGGCGCCTTCCACTTGAAGGGCAAGGACGCCTATGACCGGGCGATCGACGGTCCGCCCGAACTCCTCAACCCGCCCGAGCTGCACGTCGTCCGCATGGTCGAACAGGGGGACGTCGTCATGGCCGAGATGACCGGAGCGGTGAAGCGCGCCGCCGGCGGCGAGATGCGCATGTCCATGGCGGAGGTGTTCCTCATGCGGGACGGCAAGATCGCCGAGCGGCGGGCGTGGGTCATCGAGTTGAAGGAGAACGACCACCGCTGAACGCCCCAGAGCCGGCCGGGGCCTCCCGGCCGGCCGGCCGTGCCTTCGGTGATCGCATCGTCGCGTTCCGCGTCCGATGCCTTCGACCAGCTTGTTGGTTGATGAGGAAAAGGCGGGGTAAAGGCCGATCTTGGTGTGGCTTAGACCGCTATTCACCGGTTCGAGGCGAACGCCAGTGGCTTACCGCCTACGCTTTCCGGTCACGTTGCAACCCCGTTGGGAGGACCGGCCGTGGACATCATCAGCCGGGAGGAGTGGGGCGCCCGCGCCCCGCGGTCCCGCTCGACGGTCAGCTGGGGGGCCCGCACGGAGTTCATCGTCCATTACTCCGAAGGCCCCACCACTCAGTCGGTGCGGTCGATTCAGAACTTCCACATGGACACCCGCGGCTGGTCCGACATCGGCTACAACTTCCTGGTCGACGTCCAGGGCCGCATCTACGAGGGCCGCGGATGGCTGACGGTCGGCGCGCACGCGCCCGGCCACAACGCGTCCGGGATCGGCGTCTGCATGATCGGGCGGGACGGCGACGCCACGTCGGCGGCCACCCGGTCGATCCGGGCGCTGTACGACGAGGCGGGCCGGCGGGCGGGCCGGAACCTGGCGAAGCTCGGGCACCGGGACGTGTACGCCACGTCCTGCCCCGGCGACCAGCTGTACGCGTGGGTGCGGGCCGGGATGCCCGCCGAGATCGAGGAGGACGACATGCCGGATTACGTGTCCGTCGGGATGACGGAGGCGCAGGACCTCCCGCCCGGCGAGTGGGTCACGGTCAACTGGGGCAAGGAGTACTCCGACTCGGCGCACCACCACTGGAACCAGGGCGGGCCCTCGCTGATCATCGGTTCCGCCCGCTACGCGCTCACCGCGAACGTCCGCATCGAGGGGCTGCCGCCGGGCACGGAGTTGCAGGCGCGCGTCATCGAGCGCGCCGAATCCGGCGGCGACGTCGACAACGGGCCGATCGCCGAATACCTCGCCAGCAACGGCGCGACGTTCCTCCACTACAACGTCGCCGCGGACACGGTGCGCAACGGCTACCGGGTGCGGTTCCAGGTCATCCAGTACGGCACCGCCACGGGACGGATCACGGACGGCAGCGCCAAGGGCCTCGTCTGGTCGACCTGACCCCGGCGGCCGCCGGCCCGCCGTCCGCCGCCGCGGCGCAAGGCTGGTGATTTCGCCGATGCGCGCAAGGATCCGAGGGTTCACAGTTCAGGGCGTTGGTTCACCCCACCCCTGGAGGCTTCATGAAACGGATCCTCGGATCGCTGGTGGCGCTGTGCGCGGCGCTGGCGGCGTTCGGGCTCGGCCTGGCCCCGGCGAACGCCGCCGGACCGCGTCCCGTCGTCTTCGTGCACGGCTACACGGGCAGCGCGTCCAACTGGGTCACGGCCATGTCGGTGTTCCGCGCAGCCGGGTACAGCAGTGACCAGCTGTTCGCGTACGAGTACAACTCCTACGGCGACAACAGGCAGAACGCCGCCGGGCTCGCCTCGTTCGTGAACCAGGTGAAGTCGCGGACGGGTGCGTCCCAGGTGGACATCGTCAACCACTCCATGGGCGGCCTGGTCAGCCAGTACTACCTGAAGGTCCTGAACGGCAACCCCAACGTGGCGCACCTGGCGTCCATCGCGGGCGCCAACCACGGGACGACGTACGCGGCCGCGTGCACCATCTTCGAGACGTGCCGGCAGATGCTTCCCGGCTCGTCCTTCATCCTGCAGATCAGCGCGGGCGACGAGACGCCGGGGAACACCAAGTACGCGACCTGGTACTCGCCGTGCGACGGCATCATCATCCCCTACACCAGCACGCGCCTTGACGGCGCGAACAACCACCTCGTGGCCTGCCAGACCCACCTCGGCTACCTCACGGACGTGGTGACCCTGGGCGCCATCGCCCAGTTCACCAAGAGCTGACCCCTCTGGCACTCCGGGCGGGACCTCCCCAGGTGTCCCGCCCGGAGGCATGGTTACGCTGAGTGCATACTGGCCGGCGGTCTTCGGGGGGAGGCGGGCTCGTGCGGGGGTTCGTGTGGGGTCGGGCGGCCGGAGCCGCACTGTGTCTCGGCCTGCTGGCGGCGTGCAGCGGGTCGTCCGGCGGGGGCGGGACGGAGACTCCATCGCCCGGCGGGACGGAGACCCCGGGCGGGACGGCGGCGTCCGCCCCGGGCGGGACGGCCGCCGGGGGCGCGTCCCCGGTGAAGGGCAAGGTGATCGTGCTCGATCCCGGCCACAACGGCGGCAACGCGTCCCATCCGGAGGAGATCAACAAGCAGGTCTTCGTCGGGAACGGCCACAAGCCGTGCAACACCACCGGCACCAGCACGCCCGATGGTTTCAGCGAGCACGCCTTCACCTGGGACCTGGCGAACCGGCTCGCGAAGGTGCTGCGGAACGAGGGCGCCGAGGTGACGCTGACGCGCGGGGACGACACCGGTGTCGGGCCGTGCGTCACCGAGCGGGCGGCGATCGCGAATCGGGCGGGGGCGGACGCGACCCTGTCGATCCACGCGGACGGCGCCGCCGCGTCCGGGCACGGCTTCCACGTGATCGTGCCGCTGCCCGTCGGGAAGAACAAGGGCATCGTGGACGACTCGCTGCGCCTCGGTCTCGCGATCCGCGACGCCTACCGCGCGGGGACGGGCATGCCGTTCGCCACCTACATCGGCAAGGACGGCCTCGACCGGCGCGACGACCTCGGCGGGCTGAACCTCTCCACGGTGCCCGCCGCGTTCATCGAGTGCGGCAACATGTCCAACCCCGGGGACGCGGCCAAGATGTCCAGCGCCTCGTTCCGGCAGCGCATGGCCGACTCGCTGGCGCAGGGGTTCCAGAACTACTTCCAGTGACGGGACACGATGGGGCGGGGCGCTGTTTGCCGTCCGCTGAGGTTAAGGGCGGAACGTCCGGCTACATGAGCGATCGACCGAGTACGCCGGACGAACGGACGATGACCATGGCCCGAAAACGGGGACACAGTGCGCCGCTCAACTGGGAACTGCTGCTGGGGCTGCTGGCGGCCGGGTTCATCCTCTACGTGTGGGTGTGGGCGGCCACGCAGGGCGGACCGCCCTGGTAAGGTCCGACCGGGTCGGGGGACGCACAGCATGACGAGGGCAGGCCGCCGATGGGATCCTCCGGCATTCCGGCCACGACGCTTCTCTACCTGTTCGCCGAGCTCTGGGCTCCCGCGAGCGACGGCCGCGACACCGATGCCGAACCCGTGCTCGGGGCGGTGGTCAAGGGCCTGGACACCGCGGCCAACCTGCTGAACGCGGGCATCTGGAACCTGTGGCGGCAGGGCTGGATCACCGTGGAGCAGCTGAGGCCCGCCGAGCCCATCCGCACCCTCGTGCTCGGCGGCGCGTCATTCGTCAGGGCCGCCCCGCGCAAGGTGGAGAACAAGCCGGCCCCGCGCGGCCTGGAGGGCTTCCTGTGGCGGGCCATCTCCGACCACGCGGACGGCGAAGGCCGGCTGGAGGCGCTGGTGCGGCGGGGGTCCGGGGACGACCGGCACGGGCTGCGCTCGGCGCTGATCGGCACCGCCCTGAGCCGGCGCCGCCCGAGCTCGGCGGTGTTCGCGCTCTGCCGGGGCGACGCCGCCGACCGGGGGCTGATCGAGGTCAGGGGCCGGTGGCGCAAGCGGCTCGCGGTGCCCGACCTCGACGCCGTCCGGGCGCTGCGGCCCGAGTACGAGGAGGTGTCGGCGGCGCGGCGCGCCCACCTCGCCGAGCACGCCGAGTTCGACCACGCCGTCCTCGGCGACTGCTTCGCCGCGCTGATCGCCGCCCGCAGCTCTACCTCCTAGCGGGCCATGAGGGCGCGCAGGGACGCGGCGATCTCCTCGGGGGCCTCCTCCGCCATGAAGTGGCCGCAGGTCGCCGGCGCGGGCAGCGGCCTCCTCACCCTCGGCCCCGTCTCCGGTCACCTCGACGAGCTGGCAGCCGCTCTCCGCGCGTGACGCGTCCGTCCCGGCCGTCCCGGTATGCGGCGCCACCGGCGAGGTTCTCCCGTTCCGGGCCGTTTACTTGCCCCTTTTCGGGTAGGGCCGCACCGGAAGCCGCGGAGAGGAGCAGGCGTCGTGACGGACGTTGCGAGCAAGGGACCGCAGCCGGGGGACGATCGTCCAGTCCTGACCAACCGGCAGGGGCACCCGGTCTACGACAACCAGAACCAGCGGACGGTGGGGTCGCGCGGCCCCGCCACGCTGGAGAACTACCAGTTCCTGGAGAAGATCAGCCACTTCGACCGGGAGCGGATACCGGAACGGGTCGTGCACGCGCGCGGCACCACCTCGTACGGGTTCTTCGAGTCGTACGGGAAATGGGGCGACGAGCCCATCGGGACCTACACCCGCGCGAAGCTGTTCCAGGGCGGGGGGAAGCGCACCCCCATCGCGCTGCGCTTCTCCACCGTGATCGGCGGGCGGGACTCCTCGGAGACCGCGCGGGACCCGCGCGGATTCGCCATCAAGTTCTACACCGAGGACGGCAACTGGGACCTCGTCGGGAACAACCTGGCGGTGTTCTTCATCCGGGACGCCATCAAGTTCCCCGACGTCATCCACGCCCTCAAGCCGGACCCGGTGACGTTCCGGCAGGAGCCCGCACGGATCTTCGACTTCATGTCGCAGACGCCCGAGTC
This sequence comes from Spirillospora sp. NPDC127506, assembly GCF_040302145.1. NCBI lineage: Bacteria > Bacillati > Actinomycetota > Actinomycetes > Streptosporangiales > Thermomonosporaceae > Spirillospora > Spirillospora sp. NPDC127506. The sequence continues at coordinate 125,595 of NZ_JBEORG010000018.1, read as the reverse complement.
GATGCACATGCTCGTCAACGTGTTCAGCCCGCGCGGGATCCCGGCCGACTACCGGCACCAGCAGGGGTTCGGCGTGAACACCTACAAGTGGGTCAACGAGGCGGGCGAGACGAAGCTCGTCAAGTACCACTGGATGCCGAAGCAGGGCGTGCGGAGCATGACCGCGGAGGACGCGGCCGCCGTGCAGGCGAACGACCTGGGGCACGCCACGAAGGACCTCCGCGACGCCATCGAGCGCGGCGACTTCCCCGAATGGGAGCTGCTCGTCCAGATGATGGACGACCACGAGCATCCGGAGCTCGACTTCGACCCGCTCGACGACACCAAGGTGTGGCCGGAGAACGAGTTCCCCGCCAAGCCGGTCGGCCGGATCGTCCTCGACCGGACCGTCGACGACAACTTCGCCGAGAACGAGCAGATCTCGTTCGGCACCGGCGTCCTGGTCGACGGGCTCGACTTCTCCGACGACAAGATGCTCGTCGGGCGGACGTTCTCCTACAGCGACACCCAGCGCTACCGGGTCGGGCCGAACTACCTGCAGCTGCCCGTCAACCGCGCCAAGGGCGCCAACGTGCGGACGAACCAGCGCGACGGGCAGATGGCCTACCAGGTGGACGCCGCCGGCGAGAACCCGCACGTCAACTACGAGCCGTCCATCATGGGCGGGCTGCGCGAAGGCGAGTACCCGTCGCACGACGAGCAGGGCCCGGAGATCCGGGGCCGGCTGACGCGCAAGCGCATCGCGCGGACGAACGACTACAAGCAGGCCGGCCAGCGCTACTGCCTCATGGAGGACTGGGAGCGCGACGACCTCGTGCACAATTTCGTGGAGCTCATCTCCCAGTGCACCCGTCCCGTCCAGGAGCGGATGGTGTGGCATTTCCTGCTCGTCGAGGACGACCTCGGGCTGCGCGTCGGCGAGGGCCTCGGCATCTCGCCGGGCGACGTCGAGCACCTGGACCCGCTGCCCGGCCAGGACCTCACCGACGAGGACCGGCAGCGGCTGGCGAACCTCGGCAAGAACGGCCCGCGGGACGTCACCGGCCTGCGGATGACGCACTGCGTCCCGAACGAGAGGGCCGTCCAGAAGAGCTAGTCGCCGCTCAGCAGCGGGTGGAGGCGGCGCGCCACGGCCGGGCGCGCCGCCCGCCGGTGGGCGGCGACGGCCGCGCCGACGATCGCGCTCTCGGCGGTGAAGGCGGTCTCCATGACCGTGATGAACTCCGCCGTCGGCGGGTAGAGGCGGGCCGCGGCGCCGGCCGTCCGCCGGACGAGGACGCGGGCGCCGGTGCGCAGCGCCGACTCCAGGTGCCGGACGTCGTGCCCCGCGCACGCCTCGCTGGCGCCGAGCGCGCGGAACACCGGCAGCACGGCGCGCGGCTCGCGCGCCCCCGAGTAGACCGCGATGGCCTCCTGGACGAGGTTCGAGATCTCGCCGGGGCGCAGATGCGTGTAGGCGGGGACGCGGGCGGCGATCTCGCCGACCATCTCGGCGGAGATCTCGTCGACGCGGTCGGCGAGGAACCGCTGCAGATCGGGCTTCGTCCCTGTCACCGTGCGACCCCCTCGCGACTCGTTCCCAGCTCAGGCTGGGATTGTGGGCCGAGAGCAAAGCAATCCCGCGAGGACGCGGTAGGGGTATGTTACCGGCGCGTAGGCCGGATTCGCTCCTTGATCTCCGAAATGTCCTAGGTGAGGCGGCGGTCCATCGCGGGACGGCGGGTCAGCCGAGGGAGGGGTTGGCCGCCCGGCCCTCGGTGTTCAGCAGGACGATCGCCTTCGCGGCGAGGCCGGGGCGGTGGGCCAGGGCGGCGCGGACTCCGGCCAGCGAGGCGGCGCCGCAGGGGCCCGCGGACACGCCGAGGGCGGCGAGGTCCTCCGCGGCGCGGGCCGTGTCGGCGTCGGACACGGCGACGGCCGCGTCCAGGCCGCGGCGCAGGACGGGCCAGGCCAGGGTGGACGGGGTGGCGCAGTTGAGGCCCGCCATGGCGGTCGAGCCCGTCTCGACGGTCACGGGCTCGTCCCGGTGGAGGCTCGCCAGGACGCAGGGCGCGGCGTCCGGTTCCACGGAGAGGACGGCCGGTCTGGCGGAGCCCGACCTGTAGTGGGTCACGGCCGCCTGGGCGAGCGAACCCACGCCGACCGGAACGGCCACCAGGCCCGCCGGGGCGGCGCCGGCCGCGGCCAGCTGCTCGTCGATCTCGGTGAAGAGGGTGGAGTAGCCCTCGACGATCCACTGGGGGACGCGCTCGTAGCCGGGCCATGCGGTGTCCTGGACGAGGAGGGCGCAGGGGTCGGCGGCCGCGGCGTCCGCCGCGAGGCGCACCGCTTCGTCGTACGGGCCCGGGACCTCGGTCAGGCCGGCGCCCTCCGCCTTGATCGCGGCCATGGCGGCGGGGTGCACCCCGTACGGGACGTAGATGTCGGCCGGCAGGTCCAGGAGGCGGGCCATCGCGGCGACGGCGCGGCCGTGGTTGCCGTCCGTGGCGGTGACCAGCCGGACGGGACCCGCCTCGCGGAGCCGCCGCAGGGGGACGTCCGGCAGGCCGTGCCGCTCGCGGAGCGCCCGGTAGATCCCCCAGGAGGCGCCGAGGATCTTGAAGGCGGGCAGTCCGAGGCGGGACGACTCGTCCTTCACGAAGACGCGCCCGGCGCCCAGTTCGGCGGCCAGCGGCGGCAGTTCGGCGAGCGGCGTCGGGGCGTATCCGGGGAGCGCGCGGTGGAAGGCGGGGACGTCGCGGGGCGCGGGCGGGCACGTCCATGCGCGGGCGGCGGCGCGGGCGAACCAGCGGGCGGGGGCGTTGGCCATGGCCGATACGCTTCCGCAGCCGCCTATGGTCGGTCCAGCGAATGTTTTCGAGCGATAATCATCAGTTCAGCCGACGAATGGGACGACCATGCTGGATCTGCACCGGCTCCGCCTGCTGCGCGAGCTGAAGCACCGCGGGACGCTCGCCGCCGTCGCCGAGGCCCTCTCCTACAGCCCGTCGTCGATCTCGCAGCAGCTGTCCGTCCTGGAGCGGGAGGCCGGGGTGCCGCTGCTGGAGCCGGTGGGGCGCCGGGTCCGGCTGACGCCGCAGGCGGAGATCCTCGTCGCGCACACCGAGGCGGTGCTGGAGCGCCTCGAACGCGCGGAGGCCGATCTCGCGGCGTCGCTGGAGGGCATCACCGGGGTGCTGCGGGTCGCCGCGTTCCAGACCGCCGCGCTCGCGCTCGTCCCGGACGCGCTGACCCGGCTGCGCGCCGCGCACCCGCGGCTGCGGATCGAGATCACCCAGCGGGAGCCGGAGAGCGCGCTGCCCGCGCTGCTCGCGCGGGACTTCGACCTCGTGATCACCGAGGAGTACCCGGGGGAGCCGGGGCCGCGCCCCGCCGGGATCGAGTACGCCGAGCTCGGCGAGGACGAGATACGGCTGGCGCTGCCGGGCGACGCGCCGCCGGGCGCCGGCCTGCGCGGTTCGGCGGGAGTCCCGTGGGTCATGGAGCCGGAGGGGACGGCGTCCCGGCAGTGGGCGGTGAGGCTGTGCCGCGCGGCCGGGTTCGAGCCGGACGTGCGGTTCGAGTCCACCGACCTGCTGCTCCACCTGCGGCTGGTGGAGCGCGGCCACGCCGCCGCGCTGCTGCCCGGCCTGGTGTGGGCGGGGCGCCCGCCGACGGTCCCGGTCGTCCGGCTGCCGGAGGAGGACCGGATCCGCCGGCTGTTCACCGCCTCCCGGCGGGGCGGCGGGGAGCATCCGGCCGTGCGCGCGTTCCGGGCGGCGCTCGCGGACGGGATCCGCGGTCCGGAACCCGCCGGACCGGGGTCGAATAAGCCGCCGTATCAGGGATGACTCGGGCGCGGTTAGGGGTTTTCCCCTATGGCGGTTAATTCGCCCGGCGGGCAGAGTCATATCCGGCAGCAGGGGAACGAGGCCCCTCCGCAGGAAGAAGGCACACGATGTCGAACACGCCGACCCTCACCTCGATGACGACCTCCGACCTGGCAGAGATCCTGTTCTGCAGCGGGCTGCAGCAGTCCGACCGCCCCTCCGCCGAGCGGGTCCGCGCGGCGATCGCCGACCGGATCGGCGCCTGCGGCGGGGACCGCACCGTCTGCCTCGCGCTCGTCGCGCAGGAGGCGGGCGACCACCCCGAGATCTACAGCACCCGGATGCGCTGGGCGCTCAGCACCGTGTCCGAGGCGTACCCGGAACTGGCCACCGCCGCCTGACACTCCGACAGGGAGATCTTTCAATGCGTTCACCGTTCACCGACCGGCGCGAGGACATCCTTCCCCGCACCCTCCGCGACCTGCTCGCCGTAGACCCGGCCCCGGCGTCGAAGGAGCGGCGGCGCCGCCGACAACGCAGGATCAGGACCGCGCGGCGGGCCCCGTGACGGCCGGCGCAGCACGCGATCGGCTCCGCCCGCGAATATGCTGGCGCCCGTGAGCGAAGAGCCGACGGAGGGCGAAGAGCCGGCGGAGGACCGTCCCGGCGGCGGTGGCCGCGAGTACCGCATCGGCGAGCTCGCCTCGGCGGCCGGCGTCCCCGTCCGGACGCTGCGCTACTACCAGGAGCGCAAGCTGCTGCCGCCGCCCCGCCGCGAGGGGCGCATCGGCCTCTACTCCGAGGACCACCTCGCCCGCCTCCGCATGATCGGGAACCTGCTGGAACGCGGGCACACCCTGGAGGGCATCCGGGAGCTGCTGGCGGCGTGGGAGCAGGGCCGCGACATCGAGGCCGTCCTCGGCGTGGAGAAGGCCGTGACGGCGCCGTGGTCGAACGAGGTCCCCGTCACGATGACGCTGGACGAGCTGGCGGCGCTGTTCCCCGGCGAGGTCGGCCCGGACGCGGTCGAGCGGGCCGTCGCGCTCGGCCACATCGAGGTCGACGGCGACCGCGTCACCCACTGGAGCCGCCGCCAGCTCGAGGCGACCGTGACGCTCGTCCGCGCCGGGGTGCCGCTCGACGCGGTGCTGTCGGCCGGGCAGGAGCTCCAGCGCAGCATGGACGACCTCGCCGCCATGTTCGTCCGGCTGATCACCACGCACGTCGTGAAGAGCATCGAGGACCACGACCTCGCCGAGCTGACCGACACGCTCGCCCGGCTGCGGCCCGGCGCGCAGGTCACGGTCGAGGCGGGGTTCGCGCGCGCCATGGACCGCCAGGTCCGCGCCGCGATCGACCAGCTGCTGGGCCGCCTCACCACGTCCTGAGGTCGGGATACTGGGGGCATGGTCGACGACGAGCGCTGGAAGGCGCGTTTCCGGGCCGCCCGGATGAGCCTGCCCCGATGGGCGCGTGACGCCCCGCACCGCAGCATCTACCGGTCGAACGCGACCGGGACGTGGGAGATCTACGCGTGGGACCGGGAGACCGGTGCGCAGCGGCAGATGACCGATCGCCCCAACGGAACGTGGATGGGCGCCATCGACCCGTCCGGCGAATGGGTGTGGTGGTTCGCGGACACCGACGGAGACGAGTTCGGCGTCTGGAACCGCGTCCCGTTCGAGGGGACGGAGAGCGAGCCCGCCGTTCCCGGGCTGGAGCCGTCCTATCCCTCGGGGCTGTCCCTGGGCCGCAGCGGGCTCGCCGTCGTCGGGCGGACGACCGAGCAGGGCAACACCATCCACCTGTGCCGCCCGGGGGCGGAGCCAGAGGTGCTCTACCACCACGCGGAGGACGCCCACGTCGCCGCCCTCTCGCGCGACGAGACCCTCATCGCGATCGGCCACAGCGAGCACGGCGACAGCCGGCACATGGCGCTGCGCGTGCTCCGCCCGGACGGGTCCACGGTCGCCGACCTGTGGGACGGCCCCGGCAAGGGCGTCTACGGCGCCGGGTTCTCCCCGGTCGACGGCGATCCGCGGCTGCTGGTCGACCATGAGCGGCGCGGCCGGGACGAGATGCTCATCTGGGATCCGGTCGCCGGGACCGAGCGCGAGATCGTCCTCGACCTGCCCGGAGAGATCGGCGCCGGCTGGTACCCGGACGGGACGGCCCTGCTGGTCTCCCACTCGCACGAGGCGCGCGACGAGCTGTACCGGTACGACCTCGGCTCCGGGCGGCTCACCAGGATCGACACGCCGCGCGGGGTGATCGGCGGCGCCGACGTCCGCCCGGACGGCACGGTCGAGTTCTCCTGGTCGTCGGCGGCCGAGCCGCCGGTGATCCGCTCCACGTCCGGCGAGGTCGTCCTCACCCCGCCGGGGCCCGCAGCGCCGCCGTCCGTCCCCGTGGAGGACGTGTGGGTGGACGGCCCCGGCGGCCGCATCCACGCGCTGGTCAGCAAGCCGGACGGAGACCGGCCCTACCCGGCCGTCTTCGACGTCCACGGCGGCCCCACGGCGCAGGACGACGACTCGTTCACGCCGGCGGCCGCCGCGTGGGTCGACCACGGGTTCGCGGTCGTCCGCGTCAACTACCGCGGCTCGACCGGTTACGGCTCGCAGTGGCGGGACGCCATCGAGGGCCGCGTCGGGCTCACCGAGCTGGAGGACATCACGGCGGTCCGCGACTGGGCCGTCGAGTCGGGCCTCGCCGACCCGGACCGGCTCGTGCTCACGGGCGGCTCGTGGGGCGGCTTCCTCACCCTGCTCGGCATCGGCACGCGGCCGGACGACTGGAGTGTCGCCGTCGCCGCCGTTCCCGTCGCCGACTACGTCGCCGCGTACGAGGACGAGATGGAGGGCCTCCAGGCGTTCGACCGCTCGCTGTTCGGCGGCTCGCCCGACGAGGTCCCGGACCGCTACCGCGAGTCGTCCCCGATCACCTATGTCTCGCGGGTGCGGGCGCCCGTGCTGATCCTGGCCGGGGAGAACGACCCGCGCTGCCCCATCCGGCAGATCGAGAACTACCTCGGCCGGCTCGCCGAGCTGGGCCTTCCGCACGAGGTGTACCGGTACGACGCGGGCCACGGCTCCCTCGTCGTCGAGGAGCGGATCGCGCAGATGGCCGCGGAGATGAACTTCGCCCGCAAACATCTCGGCATGTCGTGATCTTTCCGGGGGACGGGCGGGACGGCCGCCCGCCCCCCGGTTTACAAGATCGGACCTCGGGCATGCACGGACCGGCCGCTGATCATGACGGCGCGGCCCACCCCCCGGTAATCGAAGATCACCGATGGGGGGAGCACGATGACACGCCCGCGGCACGCCCACGCGCACGTCCGGCACGCCTTCGCCGACCGAATACGGGGCCGGCGCCGCCCGGCCCGCCGCCTCACGGCGCTGGCGATGTCCTTGACCGTCGCCGCCACGACCCTCACCCCCGCCCCGGTACTCGCCGCCCCGCCCGCGCGCAGGGCCGTCCCCACAACGGCCGGGTCGAGCACACCGGCCCCGGACGAGACCTCGTCCGGGCCGAGCGGCGCACCGTCGCCGAAGACGCCGCCGGCTCCTCGTCCGGCGTCGCCCAGCCCGCCGCCTGGCGGCACCCCCACTCGCGACGCCCTTCTCACCCCCGGCGCGCCTTCACAGCAGGAAGGCGCGCCGTCGCCCGCTCCGCCGGATACCGGCGACGCGACGCTGACGTCGGCGCAGGACGTCCCGGAGAAGGGCTCCCTGCCCGAGTTGCCCGAGTCGCTGCGGCTGGAGCAGCGGTTCGCCGAGTACGTGCTGCGCGGCAACGGCATCCGGTGGCGTTCGACCGGGGGCTGCTCCGACCGGACGATCCGCACCTGCACCTCGTTCGAGGGCGTCCGCTGGGGGACGGTCAAGGGCCTGATCGGCTTCGCGAAGTCGAGCGGCTGCAAGGTCACCGTCACCGGCGGCACCGAGCGCGGCCACGCGCCCGGCACCTACAGCCACGCGAACGGCTACAAGCTCGACATCGCGCCCAGCCGGTGCGTGGACCGGGCGATCAAGCGCTACCCGGCCGCGGGCACGCGCGGCGACGGCGCCCGCCTCCACCGCGCACCGGACGGCACGGTGTTCGCCCGCGAGAAGGACCACTGGGACATCACCTTCCGCTGACCCCCGCGGCCGCCGGCCGGGCGGCGGTCAGCCGCGGACCTCGCGGATGATGCCGACCAGCTCGCGCGTCACCGACTTGAAGCCGGGCAGGCGGGACATCGACACCATGCGGTCGACGAGCGGGACCGTCCGCTCGACGAGGAGGTACGTCTTGCGGCAGCCGGGCGAGCTGTCGTGCACCCAGTAGAGGACGATGCCCATCGAGTAGATCCACAGCAGCTCGGGCAGCTCCGCGCGGAACTCCTTGTCGATCTTCAGGTCGGAGCCCTCGACGACCTCGCGGTAGATCGCGACCGCCGACTCGCGGGCCGGGCCGGACTCGGCGCTGAACGGGTTGAGCGGGCTGGTCGGCTCGGCGGCGAACTTGAAGAACTTCCCGGCGAACTCGTGGTACGGGACCATCGTGTCGACGCGGGCCCGCAGCACGCCGAGCAGCCGGGGCGCGAACCCCGTCTCGGTGTCGAGGACGGCCCGGCAGGCGGCGACGTGCTCCTCCTGCAGCTCGTCGTAGTACGCCTGGATCAGCTCTTCCTTGGACCCGAAGTAGTAGTAGGCGTTGCCGACCGAGACGCCCGCCTCCTTGGCGATCGCCCGCATCGTCGTCGCCTCGTATCCGCGCTCCCGGAACAGGCGCAGCGCCGTCTCGACGATCACGGCCCGCGTCTGCTCGGACTTCACGGCCTTCGTCTCGGTCACGCATGCCACCCTAAAGCCCGCGCGCGGCGTCCCGCTCATGCCGCGGGCCCGGCCGCCGCGGCGCGGCCGCGTCCCGGCCGGGACGGCGGCGCGGGCGGCCGGGCGGGACGCGGGCTCAGCCGGCCGGCTCGGCGGCGATCAGCTCGGCCGTCTGCGCGGTGTTGAGCGCGGAGCCCTTGCGCAGGTTGTCCCCGGACAGGAACAGGTCGAGGGCCCGCGGGTCGTCGAGCGAGCGCCGGACGCGGCCCGCCCACGTGGGGTCGGTGCCGGCGACGTCCGCGGGCGTCGGGAACTCGTGCGTCCCCGGGTTGTCGCACAGGACCACGCCGGGCGAGCGGGCGAGGACCTCCTGCGCCTCCCGCTGGTCGGTGCGCTCCTCGAACACGGCGTGCACGGCCATCGAATGCCCGGTGACCACGGGGACGCGGACGCAGGTCGCCGCGACCTTCAGCCCGGGGAGGCCCAGGACGCGGCGGGTCTCGTCGCGCAGGCCGATCTCGTCGGAGGTCCAGCCGCCGTGCTCGTGCGTCCCCGTCCACGGGACGACGTTCAGCGCGAGCGGCGCCGGGAACGGCCCGAGGTCGCCGACGGCGCCGCGGACGTCGCCGGCGCGGTTGCCGAGCGCCCGGTCGCCGCCGACCTTCTCCAGCTGCGCGTGCAGGGTGTCGACGCCGCGCCGGCCCTCACCGGACGCCGCCTGGTAGGACGCGACCACCAGCTCCCGCAGCCCGTACCGCGCGTGCAGCGCGCCGATCGCCACGATCATCGACAGCGTCGCGCACCCGGGGCCCGCGACGATGCCCCTCGGCCGGTCCCGCACCCGCTCGGGGTTCACCTCGGGGACGACGAGCGGGACGTCGCGGAAGGCCCGGAACGCCCGCGACCCGTCGACCGCCACGGCGCCGTGCCGGACCGCGACCGGCGCCCATTCGGCGGCCACCCCGGCCGGGACGGCGAACACCGCGATGTCGACGCCCTCGAAGACCTCCGGGGCGAGCGCCCGCACCTCCTCCCGCCGGCCGCGCACCCGGAGGCTCCGCCCCGCGGAGCGGCGCGATGCGATCAGGCGGATCTCCCCGTACACGTTGCGGCGGGTGGACAGCAGGTCGAGCAGCACGGCCCCGACCGCTCCGGTCGCACCGACGACGGCGAGGGTCGGCGATTCGGAGGCGGAACCCATCGTCGCACGCACATTTTCAGAACTACCGCCGTCCCCGCGCGGTTCCCGAAACCCCCCCATCACCCGCGAACACCCACATACCGGCACCCGCGCGGCGGGCGGGCCGGACGCGGAGGGCCGCGCATGAAGGCCCGCGCATGAAAGACCGCGCCGACGCGAAAGACCGCGCCGCGCCCGGCGGGTCGCCGGGGCGGCGCGGCCCGCGCGGAGGGTCAGCGGCCGGTGCCGCCGTAGACGACGGCCTCGACCTGCTCGGCGTCGAGGTCGAAGGCGTGGTGCGCGGCGGCGACCGCGGTGTCGATGTCGTCCTGGGCGACGACGACCGAGATCCGGATCTCCGAGGTGGAGATCATCTCGATGTTCACCCCGGCGTCGGCGATCGCGCTGAACAGCTTGGCGGTGACGCCCGGGTGGGAGCGCATCCCGGCGCCGATCAGCGACACCTTGCCGATCCGGTCGTCGTAGCGCAGCGACTCGAAGCCGATGCGGTCCTTCAGCTTGTTCAGCGCGGTCAGCGCGCTCTGCCCGTCGGTGGCCGGCAGCGTGAACGAGATGTCGGTCCGCCCGGTGGACGCCGCCGACACGTTCTGCACGATCATGTCGATGTTGATCTCGGCCTCGGACAGCACCGAGAAGATCGCGGCGGCCTCACCGACCTTGTCGGGCACCCCGACCACGGTGATCTTGGCTTCGCTCCGGTCGTGCGCGACACCGGAGATGATCGCCTGCTCCATGTCCTGTCCTTCGATCTCGCTGCTGTCGACGACCCACGTGCCCTCCTTCTGACTGAACGAGGACCGCACATGGATCGGGATGTTGTAGCGGCGCGCGTACTCCACGCAGCGCAGGTGCAGGATCTTCGCGCCGCTCGCCGCCATCTCCAGCATCTCCTCGTAGGAGATCTTCGGGATCTTGCGGGCGGCGGGCACGATGCGCGGGTCGGCGGTGAAGACGCCGTCGACGTCGGAGTAGATCTCGCAGACGTCGGCGTCCAGCGCGGCGGCGAGCGCGACCGCGGTCGTGTCGGAGCCGCCGCGGCCGAGCGTGGTGATGTCCTTGGTGCCCTGCGAGACGCCCTGGAAGCCGGCCACGATGCAGATCGAGCCCTCGTCCAGCGCGGTCCTTATCCGGCCCGGCGTCACGTCGATGATCTTGGCTTTCCCGTGCGATCCGTCGGTGATCACACCCGCCTGGGAGCCGGTGAACGAGCGGGCCTCGTGGCCCAGGTTGGCGATGGCCATGGCCAGCAGCGCCATGGAGATGCGCTCACCCGCGGTGAGCAGCATGTCCAGCTCGCGGCCCGGCGGCAGGGGGCTGACCTGCTTGGCCATGTCGATGAGATCATCCGTCGTGTCGCCCATCGCGGACACGACGACGACCACGTCGTTGCCCGCCTTCTTCGTTGCGACGATGCGCTGGGCGACCCGCTTGACGCCGTCGGCGTCGGCGACGGAGGAGCCACCGTACTTCTGCACGACAAGAGCCACGAGTGGGCGCTCCTCGGATCGGGGTCAGGCGTTCCGGACGACGAGTCTACAGAGGCCCCGCCACTGGATTACGACCAGGTAAAGCGACCGCGCCGTCCGCTCCGGCCCGCCGGTCCGCGCCCGGAGGCCGGCCGGCCGGGATCGTCGCCGGCGAAGAGACGGCCGAGTGAGGCCGGGGTGAAGGCCGGGGTGAAGGCCGGGGTGAGGCCGGGTGAAGGCCGCCCTGGCGGGCAGGCCCTCCTGACGCGGCACCGACCCGGCGTCCGTGGACGTTTCCGTGGTGAGCACGGAGGCGGCCCGGACGCCGGCCGGGGGAGGCTGTGACCACGGCGATCGGCCCGGCGGGACGGTCCGGGCCGATCATGGACGACGACCACGGGAGTGACCATGGCGGACAAGAGCGGCACGTACGAGGGGTTCACGGCCGAGGAGCGGGCCGCGATGAAGGAGCACGCCCAGGAGCGGAAGAAGGCGGCGCGCCGCGCCTCGCAGGCCGAGAAGGCGGCGGAGGCCGCGCGGGACGTGGTCGCGAAGATCGCCGAGATGGAGGGCTCGGACCGGGTCATGGCCGAGCGCGTCCACGAGATCGTCACCGCGAACGCCCCGGCCCTCGCGCCGCGGCTCTGGTACGGGATGCCCGCCTACGCGCTGGACGGCAAGGTCGTCTGCTTCTTCCAGAGCGCGGCGAAGTTCAAGGCGCGGTACGCCACGCTCGGGTTCAACGACGCGGCGAAGCTGGACGACGGCCCGATGTGGGCGACCGCGTTCGCCCTGACCGAGGTGACGCCCGAGGTGGAGAAGCGCATCGCCGAGCTGGTGAAGCGGGCGGTGGGCTGACCGCGGGCGCTACCGGGCGGGCGCGAGCCCGAGCCGGGCGAGGGCGGCCCGCCCGGCGGCGGCGTGCTCGCCGCCGGCGAGGACCAGCGTGCGCGCCGCCTGGTAGCGGCAGCCGGCCGCGTCGAACGCGGCGGCGGTGCCGAGCAGCCGCGGCAGGTCGCCGTCGAGGAGCGCCTCCGCCCGGTCCACCTGGGCGGAGGCGACCGGGTTGCCGGCGACCCGGGCGCGGGCGGCGGCGATGCGGTCGCGGGCGTCGGGGCGCCCGGCGAGCACCGCCGTCTCCGCGCGCAGCGCCGTGTACCAGTGCAGCCAGACCCAGCAGACCCACTTCCACACCCGGTCCGGCGGCGGGGCGACGCGCTCCAGCGCCGCGTCGGCGTCGCCGCGGTGGAGCAGGACCATGGCGTCGAAGACCGCGCCGTAGCCGAGGCGGTGGTCCGCTTCCGGGCCGGACTCGCCGACGATCGCGAGCCAGTCCGCGCGGGCCTCGTCGTCGCCGCGCAACCCGTGGATCATCGCGACGGACGCGGCGGCCGGGCCGGACGACCGCGACCGCAGGCGCCCGCTGTGCTCCCACGCGTCCAGGAACCGCACGCTGGTGGCGAGCGCCTCTTCGGCGCGGCCGCTGAACGCGTCCGCGATGAGCAGCCAGGACGTGGCGTGGTGGCCGGCCTCGGCGAGCAGCGGATGGCCGGCGAGCCGCCCGCCCCACCGGCGAGCCTCCGGCAGCTCGCCCACGCCGACGGCGGTTCCGGCGGCCATGGCGAGGGCGTCCATCAGTTCGTGCGTGCGGGCGGGGGTGCGCGGCCCGGCGGACAGCAGTTCGAGGCGGCGCCGCGCGGCGGCCGCGGCGGCGAAGCCGTCGCCGGCCCAGCTCTGCGCGCCGGACAGCGCGTCCAGCGCGGCCGACTCCGCCTCCGGGTCGCCGGCGCGCCGGGCGGCTTCGACCGCGCGCCGGGCGGCTTCGACGGTCTCCTGCGCGGGGTTGTCCGGGTCGCCCTGGACGGCGCCGAACGCGTCCGCGACCACCGCCGCCTCGGCGAGCGCGACCGCCGCCTCGGCGGCGGGGGCGCCGCCGGCCAGCTTCCGGGCCTCCGCCAGCATGGCGGTCACCTCGTCCACCGGCGGGGTCTGCGCGAACGAGCTGGAGAAGCGGTACGCGACGGTCGCCGCGAACGCCAGGTCGCGGCCGGCGCCGGCGGTGTCCCCGGCCCGGCGGGCGGCCTCCGCGGCGGCGCGGAGCAGGCGGAACATGTCGCCGTCGAGGCTGCGGCACCCGGCCACGGCGGCCGCCTGCCGCAGCGCCTCGGGGGCGGCGGACGCGTCGGCGAGCCCGGCCGCCTGCTCGAACCGCTGCTGCGCCTCGCCGAGCAGGTTGCGGGCGAAGGCCAGCTCCGCCATGGCCGAGGCGAGCCGGTGCGCGTCCGCGCGGTGCTCCGGCTGCTCGGCGGCCCAGGCGAGGGCGGCCCGCATGTCCTCGGCGACGGCGTCGAAACGGGCCCGCCAGTCCGCGCCTTCGGCGCCGGTGAGGGCGGCGGCGCCGGCCAGGCACCAGCCGAGGTGCCGGGACCGGACGCCGGCCAGTTCTCCGGCGCCGGCGAGCCGCTCCGTCCCGTACTGGCGGATGGTCTCCAGCGCGTGGTACCGGGTGCCGGTCTCGGACGGCGTCACGGCGAGCAGGCTCTGCTCGGCGAGCCCGCCGAGCCCGTCGACGACCGCGGCGGGGTCGAGCGGCGCGAACCCGGCGACCTCGGCGGCCGCCTCCGCGGTGAACGGCGCGACGAACACCGAGGTGCGGCGCAGCAGCGCCTGCTCGTGCGGCTCCAGCAGGTCGTGGCTCCAGTCCAGCACGGCCCGCACGGAGCGGTGCCGGTCGTCGGCGCGGGGCCCGCCGGTGAGGATGCGCAGCTGGTCGGAGAGGCCGGCGGTGAGGCCGTCCAGCCCGAGCGTGGACCACCGCGCCGCCGCCAGCTCGATCGCCAGCGCCATCCCGCCGAGCCGCTCGCAGACGGCGACGACGCCCTCGCTCACCGCCGGGCCGAGCGGCCGCCCGACCGCCGCCGCCCGGTCCATGAACAGGGCCACCGCCTCCGACTCCTCCCCGCCCTCCCGGGACAGCGGCGGGACGGGGAAGATCCGCTCGAACGGCACCAGCAGCCGCGCCCGGCTCGTGACCAGCACCCGGAGCCGCGGGCAGGCCGCCAGCAGCCGCTCCAGGAACGGCGCCACCCCGTCGCGGACGTGCTCGCAGTTGTCCAGGACGAGCAGCGCCCGGCGGTCCGCGAGCGCGGCCGGCACCGCGTCGTCGATGCCGCGCCCGGGCTGCTCGCCCACGCCGGCGGCCGCCGCGACGGCCGCGCCCACCCGCCCCGGTTCGGTGACGGGGACGAGGTCGACGAACCAGACGCCGTCCGCGAAGTCGCGGGCCACGTCCTCCGCGACCGCGAGCGCCAGCCGCGTCTTGCCCACCCCGCCCGGCCCGGACACGGTCACCAGCCGGTGCTCCCGCACCGCGGCGGCCAGCTCCCGGCGCTCCCGCGCCCGGCCGATGAACGCCGTCAACGGCGCCGGCAGCGCGGGGGCCGCCGGCTCGGCGCGGGCGGACTCGGCCGCGTGCCGGGCGAGCGCCCGCCGGTCCGGCAACTGCAGCTTGCGCAGCAGCGAGGACACGTGCGACTCGACGGTGCGGACGGAGATGACGAGGCGCGCGGCGATCTCCGCGTTGCTGAGGTGCTCGCCGACCAGCGCGAGCACTTCGGCTTCCCGGGCGGAGATCTCTGAGCTGGACACCGACTCATTGTCCGTAGCGGTCTCCGTGCCCGGCACGGAGGCGGCCCGCCCGCCGGCCGGGACACGCTGGGACGGCGGCGATCAGCCGCATCGGCCCAGCCATCAAGGAGTGACCATGACCGGTCCCGCCGAGCCGCGCCCCCGGGCGCGGCGCCGCCGCGACACCGAGCACCGTCTCGCCCACGACGTCGACGTCTGGGTGGCCAGCGCGTCGCCGGACGGCGCGCCGTACCTGGTGCCGCTGTCCTTCGACTGGGACGGCGAGGCCCTCCTCGCCGCCACCCCGGCGGACAGCCCGACCGGCCGGAACCTGGCCGCCACCCGGACCGCCCGGCTCGCGCTCGGCGGCACCCGCGACGTGTGCATGATCGACGGCGACGTCGAGGTCGTCGAGCCGGCCGCGCTGCCGCGGGAACGGGCCGACCTGTTCGCCGAGCGCACCGGCTTCGACCCCCGCACGCTCGACGCGCCGTACCGCTGGTTCCGCATCACTCCGCGCCGGATCCAGGCATGGCGCGAGGTGAACGAGATCCCCGGCCGGGACCTGATGCGCGACGGCCGGTGGCTCGTCTGACGCCCCCGGATCACCACAAAATGTGATTCACTCCTCACCATCCCGAACACTTGAGCCGAAACGCTCGTCCTAATGCTTCGACAGCGTTGAGATTCGCACCCCCGAAGAGGAGCACCATGGCCGATTCCGTCAAGCTGCAGGTGACCGGTACCCCCGATCAGGTCCGCCCGTTCCTGGAGCAGGTGCTCCAGGCCGAGGGGTTCCGCTTCACCTGGGAGAACCCCGGCGACTGCATCATCGAGAAGGGCAGCCGCACCAAGGCGCTCCTCCTCGGGGCGTTCGCCACGCACTACAAGTACCGCATCCTGCTGCACCCGCAGCAGGACGGCACCCTCATCGTCGACGCCGGCCTGGCCACCACCGGCCTGTCCGGCGGCGCCATCGGCGTCGCCAAGGTCCGCAAGAAGCTGGACGAGGTCGGCCGCGTCCTGAGCGACGCCTTCCAGAACGCCGGCACCCTGCTGAGCCGCGTGGCCTGACCTGCCCCGCGGCCCGACGAACCGGACGGGGCCGCCGCTCGCCGAACCTCCGCGGCGCGGCGCGCGCGGCCTCTTCCGGACGGCTCGCCCGGCACACGGATCATCTCGGCGGACCACCTGAAAGCGGGGCAAAGCGTCTACGTATCGGCAGGGGTCGGCGGGGTGCCGCGGTTCGTCTCGTCCACCGGTGATCCGTTGCGTCCGCGACCCCGCCATGGCGCGGTGCGCCGCGGGGCCGGAGCTGATGGGAGAGCTGATGGGCGCGTTCGACGAGCTGCCGAGGGTCCGCCGGGGGCCGCTGCATTCGCTGTACGCGGCGCTGCGGCGCCGGGCCCCGCAGGTGTCCGCGGCGCGTCCGGAGGACGACGTGCTGCACGTCGCGTACCGGGGGCGGACGGCCCAGGTCGTCTGGGACGACGACCTCGGCGTGTTCGCGTGGGCCTCCGCGGACGGCGGGCGGATCGGCCCGGACGTCGACAAGGCCACCGAGGCGGTCGCCTCGGCGCTGGAGGCGCCGGTCAGCCCCGCCACATGCGGTTAGACCGTCGCGCGTGCGGCTAGGCCGTCGCGGGTCCGGTCAGGCCGTGGCGACTTCCGCGGCCGCCTCCGTGGCGGCTTCGGGGGCGACGTCCAGGCGGGCGTTCGCGACGAAGGCGTGCAGGGCGCGCAGCGCGGCGCCGGCGTGGTTGCCCCAGTGGTTGAAGTAGGAGTACTGCCACCACCAGAGGGCCTCCAGGGGGCGGCCCTGGTTGTAGTGGCGGAGCCCGTGCACGAGGTCGCTGGCGACGTCGACGAGGTCGTCCGACAGGCGGTACGCCGTGGGCTCGGTGTCCTTGTACGGGTCGAAGACCTCGACGTACTCGTCCAGGGCGACGAGCCGCTCGGACAGGCCCTGCCGCACGGAGTCGAGGTCGGGGTCGTCGCCGACCTCCGGCTCCCAGTTGTCCGGGAGGATGACGTCGGCGCTGGCGCCGAGCTGCGCGCCGGCCAGGATGACCTGCGACACTTCGAGGAGGAGCAGCGGGATCGTGTGCGTCCCGCCGTCGCCGCGGGCGACCGCCTCCAGTCCGTCCAGGTAGTTGTCGACGTGGCACGCCACGCGCTCGGCGAGGGCGTTCCAGTCCTGCGGGCTGTTGGTGTCAGACATCGAGCAGCCTCCGTCCTTCGAATGCGCGGCCCAGCGTCACCTCGTCTGCGTACTCGAGGTCGCCACCCACCGGCAGGCCGCTGGCCAGACGGGTGACGGTGATGCCCATGGGCTTGACGAGCCGGGCGAGGTACGTCGCGGTCGCCTCGCCCTCCAGGTTGGGGTCGGTGGCGAGGATCAGCTCGGTGACCGTCCCGTCCGCGAGCCGCCGCATCAGCTCGCGGATGCGCAGGTCGTCCGGGCCGACGCCCTCGATCGGGCTGATCGCGCCGCCGAGGACGTGGTAGGTGCCGCGGAACTCGCGGGTCTTCTCGATCGCGACGACGTCCTTGGACTCCTCCACGACGCAGATGACGTGGGGGTCGCGGCGGGCGTCCCGGCAGATCCGGCACTCCTCTTCCTCGGCGACGTTCCCGCACGTCTTGCAGAAGCGGACCTTGTCCTTGACCTCCTTGAGCGCCTTGGCGAGCCGTTCGACGTCGGCCGGGTCGGCGGCGAGCAGGTGGAAGGCGATCCGCTGCGCGCTCTTGGGGCCGACGCCGGGCAGCCTGCCCAGCTCGTCGATGAGGTTCTGGACCACCCCTTCGTACAACGGACCCCTCCTTTCCCAGATCGTCCGCGCTCAGGCGCCCTGGCCGCCGCCGAGGCCGGGGAAGCCGCCGGGCAGGTCGCCGCCGCCCGGCAGCCCGCCGAGGCCCTGGGCGAGCGGCCCCATCTTCTCCTGCTGCAGTTCCTGCGCCTCGCGGGCGGCGTCCCGGATCGCGGCGAGGACGAGGTCGGCGATGGTCTCCGCCGTGTCGGCCGGATCGCCGGGGTCGATCGCCTCCGGGTCGATCGACAGGCCGACCACCTCGCCCTGCCCGTTGACCGTCGCGGTGACGAGCCCGCCGCCGGCGGTGCCCTTCACCTCGGCCTCCGCGAGCTCGCGCTGCGCGTTGAAGAGCTGCTCCTGCATGGCCTGCGCCTGCTGCAGCAGCTCCTGCATGTTGAGCTGACCACCGGGTTCCACGGTGCACTCCCTCTTCCGGCCCCCGAGGGCCTGCTCTCTGGCGCTCCGCCAGCCGCCGGACGTCGTCCCCCGAGACTACGGGTTCGCGCCATGATGCGGTAAGTACGCCGGTCATGATCTTGGCGGGCGCGGCGCCGCGCGCGGCCCGGGTCGAACAGCGGGGTCCGCACCCGTTTCCTGGGTAGATCGTGATCGATGAGTGATTTCTTCGCCGGGGATCCCCGCGGCAACCGCGAGCGGATGCTCGCCGGTGACCTGTACATCGCCGACGACCCGGAGCTGGAGGCGGCGTCCAAGCGCGCCATCGCCCTGGCCCATCGATACGGGGAGGTCTACGTCACCGACCAGGACGCCGCCCGCGCCGTCCTGGAGGAGCTGCTCGGGTCGATCGCTCCGGACGCCCATATCCGTCCGCCGCTGTACGTCGACTACGGCACCCACATCACCGTCGGGCCGGGCACGTTCGCCAACTACGGGCTCACCGCCCTGGACGCGGCGCCCATCACGATCGGCGCCGACGTGCAGATCGGCCCTCATGTGCAGCTGCTCACGCCGACGCACCCACTCGACCCCGGGCAGCGCCGCGCGAAGCTGGAGGCCGCCGAACCGATCGTGATCGGCGACAACGTCTGGCTGGGCGGCGGCGCCATCGTGCTCCCCGGCGTGACAATCGGCGCCAACAGCGTCATCGGCGCCGGCTCGGTCGTGACGAAGGACGTCCCGCCGGACGTGGTCGCCGTGGGCAACCCGGCCAAGGTGATCCGCTCCCTGTGAACGGCCGCGGCCGGGGCTACTGCGGGTTCGAGTTGTCGATCTCGCGGATGATCTGGCCGCCGAGTTCGCGCTGGATGAGGGCCATGCCGCTCATCTCGGCCTCGGTGCCGTCGGCGTCCGCGTCGCCTTCGGGGTCGACCTCGTCGCTTTCGTCCACCGGCGCGGGTTCGGGGGGCGGCGGAGGCTCGTCCGGCGGCGGAGCCATCGGACCCGGGTCCGCCTGGCGCGCCGGGCCCCCGCCGCTCGCGGGACGCGGGACGGGGTTCGCGGGCCGGGACTGCTGGGAGACGGGCCGCTGCGCCTGCGCCTCCGGCGCGCCACCGAAGCCGCCCGGCGCGGCGCCGCCCGACCCGAAGCCGGACGACTGCGCGGAGCCGAAGCCGCCGCCGTTCCCGCCGGCCGCTCGCCCGCCGCCTCCGGAGCCCTGACCCGGGGGACGTCCGCCCATGGCGCCGCCTCCGCCGCCGACGACGGTCTCGATGCGCCAGTCGACCCCCATGCGCTCTTTGAAGACCTCGCGGAGGACGGCGTCACGTCCGCCGTTGACGAAGCCGAGGCGACGCCCCTCCGCGTCGAAGCCCAGCGTCAGGACCTTGCCGTCCAGCGACACCGGCTGCACCCCGGACATGATGGTCATCCAGGTGGCGCGGCTCTTCTGCTTGACCGCCTCGACGACGTCCGGCCACAGCCGCTGGACGGCCCCGAAATCCACACCCCCGCCGGCACCCTGCTGCCCGGCGGCCTCAGCCGGACCCGCGGCGGGCGCCAGCTGCGCGGCACGTCCCGACGAACTGGCGCGGGGTGTGCTGCGGGTGTTATCCGCAGGACGCTCCTTTGGCGGCGCTGCTGGAGGGCGGGGGTTGTCGCTGGTAGCGGCGTCGCCCTCCGGGGAGGGCGGGGAGTGATCTTCATGCGGCTGAACGGCGCTGCTGACGGCTTGGGTCATGCCCGGGCCGGGCTGGGCGCCCGCGAGGCCGCCCTCGGCCGCTCGGCGCTCCAGGCGGTCCAGGCGGGCGAACATCGACGCCTCGTCCTCGTAGGCCGCGGGCAGCAGGATGCGGGCGCAGATCAGTTCCAGCAGCAGCCGCGGGGACGTGGCGCCGCGCATCTCGGTGAGGCCGGTGTGCAGCAGGTCGGCGGCGCGCGTCAGCTCGCCCGGCCCCATCGAGGACGCCTGGCGCCGCATCGCGTCCAGCTCGTCCGGCGGAACGTTCAGCAGCCCCGTCCCGCCCGCCTCGGGGACGTTCGACAGGATCACCAGGTCCCGGACGCGCTCCAGCAGGTCGGCGGTGAACCGGCGCGGGTCCTGGCCGCTCTCGATCACCCGGTCGACGGCGGCGAAGACGGCGGCGCCGTCGCGGGCGGCGAACGCGGTGATGATCTCGTCCAGCAGCGCGGAGTCGGTGTAGCCGAGCAGCGACACGGCCCGCGCGTACGTGATGCCCTTCTCGTCGGACCCGGCGAGCAGCTGGTCGAGGATCGAGAGCGTGTCGCGGGCGGAGCCGGCGCCGGCGCGCACCGCCAGCGGCAGCGCGGACGCCTCGTAGGGGACGTTCTCGGCCCGCAGGATCTCCTCGACGAGCTCCTGCAGCACGCCGGGCGGGATCAGCCGGAACGGGTAGTGGTGGGTCCGGGACCGGATCGTCCCGATGACCTTGTCCGGCTCGGTGGTCGCGAACACGAACTTCAGGTGCGGCGGCGGCTCCTCGACGAGCTTCAGCAGCGCGTTGAAGCCCTCGCGGGTGACCATGTGCGCCTCGTCGATGATGTACACCTTGAAGCGCGCGGAGACCGGGGCGAAGAAGGCGCGTTCCCGCAGGTCGCGGGCGTCGTCGACCCCGCCGTGGGACGCGGCGTCTATCTCGATCACGTCGATGTGGCCCGTCCCGGCCGGCCCGAGCGCGACGCACGAGTCGCATTCGCCGCAGGGGTCGGGGGTCGGCCCCCGCTCGCAGTTCAGCGACCGGGCGAGGATCCGGGCGCTGGACGTCTTGCCGCAGCCGCGGGGGCCGCTGAACAGGTACGCGTGGTTGATCCGGCCGTTGCGCAGCGCCTGCTGCAGCGGCTCGGCGACGTGCTCCTGTCCTTTCAGCTCTGCGAACGTCGCTGGCCGGTACTTGCGGTACAGCGCCAGACTCATGGGGGTCCGCCCTCCTGGAGAAGCAGAGCGTCACAAGCGAAAAGGACCCCCCGCACACCCGCCAGAGCCTGCTTATCCTTGCTGCCTTCCGGCCCTGGGGAGGTTCACAGGATGACGCCATGCGAGGGGTCTGCCCAGAGTCTATGTCATCCCCGGCCCTGGATTGCCACGCTTCCCGCGTAGTCTCCGCCTCATGCCCGCCTCGACCCGCGACACGCTCCTGCACATCGCCGAACGAACCCACTGGGAATCCGCCCGCGCGTCCGGTGCGCCGTACACCATGTCCACGCTGGGCCGGACGCTGGACGACGAGGGCTTCATCCACTGCTCGTCCGACATGGCCCAGGTCGCCGGCGTCCTCGCCCGCTTCTACACGGGCGTCCCGCGCGAAGACCTGGTGCTGCTGACCGTCGACGTGACCCGGCTGGACGCCCCGGTCCGGTACGAACCCGCCGGTGACGACGTCTTCCCGCACGTCTACGGGCCGATCCCGGTCTCCGCCGTAATTGATGTCAGATCACTGCCCGGAACCCGGTAGGCTTCCCCGTGGAGGATTCGCCTAGTGGCCTAGGGCGCACGCTTGGAAAGCGTGTTGCGTGCAAGCGCTCGCGAGTTCGAATCTCGCATCCTCCGCCACATCGAGGCCGGTGCCCGCGTCGGGCACCGGCCTTTCCATGTCGCGGGCTAGGCGGGCCGGGTCACTGCTCGGCGGTGACGGGGTCGATGACGGCCCCGACCTGGCGGACGTGGTCGCAGGGGAAGCCGCCCCGCGCCGCGTGCTCGCGGATCAGGTCCTCGCTCTCGGCGTTGTACACGCAGAAGAACCGGTCCCCCGCCACGTAGGTCTGGACCCACTGGATGTCGCCGTCCATGCCCTCCCGGACGGCGTTGGAGCGCCGTGTAGTAGAGGGCGGCGCGGTCGGCTTCGTCCAGCCCCATGCGGGACCCCAGGCGGCAGGCCAGCAGGCAGGAGCGCGCCACGTGCTCCATGGGCTGCCCCAGGCCCAGGTCGACGGCCAGGGAGAGCGCGCCCACCAGCTCGGCGAGCCGTACACCGGAAGGACGCGCACCCGTCATGGGCCAACGGTACGCCGCAACTTTGTGACGAACGGCCTGAACTGGGAGGTAACTGGTTTACCGTATGGGACAACTTGAGTGACACATGTTGTTGCGTTGCCTTCTCCGGCCGGAGGACGACGCCGTAGACTCGAAGGGTGATCTTCAAGGCGGTGGGTGACGGAAGGCCCTATCCGGACCACGGGCTCTCGTCCCGTGACTGGGCCAAGATCCCGCCTCGCCAGGTACGCCTCGACCAGCTCGTCAGCACCAAGCGCGAGATGGACCTGCAGTCCCTCCTCTCGAAGGACTCCACGTTCTACGGCGACCTGTTCCCGCACGTCGTCCAGTGGCAGGGCGAGCTCTACCTGGAGGACGGCCTGCACCGCGCGCTCCGGGCGGCGCTGCACCAGCGGCTCGTCCTGCACGCCCGCGTCCTCGACCTGGACGCCGTCGACATGGGCTGACCGGCGTCAGCGCGTGCGGGCCGCCGGCTCCAGCGCGGCGGGAGCCTTCTCCGGACGCGGCCGCGGCGCGGCCGGGCGCACGTATCCGGGACGCGCCGCCAGCAGCCCGAAGGCGATCTCGGGCACGAGCAGCACGAGCAGGAGCACGATCGGGACGTGCCAGCCGCCCGTGGCGTCGTGCAGCACCCCGACCGCGAGCGGGCCGGCGCCGGCGAGGAGGTAGCCGCCCGTCTGCGCCATCCCGGACAGCCCCGCCGCCGCGGACGGGCTCGGCGACCGCAGGCTGAGCAGCGTGTACGCCAGCGGGAACGCGCTGCCGGTGCCGATCCCGAGGACCACGGCCCACGCCCAGCCGGCGGACGGGGCGAGCAGTAGCCCGGCGAGGCCCGCCGCCATCGTGACGGCGACACCGGCGATCACCGGACGCTGGTCGCGCAGCCGCGCGGCGAACACCGGGACCGCGAACCCCAGCGGAATCCCGACGATCATCATGACGGAGACCATCATCCCGGCGGCCGCGGGCGCGAATCCCGCGTCCCGCATGATCTCCGGCAGCCACGACATCAGGACGTAGAACATCAGCGACGTCAGCCCCATGAACGCGGCGACGTACCAGGCGATCGGGGACCGCAGCAGCGTGCCCTCCCCGCGCGGAGCCGGCGCGGGGGCGGCCGGCGCGCGGCGGCCGCGGAGCGCGAGCGGCCCCCACACCAGCACGGCGGCCAGCGACGGGACGGCCCAGACCGCGAGGGCGAGCCGCCACCCGCCCGCCTCGTCCAGCGGCACCGCGAGCCCCGCCGCGACGGCGCCGCTCGCCGCCATGAGCATCATGGCGAGGCCGGTGAGCGACCCCACGCGGGACGGGAACGCGCGCTTGATCACGGCCGGCATGAGGACGTTGCCCATCGCGATCCCGGCACCCGCCAGGACCGTTCCAACGAACAGCGACACCGGCGACTCCACCACGCGCAGCACGATTCCCGCGGTGATCATGACGAGGGACGCGGCGATGGCGGTCTCGGTGCCGAGCCGCCGCGCCACGGCCGGCGCGACGCCGGCGAAGCCACCCAGGCACAGCACCGGCAGCGTGGTGAGGACGCCGACCTCGGCGCCCGACAGCCCGAAGACGTCCCGCAGCTCGCCGAGCACGGGGGTGATCCCGGTGATCGCCGCCCGCAGGTTGACGGTCAGCAGCACCAGCCCGGCCAGCGACCAGACGGCCGTGACGCGGGAAACCGGAGTCGTCGCAGAACTGTTCATCTCACCTTGCTCGTCGTCGCGTCTTCCCGGCGTCGACCGCCGGGCACGTTCCTCTGCACACCGCACGCGTGCGGCGTCATGCGTTTCCACCGGCCGCGGTCTTCGACCGGTCCGCATCAGCCCGTGAAGCCGAGGCGGGCGGCCGGTGTCACGGCCCGCGCAAGCTCGCCGGCGCGGGTGCTTCCATGTGGTCGCAGCGGGGTTCGGGATGGTCAGGGCATACAGCGCGCGTCAGGCTTGCCGCTGCGGGGCTTTGCATCCGCAGCGGCCGTGGCGGTCAGGGCACATGACGCGGGTCGGGTTCGCCGGTTCGGGGGTTGCGGCCGAAGTGACCGCGGTGGTCAGGGCTCATGGCGCCCCTCATGGCCCGGCGGTGCGGTGGAGGCCAGGATCTGGTCGAGGCACGCGTGGGTGGCCCTGGTCGCGGCTTCGGCGTCGCCCGCCTCGACGGCCGCGGCGATGGGGCCGTGGGGGACGTCGGCGTGCTTGAGCAGGACGCCGGCGGCCCCGATGCTGGCCCGGAGCGCGGCGCTGAAGTCGCGGTACAGGTCGGTCAGGACGCGGTTGTGCGTGGCTTCGACGACGGCGGTGTGGAAGACGAGGTCCGCCTCGACGAACGCGGAGTGCTCTCCGGCCGCCCAGGCGGCGTCACGGCGGGCGAGAGCGACCGCGATGGCGGCGACGTCGGCGTCGGTGCGCCGGGTGGCCGCGAGCCTGGCGGCCTCCACCTCCAGCCCGCGCCGCACCTCCAGGATCTCGACGAGCTCCGCCGTCTCCAGGCGCCGCCGGACCGCCCCGGACAGCTCGCTCGTCGCGCGGACGTACGTCCCGTCGCCCTGCCGGCTCTCCAGCAGGCCCGCGTGGGTCAGCGCGCGGACGGCCTCGCGGACGGTGTTGCGCCCGACCCCCAGCGTCTCCGACAGCACCGGCTCCGGCGGGATCTTGGCGCCCACCGCCCAGGCACCGCCGACGATCTCGTCCCTGAGCTGGCCGATCACCTGGTCGACCAGCGACGACCGGCGAGCCGTTCGCAGAGCCATTCGCAACCTCCGGTCAACCAATCATCCTATGTTTAATCGTAAGGCGTGATCGGGTCGGCTTTCTTCCCGCTCCGGGGCGAGATCGGTCACACGTCCCGCTCGGCCGGGCCGTCCACGGCGGGCTCGCGCTGCCCGCCATCCGGCTGCGCGAGTCCGACCTCGGCCTGCTCGCGGCCGAGTGCCGTGCGAGGCACGGCGGCCGGGCTCACAGGCCCGGGTCGTCGTGGGGGCCGTGGAGGGACGGCGTCCTGGTGCCGGAGGGCGCAGACGTGATCTGGGACGCGGACAGGCCCGCCGCCTGGAGGGCCTGGCGGTACGCGGCGGCGGCGCTCTCGGTGTCCTGGACGAGTTCGTACAGTTCGCCCAGCTCCCTGTACAGGTGCGCCGCCGGACGTCCCGGAGACAGCGCGGCAAGCTGCTCCGACGCGGCGCGCAGCACGACCTGCGCGGCCGTCAGGTCCCCCTGCGCCACGCGTGCGCGCGCGAGGACGAGCCGCGCCAGGATGGTCTTCTGCGTGCGCACCGCGAGGTCGCTGCCGGGCTGCGGGGTGACCGTCACGCTCTGGGCGCCCGTCGGAGGGGCCAGCGCCATCCCGGTGTCGAGGAAGCGTTCCAGCGTGGCGATCGCGTCGTCCAGCTCGCCGAGGAGGACGAGCGCGCGCGCCTTGGCGATGGTGCTCTCGGTGGACTCTTCGCCTTCGAGATCCGCCGTGCCCTGGAGAAGCTCCAGGGCCTCCTGCGCGGCCTCACGCGAGCCCTCCGGCCGCGGGCGCCCGATCCCTAGCTCGCTGGAGGCCGGCACAACGGGCGGGGCCGCGGCCGAGAACGGAAGGACGCCCCTGAGCAGCGCCTTGGCCCCGGCCAGGGCGAGACGAGCGCGGCTCTGCACGGGAGTGGAGTCGCTGCGCGCCGCCAGCGCCTGGTCGGCGAAGTACAGGGAGTCGCCGATGGTCCCCTCTTCCAGCGCCCGCACGCTCGCCCGCTGGTAGTGGACGCTCACCGGCTCGTCCTGCGCGGACTGCTCCGGGCGGAGCAGGCGCCGCCCGAGATCGTGCGCGCGCACGGGATCGGAGCGATCCACGTAGGCGAGGAGCAGGATCCGCCCGGCCTCGGTGTACTCGTGGCCCACGCCGAGCCCCAGCTGCTCCAGCCGCGCGACGGCGCGCTCGCCGAGCGCGATCGCCTGCCCCAGGTCGCCGACGGTGTGGTAGCACCGGGCCAGCGCGATCACGGGCGGCAGCCAGCTGGCCCGGCCCGGGTCGCGTTCGGCCTGTTCGCGCAGCTCCTCGAACAGCGCGATGGCGGCGTCCGTCCGGCCCAGCTCCTCCAGGGCGCGGGCACGGCCCCAGCGGGCGCGGGACGTCAGGTCGGGGTCGTCGCTGCGGGCGATCACCTCGTCGAAGCCGGCCTCGGCGGTCGCGGCGTCACCGCGCAGCAGCGCCAGGTGGGCGTGCCGCTCCCGCACCTCCAGGTGGGCGCGCTGCTCCGGCTCGACGCCCTCGGCGAGGTACTCCGGGGTGCAGCCGAGGCGCTCGGCCAGCATCCGCAGGACGGTCGGCGTCGGCGTGCGCTTGCCCGACTCGATCAAAGAGATGTAGCTGTCGGAGAGGTCGTGACCGGCGAGCTGCGCCTGCGACAAGCGTCTTGTCAGCCGCAGGTTGCGGACGCGTTCTCCGACGTTGCCTGGACCCGGCATGTGGACTCACTTAGCGGAAGTAAACAGGCGGCTGGGGTGCCGACATGATTGCACATTGTGGGTTGTCGCACATCGAGAGCAACGAAGCGGGATCGACGACGCCGCACGGCCGGGCCTGTCCCGCTCCGGCGCGCACCCCGCGGGGGCGCTCCGGCGCGCCGGTTCGCGGCGGCGGCACGTCCGGCGGTCGCGGCGTCTGTCACCCGCCGACGCTATCCGACCCCGGCCGACAAGATCTCGAACACCGCCGATTTCCTCCGGCCCGCCGCGCCTCCCGGCCGGATCTCCCCTGGTCGGCACCCTGGCGGTCAGGATTTGGGATCGGGAGTCGTCGGGACGTCCTCCGCGGGCCGCTTCTTCTTCAGCCGGTCGACGTTGCCCTCCAGCTCGTCCACCTCTCCCCCGAGCTTGTCGACGTTGGCCTCCAGCCTTTCCACGAGCTCCTGCAGCTTGGGGTCGGTGGTCTGGGGCGGGGGCGGGGGCGGAGGCGCGTCCTTCTGCGGGAAGATCATTTCGCAGACTTCGAGGTACAGCTGCTCGGGGTAGGGCAGGTAGGGCACGTTCGTGAGCGCCTGGTCCTGGCCGGCGGACTCCAGCACGAACTCCCCGTAGCCGAGCATGCGGCCCGTGATCGTCCGCTTGAAGCTCATGTCGGTGACCTTGGCCAGCGGCATCATCGCCACCTTGCGGGTGATGAGACCGGTGGTGAGCAGCATCCGCTGGTTGGTGATGACGAAGTAGTCGACGGACCATTCCGCGACCCGCCAGACGAACCAGCCGAGGAGGATCAGCCAGCCCCACCAGATCCAGCTGATGACGGTGCCCGCGTCGCTGGCGAGCGTGTTGCTCAGCACCCCCGCGAGGATCAGCCCGCCGAGCAGGAGCCCGATCGGGGCCATCAGGATGGCGGGGTGCCGCCGCACGGTGATCACCTGGCTCTCGTGCGGGAGCAGGTACTTGTTGACCGACGCCGGCGCCGAGTCTCCGGGGGTGACGAGTCTCATCGCGGCCCCGTCAGGCGAGCGCGTTGACGAAGGTGGCCAGGGACCCGGCGGCGGACGCGAGGCCGTTGGCGGCGCTCTCCACCGACTGGGCCGCGCCGTCCGGCTGCTTGATCACGTAGAACGCCACGAAGGCCACGGCGGCCCACGTCAGGTACTTCTTGGCGGGCACGGCTGCCTCCCGGAGCGTTGACTCACGGACCCCGGTTCAGTCTCGCACAGCGCACCCGACCGGCAAAGCAAGGCTTCTGGCGCGTTGCCGCAACCCCGCGGGCCCGCCGGAGGCGCGCCCCGGCGGCGGCTATGGCGCGTTGTCCAGCGAGGAGCGGCTGGCCTTGCGCCGCTTCTCGGCCGCCACCGTCGCGAGCACCTCCAGGTGCCGGCGCGCGATGCGTTCCACGAATTCGGGCGGCGCCGACCCGGTGACCTCCTCGGCGCCGTACCGCGCGGCGGTAACGCAGCGGTCCACCGTGTCGGCCCCGTGCACCCCGTCGAACTCCTCGATGAGCCGCTCGCCGATCGCGGCGTAGCGCGGCAGATCGTCCCCTTGGTGAGCCATCACGTTTCCTCGTGCTCGCTCGCGCCGCCCGGTCCGTTAACGGTCCCCTGTGCCGGGACGGCGGAGGGGAACGCGCGTGGCGTTCCACAGAGGATTGGTACCCCCTGCCGCGGTATACGAACATCCCAGGTCACGTCCGGTATCGGGTGCCCTGGGCGGGCCGGCGCCGGCCGGCCCCGGGGTCAGACGACGCCGTACAGCCGGTCCCCCGCGTCGCCGAGGCCGGGCATGATGAAGCCCTGCTCGTTGAGGTGCGAGTCGATCGCGGCGGTCACCACCTTGACCGGCGCGGAGATGTCGGAGAACGCCTGCTCCAGGTGCTTCAGCCCCTCCGGCGCGGCGAGCAGGCAGATCGCGGTGACGTGGTCGGCGCCGCGGTCGATCAGCAGCCGGATCGCGGCGGCGAGCGTCCCGCCGGTGGCGAGCATCGGGTCGAGGACGTAGCACTGCCGGCCCGACAGGTCGTCGGGCAGCCGGGTCGCGTACGTCTGCGCCTGCAGCGTGCCCTCGTCCCGGATCATGCCGAGGAACCCGACCTCGGCGGTGGGCAGCAGCCGCGTCATGCCGTCGAGCATCCCGAGCCCGGCGCGCAGAATCGGCACGACCAGCGGCTTCGGGCTGGCCAGCTGGACGCCCCGCGCCTCGATGAGCGGGGTGGTGACGGTCGCCTCCGTGACCCGGACGTCGCGGGTGGCCTCGTAGGCGAGCAGGGTGACCAGCTCGTCCGCCAGGCGCCGGAAGGTGGGGGAGTCGGTGCGGACGTCCCGCAGGGTGGTGAGCTTGTGCGCGACGAGGGGGTGGTCGACGGCGAGGGTCTGCATGGGCTCACCGTAGCCCACCGGGCGCGCTCGGCCGGACCGTGCCGATCTAGGATAGGACACCGCTGAGCTGGGCAGTATGGCGGTATGAACAGCGAAAGCGATCACCAGCCGAGAGGACCGGCGCCGCCCCCCGCAGCCCCCGAACCCCCCGAACGCCCCGAAGGCGCCGCTCCCGCCCAGGCTCCCGATAGCGCGCCCCCGCCCGCGGACGACGCGGTGACCGATGTCACAGGCGCCGGCGCCCCCCGCGAGGACGTCCCGCCGCGTCCCGGCCCGCAGGGCGACATCTCCCCCGAGCAGGTGCGCGAGCACCTGCGCCGCCGAGCGATCTTCCTGCGCGAGCTCGCGGAGGCCCGTGAGCTGCGCGCCCGCGTGACGCCGCACCGGTCCCGCCGGGCGCGGATCCACGCCGTGCTGCGCCGCCGCACCTTCCGCATCAACTGAGCGGATTGGATAGGTTCTTGGCGCCAGGTACCAGTACGTGGTGCCGCCTCCCGGCCTCGCCCGGGGGCGGGGCGCCGAGTTTGACGGTGGGGCACGCGAGCGCGCGCCGCATCTGCGACCATGCCCTGGCAGGAGACGCGCCGGTGGGGTGGAAATGACGGATGTGGACGCGACGGACTTCGCCGTCGTGGTGTACCGGGAAGACGAGGGCTGGGAGGCCGAGATCCTCCCGGTCGCGCTGACCGAGGATCTCGCGGGGCTGATCCATGCGCTGCGGCAGCAGCCGAGCCTCGGCGGCACGGTCGGACTGGTCTCGGTCGGCGACGACTTCTTCGTCGCGATCCGCCTGCTCGGCGACGACGTCATGGTGTTCCTGTCGGACGTCACGGCCTCGGTCGACTGGCCGCTCGCCGCCCAGGTCCTGGAGTACCTGGACATCCCGATCCCGGAAGACGAGGAACTCGACCAGGTCCTCCCCGTCGGCGACATGTCGATCTTCGCCGACCTGGGGCTGGACGAGATGGAGCTCGGCGCGATCTCCGGCGACCTGGAGCTCTACCCGGACGAGATGCTGCTCAGCATCGCCGGCCGCATCGGATTCGCCCCGGCCTTCGAGCGCGCCCTCGACACCATCTCCTAGAAGGTCAGGCCGGGCGCGGGAAGCCGTGGGTGCGGGCGTAGGCGCTGAGCCCGGCCCAGTCGTCGCCGGTGTGGCTGTGCGACGGATCCAGGCAGCCAAGGCTGATCGGGCGTTTCGCGCCGTAGCGGGGTGCGCGCAGGTCGGGCGGGCCGTCGAAGTCGAGGACTTCGGCGATGTTGCGGGCGGCGGCGTCCCGGACGGTCAGCGGCTCCAGGTCCCAGCGCCACTCGATCGCCTTCAGCACGGACGTGTGGTCGTACACCTCGTGCGCGACGGCGCCGCGCCGCGCCCGCGGGGAGATCAGCAGGCAGGGGACGCGGAAGCCGCGCAGCCCGGTGCCGAGGTCGGGCCGCGGGTCGGGGCCCTCGGGCGGCGGGACGTGGTCGAAGAACCCGCCCCACTCGTCGTAGTTGATCACGAACAGGGTGCGCGGCCAGTTCGGCGAGGTGACGACCGCCGAGTACACCTCGTTCAGGAACGCCTGCCCGAAGCGGATGTCGGCGAGCGGGTGCTCGTCCTCGGACATGCCGGGCAGGAAGATCTCGCCGAGGAACGCGGGCTCGACGAAGCTGACCGCGGGCAGCCGGCCGTGCCGGGCGTCGCTGCGGAACTCCGCGATGTTCCGGGTGATGTCGAGGTGGCGGAGCCCCCAGAGCGCCGTGAACGGGACGTCGCTGAAGTAGTAGCGGCAGGAGACGCCCTTGGCCTTCAGCCGGTCCCAGATGGTGGCGGTCTCGGAGATCGTCAGCTCGTTCGAGATCCGGTCGGTCTGGGCCGCGTGCTGGAAGATCCGGTTGGGGAACGTGGACGACATGACGGCCGGGAAGTAGCGGTCGCAGACCGTCCAGTCGAGCGCGGCGCGACCGTGGAAGCCGAGGTCGGGGCCCTCGTAGTAGCCGATGGAGAACACGTCGTTCTCCCCGGCGCGCAGCC
Source organism: Spirillospora sp. NPDC127506 (assembly GCF_040302145.1). Taxonomy (NCBI): domain Bacteria; kingdom Bacillati; phylum Actinomycetota; class Actinomycetes; order Streptosporangiales; family Thermomonosporaceae; genus Spirillospora; species Spirillospora sp. NPDC127506. The sequence continues at coordinate 94,611 of NZ_JBEORG010000018.1, read as the reverse complement.
ATCCGTCGCACTGCCCGTCGTTGTACTCGATGCGTCCGCCCGCGTACGAGTGGTCCGGGTCGTGGAAGCCGCAGCCCCACGGCACCTTCAGATGGTGGGTGTCGTGGGCGTTGCCATCGGCGTCGGTGAAGGTGAGGCCGGCCTGGCGCCCGTCCGCGCCGGGGAGCCAGCCCATGTAGTGGTCGAACGACCGGTTCTCCATCATCACGACCACGATGTGGTCGATGCCGGATTCCTCCGGATCGGGGAGTTCGCTGACGGGCGCGCGCTTCGCCGCCGCGAGCTGGGCGGCGTGGGCCTCGGTGGACGAACCCCCGGCGGCGCTCGTCGCGAGGATCGCCGCGGCGCCCGCCGTCCCCGCCAGAAATCCGCGCCTGGTGAGTTCGTCCGCGCCCATGGCGTCTCCTCCCGGATCGGGGCCGCTGTGCAGTATGCGGACTTCTGCGACACGGGGGAAGGACGGCGACCCGTCCGCCACCGGACAAAATCCGAAGTTTATTCACAACCGTCGCCGGGCAGGCGATCCCGGCCTCGGCGCCCGAAAGGGGGTGTGACCGGGGCAACCTCGTGGGTCACAATGAGCACGTGTCCTACTTCGCCGCCGTGTTCGCGCAGACCCCGCAGGGATGGGTCGGCACCGAGGCCGTGCTCGCCGAGGCGGACCACGTCGACGACGTCGCCGACCTGATGCGGGAGGCCGCCGTCGAGTCCTACGGCGACCCGGTACTGCTGATGATCGAGCAGGACGACGACTGGTTCGCCGTCGTCCGGCTGGACGGGGAGGACGAGCCGCGCGCCTTCATCTCCACCGTTCGCGAGGACGGGCTCGGCGCGCTGTTCCAGCAGCTCGTCGGCGAGGTCCCGGACGGCGACTCCGCCGGCGACCCGGCCCTCCTCGAAGACCTGGGCCTCGACGCCAAGCGGCTCGCCGACCTCGGCGAGCGCGCCCTGCCCGGCGACGCCCTCCTCGCCGTCGCCGAGCAGGCCGGCTTCGGCGAAGAGTTCGACCGCCTCCGTGACTGACCCGCCCGGCAGGCCCCCGAAGACCCCCCTCGCGGACGAGGAGACCGAAGCGGCCACCACCGGCCGGAACGCCGCACATCCCGAGATGCCCGCTGATCAGGGCGAACGGCGTGCCGGGGCGGACACGAGCGATCCCGTCATCGCGGGGTACCTGCCGGCGATGCGGCTGGCGCTGGACGAGGCGCGCAAGGCGTTCGATGAGGGCGAGGTCCCGGTCGGCGCGGTCGTCCTCAACGCGTCCGGCGAGGTCATCGGGGCGGGCCGCAACGACCGCGAGCGCTCCGCCGACCCGACCGGGCACGCCGAGATCATCGCGATGCGCGCCGCGGCGGCCTCGCTCGGCACGTGGCGCCTGTCGGGCTGCACGCTGGTCGTCACCCTGGAGCCCTGCACGATGTGCGCGGGCGCGTCCGTCCAGGCACGCCTGGACCGTGTCGTCTACGGCGCGGTCGACGAGAAGGCCGGCGCCGTGGGGTCGCTGTGGGACGTCGTCCGTGACCGGCGGCTCAACCACCGGCCCGAAGTCATCGCCGAGGTGATGGCCGACGAGTGCGCCGCACTGCTTATCGAGTTCTTCACGCACCGCAGAGTCCGGTAGGCTCTGCCGCGGTGGTGTCGCCTAGTGGACGAGGGCGCACGCCTCGAAAGCGTGTGAAGGGCAACCTTCCGTGGGTTCGAATCCCACCACCACCGCCACCGCGTGAGGCCCGTTGACGAGAAACAGTCAACGGGCCTTCGCGTATCAACCGGCCGCGTCGAACCGCATGACGGGGTCCGGCGCTAGCTGACCCGAGCGAGCAGGCCGCGGGATTCGCTGTCCGGCAGAGCAGCCCGTTCGGCCGTTCGGGGACGAGAGGTGGCATCGCGTTTCTCCATGGTTCCAGGAGTCCTCTGACCGAACTCTTCAGCGCTGCTCCACCTGCTGAGAGGGGGCGGACGTGCCCTCTCAGCAGGTGACTCGTGAACTTCATGTCGTCGTGCATGAGCGCACTTGGACGGTGGTCGGTCTCAGTTGCGGAACCCGCTCACAGGTCGGGGTCGTTCTCTCCACCGACGAACTGTCGGCACCTCGCGAGAAACCGCCGAAACCGGCCCGGCGGTGGGAAGAAGAGATCGGGCGAGTGGGGACGCATGGCCGACTCGGCGGAAACCCGTCTGGCATGTGCCCCGGTGGCGTCCGCGCGCGTGCGAGCAGATCCATGCGCAGGACGTCGAGGAGCCGCCTCACCGATCGTCCGTGCCTGAGGTGAGGCTGCCGCGTCCGGCCGGCGGCCCTGCTGTCCATCGTCCGGCGACCCGATCCTCGACGATCGGGATGCCGGTCGAGCCGACGCGGCGATCTCGCCGACCCGCGCGAGCAGAGCGCACGGGTCCCGGAACTCCTCCAGGCGGTCACCGCGCAACAGCCAGAACGAGCCGGTGAACTCGCCCGCCCATGCGACCACGCCCGGCAGCATTCGGTGCGCCTCGGTGAGCACGACGCCGGGATCGGTGTCGGCCATGTCCCATGGGGGTCGACCGACCCCGTCTACGGCGGCGGTCATGTCGTCGGCTCGGTGAAGCCTCGTTCGACCGTCTCGGCGATCTCGATCCGCCCGGCCAGGGTGTGCTGGGCTTCGCAGACGATCACCAACTCGGTGATCGACCGCGCCGTCACCGTCTCAAGGCACCCGCGGCCGAGCTGGTAGTCGGTGAGCGGCCGAAGCCGCCTGGCGACGAGCCGCCCGTCGATTCGCTCCGTGCACCAGCCGGGGCACAGACCGCTCAGGTCAATCCTTTCGAGCACGGTTCCGTTCGCCGCCGTCGGCGCGTCTAGCATGGCGGCACCTCCTCTATCGGGGTGGTAGCCGCGCGGCCGGGGGAGGTCTCCCAATCTCAGCCCCGACCGCGCGGCGGCTCTTCACGGCGCCACGCGCATCCGTCACCTCCGCCACCGGGTATCCGACCGCTGCTTCATGCGTCGTGCGCGCTGCGCCGTCATGATGACATGATGAAAGTAATGATTACTGCGTGCGAGGATCTCATCTTTGGCCACACTTGGCCACACAGGGCAGCTATGTGATCACAGAAAGCGACAGTTGAGGCATGCCACCCCGGTACATCCCATCCGTGCGCGCTCGACGCCTCGCACGCAGCCTCCGCGAGTTCCGCGAACAGGCCGAACTCGGCGTAACCGCTGCCGCTGCCAGGCTCGGTTGGAGCCAGGGCAAGGTCAGCCACATCGAGAGCGCCCGCAACAAGCCGAACGAACGCGACGTCGAGTTGATGCTCAATCTCTACGGCGTCGGCAGCCCCGACCGCGAGGCGATCTTGACTCTCGCTCGGGAGGCCGAGGACCGCGGCTGGTGGACCGACTACATCGACGTCCTGAACGGTCCCTACGTCGCTCTGGAAGACGCCGCCGCCGAGATCGGCAATTGGGCACCCCAGGTGATTCCGGGCTTGCTTCAGACCCAGGACTACGCACGCGAGATCATCAAGGCCGGTGAGCTCGGCAAGGCCAGTGACATCGAACGCCGCCTACAGGCCCGCATGGTGCGCCAGACCCTTCTCACCCGAGAGGACAGCCCACCGAACCTTCACGTCGTCCTGGACGAGGCCGTGCTCGGCCGCCCTATTGGCGGCCCGGCAATGATGCGCGAACAGCTCCACCGCCTCGCCTCGGAGGCCGCACGCCCGAACGTCACGATCCAGGTCTTGCCGCAGTCCGCGGGCACGCACTGCGGACTCGAAGGATCCTTGATCATGCTTCGCTTCGCCGAACCCGCCGACCCCGATGTCGCCTACGCCGAAGGCTTCTTCGGTGTCGTCTACATGGAGAGCCCTCAGCAGGTCGCTCACTGTAGGCTGGCTTTTGAGAGGATTTGCGAAGCTGCCCTCGACCCTGACGACTCGCTGTCACTGATCAACGCCGCTGCCAAGAGATGAGGGTTTGCGATTCATGCCCATACCGCAAAACCTGACCGGTACTGAGTGGCGGAAGAGCAGCCGGAGCAAGGACGCTGACACCTGCGTTGAAGTCGCATGCAACCTGTCGGACGTCGTCGGGGTGCGAGACTCGACAGCCCCTGGCGGCCCGGTGCTGATGCTGGGGCGCCCTGCATTCCACGCTCTAGTGGCCGAGATCCGCGCAGGCATCCACGATCTTCAGCACCGCCCCTGACGGCAGCGTCCAGCCTCAACCCGGCTGGGCGGCCATCGTCGCAAGGGGCGCATCCGGCCTCTGCCGCCTCGTAGGGTCCAGGTGTCCGCCTAATTCACTCGATGCGGAGAGAGATAGCGCGACGAGCCAGCAGTTCACATGATGTCGGGTTCGACCGCTCCCTGCGTCCATGGACGTCGCCGACCCAGCCGACATGGTGGGTTGTGCCGGGATGGACGGGGCCGTGTGCATGCCTGGGGGTCAGCCCACGGTGACGAGGGTTACGCCGGCTATCGCTACGGCCATGCCTACGCGTTGGACGACGCGTAGGCGTTCGCTGTAGGCGGCTCTCGCCAGCAGCACGGTGATCGCGGGGTAGAGGGACGTGAGGACGGCGGCCAGGCTCAGCATGCCCTTGTGGGCCGCGAGGAAGTACAGGACGTTCGCCCCCGCGTCCAGGCTCCCTGACAGCAGCGCCAGCCCGATCAGCGTCCGCCCGGACACGCGGGGGCCGATGTCGCGGCCGCGCAGCACCATGAACAGCAGCGCCGCCGCCACGACGACCAGGTTGCCGACGCGGGCGCCGACGATCGGCCAGAGGCCGCTGCCGTCCCCCGCCGCCTTCAGCAGGACGAAGAAGACGCCGAAGCAGGTACCGGACACGAGGGCCATGAGCGGCCCCGAATCCACGAGCCGCCGCCCCTCGGCGGCCCTGCCGCCGTCGCCGTCCTCCATGCTGACCAGCCCGATCGCGACCAGGCACAGCAGCACCCCGACCAGCACCGACGCGTCCAGCCGCTCGCCCCTGGCGATGCCCACCGCCACCGGCAGGACTGCGGCGGCCAGCGCGGACACCGGCGCCACCACGCTCATCGGACCGCGGGCCAGCGCCCGGTAGAACGCGATCAGGCCCGCGCCGCCGCTCACCCCGGCCGCGAACCCCCAGGCGACCGGCCCCGCCCCGGCGCTCCCGCCGGCCAGCACCGCGGACACGAGCACGACCGCGAGCCCCATCGGGACGCACCAGGTCAGGGCCTTCAGCGCCGTCGACCTCCGCGCCACGGCGCCGCCGAGGAAGTCGGCGACGCCGTAGGCGAGCGCGGCGCTCAGCGCGAGGACCGTGACCATCACCGCCCGCCGATCAGCCGGCTCTCGATCCGCACGTCCGGCGCGATCTCGCGGAGCCGCTCCGCGAGCCGGTCGCCGGCCTCGGCCAGCCGCTCGACCGGGTACGGCTCCAGCCGTTCGAGCAGGAACAGCCCGTTCTCGGTGTTCTCCGTCAGCCGGGTCCGGACGCACTGCCGCCAGTTCCAGCGCCGGCACGTGACGCCGGCGTCGTCCCGCCAGACGACCTCTCCCGCGTCGGGGTGCTCCACGGCGGGCTCACCGCCCGCGATCACGTCGAACGGCTCGTCGCCGGCGGCCCTGACCAGCCGCGCGGGACCCCGGTAGGCGTCGAGGTCCTCACCGCCGATCGGCAGCGCGTATTCGACGCTCACCGCGTTGTAGGCGTCCACGACCTTGTTGATGGACGGGAGCGCGTCCGCGCGCCGGAGCAGGGCGTCCACCGACGGCCGCGTCCGCTGCGGCTTGGCCCCGAAGGCCCGGTAGGCCTCCCGCCACGCCTCGACGTGCGGATCGCCGGCGTCCGCCTTGCCGGCGGCGTCGGCCAGCCACGCCTGCGACACCTGATCGCCGGGCCCGTTCACCAGCCCTTCGGCGGTCATGACGAGCACGGCGAAGTCGGGCCGCAGTTCCAGGACGGCCTCGTCCACCCTCACCTGCTCCAGCATCTGGCCCCTCCAACGGTCACTTTAATGAAATCCAGATGACACTATATCGACCGACGCGGGCGGCCTCAAAGCGAATACGCCGTCCCGGGTCCGGTTACTGCCCTGGTCGGGCGGCGTTCAAGCGTTGCTGGACGCGGGCGAGGTCGTCGGGTTGCGCCGGTGTCGCCTCCCACATCAGGCGCAGGTCGTCGCCGTGCGAGCGCGGGACGAGGTGGACGTGAAGATGGAACACGTCCTGCCACGCCGCCGCACCGTTGGACTGGACGATGTTCAAGCCGTCCGGCGCGAGGGCGGCGCTCAGCCGGGCCGCGACCTCGTGGACCATGCGGGCCACATGACCGTATGTGGATGCCGGGATGTCCCAGACGTTCGCCGCATGTGCTCGCGGCACGACGAGGGTGTGCCCTGGATTGGCGGGTGCGATGTCCAGGAACGCGACCGTGTGCTCGTCCTCGGCCACGCGGTGGGACGGCAGCCGGCCGGCGACGATCTCGCAAAAGGTGCAAAGGCTCATCCGCCGATGATCCAGGAACGGGGCGGCGCTGCGGGAGACTGGTTCCGCGGTCAACGGAGCAGTGCGGGAGGGCGATTGAGCGGGCAGGAGGCGATCGGGGAGGCCGTGGCGCGGACCGTGCGGGCGCTGCGGGCCGGTCACGGGTGGAGCCTGGACGAGCTGGCCGGGCGCGCCGGGGTCAGCAAGGGCGTGCTCGTCGGGCTGGAGCAGGGGCGCGGGAACCCGAACCTGGGCACGCTCATCCGCATCTCGGACGCGCTCGGCGTGCCGTTGACGCGGCTGGTGCAGGTGGAGGAGGAGCCGCCGGTGCGGATGTTCCGCCCCGAGCGGCACGTCGTCCTGTGGGAGGGCGAGCACGGCGGGACGGGGACGCTGCTGGCCGGGAGCGACCCGCGGCCGTCGCTGGAGCTGTGGAACTGGGTGCTGCAGCCCGGGGAGACCCGGGAGAGCGACGCGCACGTGCCGGGCACCAAGGAGATCGTCTACGTGCAGCGCGGCACGCTGACCCTCGGCGTGGACGGCCGGACGGACCTCGTCGAGGAGGGAGCCGCGGCCGTGTTCGTCGGCGACCGCCCCCACTCGTACGGGAACACGGGCGAGGGCGAGGTCCGCTTCGTCCTCGCCGTCCTTGACCTCTGACCCGGCGATCACGGCGGCCGGGCGGGGGCGGGTCAGGAGGTCAGGCGGACGGGCATGGCCAGGTAGCGGAAGCCGGTGTCGGTCTCGGGCGGGGCCTCCTCGTCGTCCTTCTTGTCGGGGATGCCGGTCAGGAGGGCGGCCTTCGTGGGGCCGGCGCATTCGAGGCGGGCGTATTCGGTGTCGATGCCGGCCAGGCCGTCCAGGAGGTACTGGGGCGCGAAGGCGATGTCGACGTCGTCGCCGGTGAGGGTCACGCCCAGGGCCTCGTTGGCGCGGGCGGAGTCGCCGGTGGCGGCGCGGATGCGGACCTCGTCGGCGGTGAACGCCAGCCGGATCGGGGTGCCGCGCTCGGTGACGAGGGCGGCGCGTTTGATCGCCTCGACGAACGGGGCGACGGGGATCTCGGCGACGGACGACCAGGTGCCGGTGAGCCGCGACCGGTAGTTGATGTACTGGTCGTCCAGCAGGCGGCTGGTCATGCTGCGGCCGCCGCCGGAGACGCCGATGAGGGTGTCTCCGGCGCCGCCGAGGTCGATCGCGACCTCGGCGCCGCGCTTGATCGCCTTGGCGGTGTCGGCGAGGGTGCGGGCGGGGACGACGACGCCGGCGGTGAAATCGGGGTCGTCCGGCGACCAGGTCAGCTCGCGGGCGGCGATGCGGTACCGGTCGGTGCAGGCGAGCCACATCGTGTCGCCCTCGAAGTCGATGCGGACGCCGGTGAGCATCGGCAGGGTGTCGTCGCGCCCGGCGGCGGGGGTGACCTGGCCGACCGCGGTGGCGAACAGGTCGCCGGGGAGGGTGCCCGCGCGGGCGGGCGGCTGCGGGAGGGTCGGGTAGTCCTCGACGGGCATCGTCAGCAGGCCGAACTCGGCGGGGCCGCAGCGGACCACCACTTCGGAGCCCTTGGTGAAGACCTCCACCGGGTGCGGGGGGAGGTTGCGGACGATGTCGGACAGCAGGCGGCCGGGCACCAGGGCGCGGCCCGGTTCGGTGACGGCGGCCTCCTCGCGGGCGTGCGCGGACACCTCGTAGTCGAAGCCGGCCAGGGTCAGTTCGCCCTGGTCGGTGACCTCGATGAGCATGCCCGCGAGGACGGGCAGGGCGGGGCGCGTCGGCAGCGTCCGCGCGGCCCACGCGACGGCGTCGGCGAGCGTCTGCCGGTCGACTCGGAACTCCACCTCGATCAGCCTTCCCACGGGGAACGTCTATGTGGAGCACGTTAGCCGCCGGCACTGACAAAGAGTCAGAACAGCATGACCTCGCCCGCGCCGGTGCGGACCTTGTGCTCGAAGTCGAGGAGGTGGCGCTTGCGGTCGATGCCGCCGCCGTAGCCGGTGAGGGAGCCGGTGGAGCCGATGACGCGGTGGCAGGGGACGACGATGCAGATCGGGTTGCGCCCGTTGGCGAGGCCGACCGCGCGGGACGCCGACGGGTTGCCGAGTTCGGCGGCGAGTTCGCCGTAGGTGGTGGTCTCGCCGTAGGGGATCTCCTGGAGCGCCGCCCAGACGCGCTGCTGGAAGGGCGTCCCGCGGAGGGTGAGCGGTATGTCGAACCGGGTCAGCTCCCCCGCGAAGTACGCGGCGAGCTGGGCGGCGGCCGTCGCGAAGGGTTCCGCCTCCGGGTCGCCGGGCGCGCCGAAGGTCTCGACAGGCGGAAGGTGCCGCTGCTTCTCCATGTACAGCCCGGACAGGGCTCCGTCTGCGGCGACCAGGGTCAGCGGGCCGACAGGGCTGTCCAGGACGACGTGTGCAGGCATGAGGTTCCTCAGTGTGGTGGAAGCAGGTTGATGGGGTGGTCGCTAGTGGCCCACAGGTATTGGACGGCGTAGGCCCGCCAGGGACGCCATCGTGCGGCGCGTCGGGTGAGGGCGGCCGGAGTGGACGGCAGGTCGAGGGACTTGGCGGCGGCCCGGATCCCCAGATCGCTCGGGATGAAGGCGTCCGGGTCACCGAGCGCGCGCATCGCGATGGTCTCGACGGTCCATGGGCCGAAGCCCGGTAGCTCGGACAAGCGCGCGCGGGCCTCTTCCCAGTCGCTCCCTACACCGAGGTCGATCCGTCCGCTCGCCAATGCGTCGACAAGGGCGAGGAGGGTGGTGCGACGGGTCTTCGGGAACGCGAGCGCCTCCGGGTCGAGCTCGGCCAGGGCGGACGGCGTCGGGAAGAGGTGCGTCAGCCCGCCGCCGGGGTCGTCGATGGGGTCCCCGTACGCGGTGACCAGCCGTCCCGCGTGGGTGCGGGCGGCGGCCGTCGACACCTGCTGCCCCAGGACGGCCCGCACGGCGAACTCGGCGGCGTCCACGGTGCGGGGCACACGCCGCCCGGGGGCCTTGTCGACCAGCGGCGCCAGGACGGGGTCGGCGCGGAGCAGATCGTCCACGGCGACGGGGTCGGCGTCCAGGTCGAGCATCCAGCGGCAGCGGCTGATCGCGATGGTGAGGTCGCGCAGGTCGGTGAGGTTGAGCGTGCAGGCGACGTGGTCGGGCTGGGGGCGCAGGGTCGCGATGCCGTGTCCGTGGGGGAGGCGCATGGCGCGGCGGAACGCGCCGTCCCGCCACTCTTCGACGCCCGGCACGGCGGTGGCGGTCAGATGGCCGAAGAGGTTGTCCGGGCAGAGCGGCGAGCGGAACGGCAGGCGCAGGGAGAGCGCCCCAGAGCCGGCCGGAGGATGGCCCTTGGCGACACGGTCCCGCAACCCGGTGGGGGTGAGCGCGAACACCTCGCGGACGGTGTCGTTGAAGGCGCGGATGCTCGCGAACCCCGCCGCGAACGCGACGTCCCCCATCGGAAGGGTCGTCGTCTCGATGAGGAGACGTGCCGTCTGAGCGCGCTGGGCTCGCGCCAGGGCGAGCGGGCCGGCCCCCAGTTCGGCGTTGAGCTGGCGTTCGATCTGGCGTGTGCTGTAGCCGAGGCGCGCGGCGAGGCCGGGCACGCCCTCCCGGTCGACGACGCCGTCGGCGATCAGGCGCATGGCCCGCGCGACGACGTCCGCCCTGTGGTTCCACTCGGGGGAGCCGGGGGACGTGTCGGGCCGGCACCGCTTGCAGGCGCGGAAACCGGCCTGCTGCGCCGCGGCGGCGCTCGGGTAGAAGCGCATGTTCCCGGGCTTGGGCGGGACGACGGGGCAGCTCGGACGGCAGTAGATCCCGGTGGTCACCACCCCGGTGAAGAACCATCCGTCGAAGCGGGCGTCCTTCGACTGGACGGCCCGCACGCACCTCTCCACGTCCTCGTGCATGCACCCAGCATCGACGATGGCGGCGGCGCCCACTAGCGAGAAAACGACATCATCGTCCCGGCCCGGCACCGCGGGCGGATGACCTCCGACGTAATCGATCTCCCGCCTCCGCGCTGGCAGCGTGAGGGTCATCCGGGCGAACGAACCCGGTCGATCAGACGGGAGTCATGACATGAGCGACGTTCAGCAGCGGGTCGAGCGCTACCTGGCCATCTGGAACGAGACGGACCCGGCCGCGCGCCGCGCCGCGATCGACGACCTGTGGACGGAGCACCCCCTCTACGTCGACCCGCTCGGCGTGGCGGAGGGGCGGGACGCGATCGACGCGTTCATCGGCGCGGCGCAGCAGCAGTTCCCCGGCCTGGTGTTCCGCCCGGCCGGCCCGGTGGACGCCCACCACAACGTGGCCCGCTTCACCTGGGAGCTCGGCCCGGAGGGCGGGGAGGCGATCGCCGCCGGCTTCGACGTGGCGGTCTTCGGGGACGACGGCCGGTTCGAGCGGGTGACCGGGTTCCTCGACAAGGTCCCGGCCTGAAAGCGGGCGAGCGGGTGTGCCGGGCGGCCTCCGGCGCACCCGCGGCGGCCTCTCAGCGCCGGCCTGGTCTAACGGTCGGCGTCGGGCGCCGCGCGGAAATGCGCTTCGCGGTCCAGCGTGGCGAGGGCGGTGTTGAGGAAGGCCACTACGGCGAACACGATCGCCGCCGCGGGGTGGTCCACGCCGTAGAGCGCCAGCGCGCCCGCGCCGAAGACGGCGGCCTTCACCAGGAGGACGACCGGGAGCGCGACCTTGAACCGCGCGCGGGGAGCGGCGAACAGGCCCCACAGGACGATCGCGGCCGCCGGCGCGGCGATGCCCAGCACGATGTTGACGAGGACGTTGCCGCCGGTCGTGAACCCCCACCAGGCGAGCGCGACGATGGCCACGACCTCCAGGAGGAAGGCGAGTCCTTCGTTCAGCACATGCAAGGGCCCGGGCAGGCGCACCCCGATACCGTACCTGGTGTGGACGAGATCTCCTGGCGGGAGGACGGCCTGGATCATCGCGTCCGCTGGCGGTCGGAGAACGGCGCCCCGCCGCCGCGCCGCGTCGTGGTCGCGGACGACCAGACCCGCGCGGACGACGCGTACCGGCTGGCCTGCGAAGGCACCGCGCTGCTGTGGCGCGGCGACTTCCAGAACGCGCGGCAGCTGCTCACGGCGATCGCGCGGCGGATCGACCGGCCACCGCGCCGACGGAGGAACAAGCCCGAACCGTCCGGGGCGCAGGCTTTCCACCTCCATCGCCAGGCACGAGCACAGCGCGCGCGGACGCTGGGCATGCTCCTCATACCGGTCGACCCGGGGCACGTGATCCCCTTGCGGCGCGCACCGTCCGTCCAGGACGCCTGCACAGAGGTCTATGGGCCGGACGACCAGCCCTACGTCACATCCTTGCGCGAGTTGCTCGGGCTGATCGGCGCCCATGAGTGGCGTGTGAAGGGCGTGCCGATCCCCGCGTTGGGCGGCGACCGCATCCATCCCCATTACGGGGTCTTCTCGCCGATCAGAGGGGAGTATGTGGACCTGGTCGCCGAGGCGCCGCTTCCACCTGTGACGACGGCGTTCGACATCGGGACCGGCACCGGCGTCCTCGCCGCGGTCCTGGCCCGTCGTGGCGTGCCACATGTCGTTGCCACCGACCTCGACCCGCGCGCGCTTGCCTGCGCCCAAGAGAACCTCGACCGCCTGAAGGTGGACGTTGAGGTCGTCCAAGCCGACCTGTTCCCAGAGGGACGCGCCGGGCTCATCGTCTGCAACCCGCCCTGGGTGCCCGCCAAGCCCACGTCACCCCTCGACCGCGCCGTCTACGACCCGGGCGGACGGATGCTCCGCGGCTTCCTCACCGGCCTCCCCGGCCGTCTCGAACCGGACGGCGAAGGCTGGCTGATCATGTCCGACCTGGCCGAGCACCTCGGCCTGCGCACCCGCGACGAGCTCCGCGGGCTGTTCGCGTCGTCCGGCCTGGAGGTCGCCGGCAGGCTCGACGCCAGGCCCGTCCACCCGCGCGCCACCGACCCCGACGACCCCCTCCACGCGGCCCGCGCCGCCGAAACGACGTCCCTCTGGCGCCTTCGCCCCGCCTGAGCCCGGCAGGCGACCGCTCAGAGGTGGCTGCGGTGCGCGGTCTCGGGGCCGATGACGCGGAGCAGGGCGAGGGCGTCGACCGCCGCGGTGCCGGGAGTCGGGGTGTAGACGACGAGGCGCTGGTCCTCGGCCGGCGTGAGCAGGACCTCCGCGTCGAACTCGATCGGCCCGACCTGGGGGTGCAGCACCCTCATCCGGCTGGTGCGGCGGACGGCGACCTCGTGCAGGTCCCACAGGCGGGCGAACTCGTCGCTGGCCTCGCGGAGCCGCCGGACGAGCGCCCGGGCCGGTTCGTCGCCGCCGCGGCGGGCGACGGCGGCGCGCAGGTCGGCGACGTGCAGGCGGCTGTAGCGGTCGTGGTCCTCCGGCGGGTACGCCGCCCGGACGAACGGGTCGGTGAACCACCGCCAGACGATGTTGCGGTCAGGCCCTTCCACGGTGCATACGCACCCGAAAAGCGATTCGGCCATGGCGTTCTGCGCCAGCAGGTCGCCGAGGTCGCCGAGGATGTGCGCGGGCGTCTCGTCCAGCCGGTCCAGGAGGTAGAGCAGGCCGGGCCGGACGTACTCGCCGGCGAAGGGGCCCGCGGGCGGGCGGTGCCCGGCGAGGGCGTACAGATGGTCGCGTTCGTCCTCGGTGAGCCGCAGCGCGCGGGCGAGCGCGCCCAGCAGCTGGGTGGACGGCTGCGGGCTCCGGGCCTGCTCGAGCCGCATGTAGTAGTCGGCGGACATGCCCGCGAGCTGCGACACCTCCTCGCGGCGCAGCCCCGGCGTGCGGCGCCGCGGCCCCGCCGGCAGGCCGACGTCCTGCGGCCGCAGCCGCTCCCGGGAGCGGCGGAGGAAGTCGGCGAGGTCGCGGCGGTTCATGTCCATACCTCAATGATCCGTCCTCGGACGCCGCCGAGCCTGGGATCGTTTGTCCTAGCCAGCGCGGTCCGCTTCTCACGCCCGCCGCGCGCTGGCAGCGTCGGAAGCATGACGAACCTGACCGTTGGCAACGCCCATATCACCTACCGGGCGGAGGGCTCCGGCCCCGCGCTCGTCCTCGTCCACGGCGTCGGCCCCGGCGCGGCCATGTGGGACGCGCTCGTCGGCCGCTTCACCGACCGCTGCACCGTGGTCCTGCCCGACCTCGCCGGCTCCGACCCCGTCGAGGACGACGGCTCGCCGCTGACCGTCGAGGCGCTCGCCGCCCAGCTCATCGCCGTGATCGAGGACACCGGCGCCGCGCCGGTGAACCTGCTCGGCTTCTCGATGGGCGCGCCGGTGGCCGCCGCAGCTGCCGCGCTGCGCCCCGACCTCGTCCGGCGCCTGATGCCCGTCGCGGGGTTCGCGCACGGCGGCGACCGGTACCTCCGGCAGCTGGTCGACGCGTGGTTCGCCCTCACCGGCGAACCCGGCGGCTTCGGACGCCTGGGCACCCTGACCGCCTACAGCCCGGCGTTCCTGAACACGATGGCGCCCGAGGCGATCGAGCAGCTCCACGGCTTCATGCAGCCCACCAACGGGCGGCTGCGCCAGCTCGACCTCCTCCGGCGGCTCGACATCCGCGACCTGCTCCCGAAGATCGAGGCGCCGACCCTGGTGGTCGGCTGCACGCAGGACCGGACGGTCCCGGTCGAGAACCACCGGGAGGTGGCCGCGGCCATCGCCGGCAGCGAGTACACCGAGCTCGACAGCGGGCACGTCGTGATGATGGAGCGCCCCGACGAGTTCGTGGACCTCGTCCGGGACTTCTTCGACCGCCCCTAGCGGAGCCGGTTACATCCCATACCAGGCTGGGCGGTCCCTGTTAGAGTGCCCGCGCACCGAGCACGATGGGTCGCATGCGTCCCATCGATCAGCAGACCATTCTCATCACGGGCGCGACCGACGGACTCGGCCGCGCCCTGGCCGCCCGGCTGGCCGCCGAAGGCGCGACCGTGCTCGTCCACGGGCGGGACGACCAGCGCGGCAAGGCGACCCTCCAGGAGATCGGCGGCCGGACGTCCTGGTACCGGGCCGACCTGTCGTCGCTGGCCGAGACCCGCGCGCTCGCCGAGGCCGTCCGCGCCGACCATCCGCGGCTGGACGTGCTGGTCAACAACGCGGGCATCGCCGGACCGGATTCGCGGCAGGCGAGCGCGGACGGCCACGAACTGACGTTCGCGGTGAACTACCTGTCGCACTACCTGCTGACACGGCTGCTGCTCCCGACCCTGGTCTCCTCGGCGCCGGCCAGGATCGTCAACGTCAGCAGCCTCGGCCAGCAGGCGATCGACTTCGACGACGTGATGCTCACCCGCCGCTACCGCCCCTTCGGCGCGTACTGCCAGAGCAAGCTCGCCCAGATCCTGTTCACCATCGACCTCGCGGACGAACTGGCCGGGACGGGCGTCACCGCGAACGCCCTGCACCCGGCCACCTTCATGCCGACCAAGATGGTCTCCTCGCCGGTCAGCACCCTCGAAGAAGGCGTGGAGGCGACGCACCGCCTCGTCACCGACCCGGCCCTGGACGACGTGTCGGGCCGCTTCTTCAACGGCCTCCACGAAGGCCGCGCGGACGACCAGGCATACGACCCGGAAGCCCGCGCACGCCTGCGCGCCATCTCGGACGACCTCACATCGCCCTGACCGCGGTCAGGCGGCTTCCCATATCGGATGGGCCTGGACGCGGGAGAGGCGCCAGCCTTCCCGCGTCCGGGCGGCCCGCAGCTCGTAGCGCTCGCCGAGCAGGCGCGGACCGCCCTCGTGCGCGAAGACGGCGAGGAGGTTCGCGCTGATCAACGCCGTGTCGCCGTCCACGTCGATGAGCGGACCGGTGATGAAGTGCTGGGTCGGCACCGCGTGGTTGCGGCGGGCCTGCTCCACGAGCGCGTCGACGCCCTTCGAGACGCCGCCCGGAGTGTGCGCCTCCGCGTCCTCGGTGAACAGGGCGCGTCCGTCGCCGGGGCTCTTGTCGTCCAGCCACCGCCCGAGGCGGCTGACCAGCGTCGACAACTCCTGCACATCGTCCATGACCACTCCATTCATTGGTGCGACCAACATTAACACGGAATTCATTGGTTCGACCAACAACCCCTAGACTGACGGCATGATGACGGCCGACGCCCGGACGCCCGAGCGCCTCCGGCATGCCCCGAGCTGGCTGATCAACCTCGTCTCGGCGCACAGCCACCGCCTGGTCGCCGCCCGCTTCGCCGCCGCGGGCGCCCGGGGCTACCACTTCCGGCTGCTCGCCGCCCTCGACGAGCACGGCCCGTCCAGCCAGGCCGCGCTGGGCCGCAACACCGGCATCGACCGCAGCGACGTCGTCGCCGCGCTGAACGAGCTCGCCGCGAAGGGCCTGGTCGAACGCTCCCCCGACCCGTCCGACCGGCGCCGCAACATCGTCACGCTCACCGCGGACGGCTCCCGCCACCTCAGCGAACTCGAGAAGGTCCTCGCCGGCATCCAGGACGAACTCCTCGCGCCGCTCTCCCCTGAAGAACGCGAACAGCTCATCGGGTTGCTCACCCGCCTCGCCGACCACCACGCGAAGGCCCGGTAAACCGATCGCGACCACCGCAAACCCGGCCCTACGCTTGGCGCCCATGCTCCGGCTCGTCGAACTGCCGCCCGCCGCGATGACCGCACTGCTGGACGGAGACCTCGCCACGGCGAGCGCGTCCGCCGGCATCCCCCTGACCGACTACTTCATCACCGACGAGGCGAAGTCGCTGTGGCGCCTCCGCCTCGCCCAACTCGCCCGCGACCCGTCCCACGCCCCGTGGATCGTGCGGGCCGCCGTCGCCGAACCGGAGGGGCACGTCGTCGGCCACGCCGGCTTCCACGGGGCGCCCGAGGACGGCACGGTCACGATCGCCTACTCCGTCGACCCGGCGCACCGCCGCAAGGGCTACGCCCGCGCGATGCTCGCCGCCCTCCAGGAACGCGCGGCCGCCGACCCGACCGTCACCACCGTCCGCGCCACGATCAGCCCCGACAACCAGGCGTTCCTCGCCACGATCGCCGGCCAGGACTTCACCTTCACAGGCGAACAATGGGACGACGAAGACGGCCGCGAACTAATCTTCACCCGCCCCGCCCGCTAACCCTCCCTGCGGAACGGAAGTCCCAACTCTTTGAGATAGGTGATCCGGGCGGTTATCGCGGCAGAAAAGTGCTTCCAGTCGAGACTCTCGACTAGTTCCACTGGCTGCGGGTGTGCCTCTGACGAGGTGATGTAGCAGACGGCATCGTACAGACCTTCTGCCACAAGACGTTCGCAGAAGAGCGCGAACCTTGTTTGATATGACCGCCCGTGCCAGATCTCCTCAACAGGAGAAGCGCCTTCCAGAACCCGAACGGGAGTGCGCGAACCGGGGGCATCTTCCATGATGAAGAAGTAGCCGAGCCAGGGTTTTTCGCCAGGGAAGAGATCAGCGAGCACAGCGCGACGGAGGTCGACAGCGCTGCCCAGTGCCTCTTCTACTCGGTTGTTGTAGTTGTTGCCGAACGAGGGACCACCGAGCGCCTTGAGTTCGAAGGCCGCAACAAGCGTGTTCCTGTGGGAGACCACGAGATCCCATTGCTTCTGCGGGCGGTAGTAGCCTGGAAGTTCCAGGCCATGTTTCTTGGTGACCCGGATATCTTCGGGCGGGTAGTCGGCTTCGAGAAAGAACTTGGCCAGAAGAGCGGCGATTTCATCGAAGTGCTTGCCTCCACGAACCGAGCCCGCAGTGCCCGCGCCGACAGCATCTTTGATCTTGGAGAGCTCTCGCTGAGACTTTTTCGCGCCCCAGTAAGCCGCGACGCGTTCTCGAAGTCCTGTCGAGTGACTGCCAATGTGTTCCTCTAGTCGGGGAGTTCTGCGAGCCCGTAGGCGCGCAGGGCGGCTTGCGTCGCCGCCTGGACGTCACGGCGTTCGAACGCAGCCGCCAATGCTGTGCTGGTCTCTTCGTTGATCTCCGCAGGATCTGGGACGCGGATCTTGCGCAGATACTGGGCTTGGAACCGTAGAGTCCCACCTCGCATCTTGACCGCGTACGCCGCTACGAACGCCTCAGCGACTTTGGACAGCAGCAAGCCCCCAAGGACCCGCAAGTCCCAGACATCGGAGACGATGAAGTACAGATTGTGATGAGGGTACAGGCCTCCCTCATCCAGCACGGGGTGTATGACCTGCTTCATGTCCGGAAGCAGCAACTTGGGACGAGTGTTCAGCCGAGGATCGACCTTGTCGATCGTCTTGAACCAGCGGTCTGGTTGCTTCACGGCAACGTGACGCTTCCGCAGTGCGGCCTCGTGTTGTGCGAAGTAGGCGCGCAGCCGAGGGTAGGCCGCCAAGTCGACGAGCCCACCGGCCGCATTCCACGGATTGACCAGGTACATACCGCCCCAGTCCAGACGCCCGGACGTCGTATCGCGGACCATGGCGAGCGGAAGCAGGCGGTCTTGCTCCACAAGGTCGGGTTGATCAGTGATAAAGACTTTGTCCGCCCCCGTCGCAATTCCGATGCCGACACGCGTTCCTGTGGTCTCGTCCTCCAAGAGGCGGAACCTGTCGCTCAACTCCTCCAGAACAGCCAAGCGCGCCGGGGACGCTGCCGGCCAGGAATCCTCGCCGGGGAACCAATGCGGTAGGCGCGACGCCTTGAACCCCTTAGAGGTGACACCGTCCTGCGCCCGGTCAGCCGTCCATCTAAGAAGGCTCCGAGCCTCCAATTGTCCAAACTCTCGTGTGGTATCAGCAGCGATCGCAGGACCCTGTGTGCCGTTGCGGATGATGGTTATCGCGGGGTAGGCGGATACCTGGTCGTGGAACGCATCCACATCATGCATCGCGAGGACCAAGTCCATGCTGTAGCGCTGTGTCACCATCTGCCTGAGGCGCCGACCATACTGGTTGCGCATCCAACGGTCAGCGCAGATGAAGCCGAGCTTGCCGCCAGGCTTCAAGCTGCGAAGACCTACCTCATAGAACCCCACGTACACATCAGCCCGACCACCCATCGTCGGGCAGGCGGACCGGTAGGCCAGCATGCGCTCGTCAGGTACATCCTCCAGCCGGATATAAGGGGGATTGCCGACGACGAAGTCGGCCTCGCCGGCATCGTTGGCCGCAAGAAGGTAGTCGCCCTGGCACACCCAGCCCTGCGCGACGGCGTCAACCTCTCCGTGGTCCCAGCCGTCCGAGGTGAGTCGGTCACGGACGAGTATGAGCGACTGCTTCACGTTCTCGTCCAGCAGATCCATGGCCCGAATCGCCCCGGCCGCATCCGACAGTGAGCGCCCGTGAGCCCGGCACGACTTGCTCAGCCGCTCAACGATCGGCCCCAGGAACGCGCCCTGCCCGCATGCCGGCTCGACCAGCCGCAGCCCAGCAAGATCGCGGTCAGCCGTGTAGCCCACAAGGTCGAGGATCAGTTCGACGACCCAGCGGCGGGTGAAGACCTCGCCGTGCCGCACCGCCTCCTGCAACGCCACCGGCAGCGGAGGCTCGTCGACGTCGAACAGCGCTTGAGTGACCACCGGCCAGACGATACCCCCAGCACACGAAGCCCGAGGTCACACCGCCGACTTGTGGATATCTCTTGGGTGTACCCGGTGGCGTGACGACACCGCCATCCGGCTCATCGAAGCGGCGATCTTGGGGCGGCCGGTCTTTGTGAACAGAAGGACCGTTCGAGCGGCCTGCGGGCGACGCGGCGGCCTGCCGCTTACTCCGCCGGAGTCTGTGCCGCAGCCTCTTGCTGGATGCGGTCGAACTGGGCGCCCATCGCCTCCGCCAGTGCCTTCGCCGCCGACAGCGGGCGCACCATCACGGTGAGTTCGTCGATCAGCCCGTCCTCGTCGAGGTGCAGGAAGTCGCATCCGTGCACCTGGAGGCCGTTCACCATCGCCTTGAACACCAGCGCGAGGTCGCGGCCGTCCGCGCTGACGATCTCCCGCACGTAGTGGATGTCCTCCAGCACCCGCGCCGCGCCGCGCACGAACGCCGCGGTGATCGCCTTCCCCTCGTACGGCTTGAACACGACAGGGCTGGTGAACACGGCGCCCTCCGCGAACAGCGCCTCCAGCGCCTCGATGTCACCGGCCTCCACGGCCCGTCGGAACGGATGCATGGGCGCGCCCCCCCGATATGAAACTAGTTGACTAGGTGCGGATGACACTAATCGCGCCTTCTAGTACTCGTCCAGTGGACAGGGGCGTGGCGCTAGTCACAAAATTGATTAATGGCCGAAGCACCTAATGTCGCCGCTACCCTCGGACGCATGTCACTGCGCAACGCGGTTCTGGCCACGCTCCTGGAGGGCGAGGCCTCCGGGTACGACCTGGCGAAGAGCTTCGACGCCGGGGTCGCCAACTTCTGGATGGCCACCCCGCAGCAGCTCTACCGGGAACTGGACAAGATGGCCGCCGAGGGCCTCATCCAGGCGCGCGTGGTCGAGCAGGAACGCCGTCCCAACAAGCGCCTGTTCTCCCTCACCGTCGCCGGGCGCCGCGCCCTGTACGACTTCACCGCCACCCCGCCGCGCCCCGGCGCGATCCGCGAGGAACTGATGGTCCAGGTCCAGGCGGTGGACGCCGGCGACGTCCGCGCGGTCATGAACGCCATCCGCGAACGCATGACGTGGGCCGAGTCCAAGATCGCCCGCTTTGAACGCCTCCGTGCCCGCCTCCTGGACGGGCGCACCGAAGAAGAGCACCTCGCGACCGCCGACCGCATCGGCCCCTACCTCACGTTGATGCGCGGCCTGGCGTTCGAACGCGAAAACCTCCGCTGGTGCCAGCAGGCCCTGGCCGTCCTCAACCGACGCACCGCGACGCCCTGCCCCTCCGGCCCCGACAACTGAAGCGCGGTGCCGGCCGTAACAGGTCACGGGGTGGATCCCGGCAACGCTGCCACTGGCGTCGATGTCCGCGCGCTACGAGGCACCATGCTGTTGGACGGCCGCAGACGCCGGGCTGAGCAGCGGGGACGTTACTGGGCCATGTCGACGAAGCGGCTGTAGTGGCCCTGGAAGGCGACGGTGACCGTGGCGGTCGGGCCGTTGCGGTGCTTCGCGACGATCAGGTCGGCTTCGCCGGCGCGCGGCGACTCCTTCTCGTAGGCGTCCTCGCGGTGCAGCAGGATCACCATGTCCGCGTCCTGCTCAATGCTGTTGTGCAGGGAGATCCCGTTCGCCACGAAGTTGTGGAGCCCGAGCACCGTGGCATCGTAGACGTCCTGCTCCCCGATGCTCTCGATCCCGGCTATCTCGTCCCAGAACACGTCGTTGGTGCCGAGCAGTTCCAGCTCGGCGCCGTCCAGAACCGTTGCCACGCGTCCCAGGCGTTCACGGCCGGGCGCGTGCCCCGACCGCGAAGTGCCACGGGACTGGACGTCGAGCGCGGCACGCGATTCCCCGTGCGCCGTCCCTCGATCGGCGAGGACGCTCCGAACGTCATCCCAGACCGCCGTGGGGACGGCGTCGCGGTCGGTGTTCGATCGAAGCCCGCGGAGCCGGTCGGCAGCGGACGCGGCCATGACACCGCGCGCCCCGTGGACGCCGACGGCCTCGAAGAACGCGAGCTGATTCTCCGCACCGGAGAGGTGGAGCCGATACCCGCCACGCCCGGAGCCCTCCGCGGCGCTCTCGATGCGCGAGATGATCCCGAACCGCAGGAGCAAGGTGGAGACGTCCTCCACGAGTCGCCTGCTCGCGGACACGTAGGACACGCGGCAATCGCCGTTCTCCGCATCCCAGTGCACGCAGCCGTCCGCGGCCCAGAGATGCCTGAGGAAAAGCGCCACCTGCTCCTTCGGAAGCCTGAAGACCGGCGCCGGGACGAACTTCTCATGCAGGCGCCTTCCGAACAGCCCGAGCTCGTCGAGCCACTCGGCGACCGGGCCACCGCCGGTCAGGCGGTGCGGCGCCGGGAACCGTAGCGTGGCCCCCGCGCCCTCCCGCTCCTCCCGGACGGCGGTGACGCCGAAATGCTCGGCCGCCCGCGTGACGGCCCGAAGACACGCCTCGTCCGCGGCGACACAGCGAATCGGCTGACGCTCGACGAACGACCTGTCGCCGAGGAGGTGCGCCAGCATCACCACGCGCGCCTCGGGCCACGCCGCCGGCTCCAGCGGCGGCGGCACATGCCGGGAGACCGCGACGCGCGAACCCGGCACCAGCTCGCCGAGCGGCATCCACCCGTCATAGGTGAGGAACGGGTGGTTGGCGGTGGCCTCGACCTGCCTGCCCGAGGCCAACGTGACGCGGAAGACTTCCCCGCGCCCGCTGGAGAAGGCATGCGTCATGGTCCGCGGCACGTACTTCAAGCGCTCATCGAGCGCCCACACGGGAACGTCCCTCGCGCCGCTCGCCATGAGCTCGCCGATGGTGACCTGCTCGTTCGTGTCCGCGCGCATGATCCGGGTGGACGCGGTGACGCACCCCGACTCGCGCAGGTCGGACACCATGGGCTTCTTGTCCGTCCGCTGCTCCGGCCCTCGGTTGAGCTGCGACAGCGCGACCACCGGGACGCCCAGCTCCTTCGCGAGGAGCTTCAGCGAGCGGGAGAACTCCGACACCTCGACCTGGCGGCTCTCCACCCGCTTCCCGGACGTCATGAGCTGCAGGTAGTCGATGATGACGAGGCGCAGATCGTGCTGCTGCTTGAGCCGCCGGCACTTCGCGCGGATCTCCATCATCGACATGTTGGGCGAGTCGTCGATGAACAGCGGCGCCTCGGCGACCTCGCTCATGCGGCGGGCGAGGCGCGTCCAGTCCTCGTCCTGCATGGTGCCGGACCGCATCGCGTGCAGCGCCACCCGCGCCTCGGCGGACAGCAGCCGCATGGTGATCTCGTTGCGCCCCATCTCCAGGCTGAAGAACGCCGAGGTCAGACCGTGCTTGATGGACGCGGCGCGGGCGAAGTCGAGCGCCAGCGTCGAGTTGTGCGTCGGGACGCAGGACCGCCCGGCCAGGTACATGTGGTCGTCGTTGTCGACCTGGACGCACCGGACGGGGACGCTCTCGACCGGCCGCACGTCGACGATGTGCCGCACCCCGGCCTCCGGCCGGGGGCTCCCGCCCTGCCGGGCCGCCTTGCGGGGCAGCCGGAAGACCGCGCCGGCAGGGACGAAGCTGATCTCGTGCACCGGCTCTTCCGCGCGGTCGCCCGCCGGGACGGTCGTCAGCGCGGCGTGGTGGCCGAGGCTGACGATGAGTTCGCGCACCCCCGCGGCGAGCCGCGCGGAGGAGACCACCAGGTCGACGCGCCCGTCCGCGGACACGTGCCCGAGGACGTCGAGCAGCCCGGCCAGCAGCGCCCGCCGCTGCGCCGCGGACGCCCGCAGGTAGCGCGCCGGGACGTGCTTGCCGGGCAGCAGGCCGAGGCGATCGAGCTCGCGGTCGACTCCGGGCAGCAGGTGGCAGCCGGGAACCGGCTCGGGTGCGACCCGCTGACCGGTCGCCTCGATCTGCGCGATGACCTCGCCGTCCAGGCAGGTGATGCGGCCGTCGGCGTCCTCCCCGGCGCCCAGCCACACGCCGAGGACGTACGGGTCGACCGGCAGCTCGGCCTCGGGAAGGTCGAACGCGGCGGCGACCTCCACGGCGTGGACGGGACGCCCTTCGCGCCTCAGCGTCGCGAAGATCTCTTCGGTCGTCCGGACGCGGGAGCGCGGGCCGTACCGCAGGGCGGCGCCCCACCCGGACGCCGCCGGACGGTGCCCGGCGGCCGGCCCGTCATGCGGGACGCCCTCCGCACCGGCCCCCTCGGCACCGGCCCGCGCGGACCGGCCGCGGGGCCGCCGGGCGACCTCCGCCCAGACCCCGCGCCGGCCCCGGAGCGGGCCGCGAACGCGGTGCGCCTCGTTCAACGGGACCGGGTGGCCGCGCCCGGAAGGCTCCCGCCTGAACGGCCTCCGGGACCGTCCGGTGAGCGCTGACGGGACGGCCGTCACGCCGCGGACCGCGGCGCGGCCGACGGGCTCCTCCTCGCGCATGCCGCCCGCGACGGCGCGATCCGCATCGGCGGCGAGTACAGGCTCGTTCGCCGGAAAGCGACGCGCGCCGCCCTCTCCCGTCTGCGTCACAGTGCGCCACTGATGCCGGGCGTCCGCGACGATGACCTCCCCGTCCGAGAACTCGACCTCGTAGCAGGGACGGCCGTGCATCACCTCGGTGGCCGCGACGACGCGGGTAGGCCGGCCGTCGGCTCCGAGCAGGTGGTCGCCCACCGCGACCTCGCCCATCGTCGTCCAGCCCGTGGGAGTCGGGAGCGGGGTGTCGGTCTTCAGCGCCTTGCCCATGGCGGGACGGGCGGCCACCACGATCATCTGGCCCGGGTGCAGGCCGTTGGTGAGGGCGTCGAGGTCGGCGAAGCCGGTGGGGCAGCCGACCATCTGGCCGCCGCGGCTGCCGATGGCCTCGATCTCGTCCAGGGCGCCGGGCATGATCTCCGACAGCGCGACGTAGTCTTCGCCGGCGCGCTTCTCCGCGATGGCGAAGACCTCCGCCTGGGCGCGGTCGAGGATCTCGTCGGCGTCGGCGCCGTCGGCGGCGTAGCCCATCTGGACGATGCGGGTGCCGGTCTCCACCAGGCGCCGCAGGATGGCCCGCTCGTGGACGATCTTCGCGTAGTACCCGGCGTTGGCGGCCGTGGGCACCAGGGAGATCAGGGTGTGCAGGTAGGGGGCGCCGCCGATCCGCGCGATCTCGCCGTTCTTGGTGAGCTCGCCGGCCACGGTGACGGCGTCGGCCGGGTCGCCGCGGCCGTACAGGTCGAGGATGACGTCGTAGATGATCTGGTGCGCGGGACGGTAGAAGTCGGGCGCGCGCAGCAGCTCGACGACCTCGGCGATGGCGTCCTGGGACAGCAGCATGCCGCCGAGCACGCCCTGCTCCGCGGAGATGTCGTGCGGCGGCGTGCGTTCGAACTCGTGCTCCTGCGGTCCGATGTCGGCCACGCTCACCGTCGCACCCCCTTCGTCTCGGCCGCCGGCGGCCCCGTCCGCCCCATCGCCGACCGGTCTCCTCACGTCTATCTGACGCGTCGGACATTCTCGCGACCCCGCGCGCCCATGGGCAAAGCCGCCTGTGGACGAACCTGTGGAACGCCTGTGCAGACACGCCGCGTTGGTTGTGCACGACCTGTGGACAACTTTGTGGATTCGCCGTGGACGACGCTCTCGGCAACGCTGCCACCTGCAATAACGTCATCCACCGGCTGTGCGGGAAAGAAAGTCGCCCGTCCCCGCCACTGTAATGATTTAAGTTCTTAGGGCAGTTACACCGGTGGTAGCCTCGGCGCGGTGACGACTCCCCGGCGGCTCGCGACCGCGCACGACCGCGAGATCCTGCGCCTTGCCGTGCCTGCCTTCGGCGCGCTCGTCGCCGAACCCCTCTTCCTGCTGTCCGACTCGGCGATCGTCGGGCATCTCGGCACCGCCCAGCTGGGCGGGCTCGGGGTCGCCGGGCAGGCGCTCAACACCCTCGTCTACCTCTGCGTCTTCCTCGCGTACGGGACGACCGCCGGGGTCGCACGGCAGATCGGCGCCGGGGACATGCGGGCCGCGATCAGGCAGGGGATCGACGGCATGTGGCTCGCCGTCGCCATCGGGGCGGCGCTGATCGCGGCCGGCTGGCCGCTCGTCCCGTGGATCGTGGACGCGTTCGGCGCGTCCCCCGTCGTGACCCCGTACGCCGAGACCTACCTGCGGGTGAGCCTCTTCGGCATCCCGTCGATGCTGCTCGTCCTCGCCGGCACCGGCGTCCTGCGCGGCCTGCAGGACACGCGCACGCCGCTCCTCGTCTCCATCGGCGGCTTCTCGGCGAACCTGCTGCTCAACGCCGTGTTCGTGATCGTCCTCGGCTGGGGGATCGCCGGTTCGGCCTGGGGCACCGTCCTCGCCCAGACGGGCAGCGCGGCCGTCTACGCGGCCATCGTCCTGCGCGCGGCGCGCCGCCACGGCGCCCCCGTCCGCCCCGACCTGGACGGGTTGCGGACGGCGGCCACGGCCGGCTTCGGCCTCCTGGTGCGGACGGCCGCGCTCCGCGTCGTCCTCATCGTCGGGACGTCGATCGCCGCCCGGATGGGAGACGCGGAGATCGCCGCCTACCAGGTCGGTTTCCAGGTGTGGACGCTGCTGGCGTTCGCGCTCGACGCCATCGCGATCGCCGGGCAGGCCATCACCGGACGCTACCTGGGCGCGTCCGACGTCTCGGGCACGCGCGCCGTCACGCGCCGGATGGTGTGGTGGGGCATCGCCTGCGGCATCGCGTTCGGGGTGGGCGTCCTCATCGTGCGCCCGTGGCTGCCCGGCCTGTTCACCCCGGACGGCGACGTCCGGCACCTCCTGTTCGCCTCGCTGCTCCTGGTCGCGGTGCTGCAGCCCGTCGCGGGCGTGGTGTTCGTCCTGGACGGCATCCTGATCGGCGCGGGCGACGGCGCCTACCTGGCGGTGACGACGCTGGTCGCGACGGTCGTCTTCCTGCCCGCGGCGGTCGTCCTCTACCGGGCGGACGCGGGGCTCCTCGGCCTCTGGACCGCGATCGGCCTGTGGATGCTGACCCGCATGCTCACCCTCGGCCTCCGCGCCCGCGGCGACCGCTGGCTGGTCACCGGCGCCGTCCGCTGACCGCTTCCGCGATTCGCACCCGCACCGGCAGCCTCACCCGCTACTATTCGAACATGTGTTCCACACACGGCGAGCGGATGGCCCGGCTGACCCAGGCGATCGACGACCTCGCGGCCGAGGGCCTGGCAGGACTGCCCCCGGAGACCCTGGTGGAACGGGTGGCGGGCATCTGGTCCCTGATCGAGGGCATCGACCCCGAGATCGCCCGCCGCCGCACCCGCTACACGACCCCCGAAACCTGACCGACCCGCCCCGCCAGCGCCTCCGCCCCGCCTGGCCCTCGGCAGAACGCCGGGTGCGTCAGGTCAGGTCGTCGAGCGGTGGGAGGATCGGCAGGACGGGCCCGGTCGTTGCGTTGCCCTGGCTCGGGGATCCCTCAAGACGTGCGGCGACCGCCCTGCGCAGCTCCGGCAGCCGGGCGTAGAGCTTGTCGCCCGGACATGACGTCTTGTTGTAGTCGCGGTGACCGACGATGGCCTCGGACGGATCCAGGTCGTACTCCTGGCACAGCCACACGCAGACCTCCAGCAGCGACTTCCACAGCTTGCCGGGAACCGCCCGCGAGGTGTACGTCCCCTCGTTCTCGATGCCGATCGTGTGGTCGTTGTTGTGCAGGACCTGCGCCCCGACCACGAGGTTCCCGGCCCGGATCGACTTCAGGCTGCGGTTGCGCCCCTCCATCACGATGCCGCCCCGGCTGATGGTGAGCTGCTGGCCGGTGTCGTCCCACCCGTTCTTGTCCATGTGGAAGTTCTGGATGTACCGGGACAGGGCGAACGCATGCGCCAGCGACCCGTCGTTCGAGTTCGCCGTGGCGGTGTGGTGCACGACGATATGGTCCGGCGCCCGGTTGAGGACCGTGGCCGGCCGCCGGGGCGGCCTCGCCTTCCACTGCGCGCGCGTGTAGACGTGCGGAGTCTCCGCCGTGAACAGGGCGCGTCCTGCCGTTCCCTCGGCCGCCGCCTCCTCCGCCATGGCTCCATTCTGGAGGGGCGACGACATGGACAGCATCTCCAGCAGGCCGGCCCCGGCCACGCCGCCGATGACCGCCCGGCGGGTCACCCGCACGCCGGCCCGCCCCCGGTCGTCCGCGCCGTCCCCCGATTGCGCGATCAACACCGTCCCCCCCTCGTTCCGGCGATCAACTGATCACGGAACGTAATGGCCGCTCTGTTGATCACCCAAACACAGGGCGGTTCAGGGACGTTTCACATGAAACCCAATGCGCGACCCCCGGTTTTGGACGCCCCCAACCCTCCCCTTGTGCAAGACATTGCGGGATCGAAAACCGGCCATCCCCGCCGAAACCCGCTTCGCCGCACCCACCGCACCCGCGGAACGCCGGGCACCGCCACCGGCTTCGACGAACACCGTGCGGCCGGCGGCGAACGCGTCCGACACCACAGCGCCCCCGGCGGGCCGTTCCGCGCGCCGGGGCGCACACCCCGCTCAGCCGACGCCTGCCGCACCCGTGCAATTCCGGCACCGGTACCGGCTTCGGCGGCGAGCACGCTCACGCACCACGGCGATCTCGGCGAGGGGCGCCGGGAGCTGTGGTAGAGAAGCCGTCATGGCTTCTCTGACCGGCCGGCCCGGGCGGTCGGCCTGTGCCGGGACGCGGAACGGCCCCCGAGCCCATGTGGGTTCGGGGGCCGTTCGGACGCGCCCGGGGTGTCAGGCCTCGACGACGTTGACGTCGATCGTGGCGTTGACGTCGCTGTGCAGGCGGACGCTGACCCGGTGGGTGCCGACGGTCTTGATCGGGTTGCCGATCTCGATGCGGCGGCGGTCCAGGTCGGGGCCGTCGGCGGCCTTGACCGCCTCGGCGATGTCGGCGGCGGTCACCGCGCCGAACAGGCGGCCGTTGCTGCCGGTCCGGGTGCGGAGCGTGACGCGCAGCCCGCCGAGCTGGTCGGCGACCTCCTTGGCGTGCTCGACGGTCGCGATCTCGCGGGCCGAACGCGCCTTCTTGATGGACTCGATCTCCTTCTCGGCGCCCCGGGTCCACCTGATGGCGAACCCGCGGGGGACGAGGTAGTTGCGGCCGTAGCCGTCGCGGACCTCGATGACGTCACCGGGCTCGCCGAGCCCGGAGACCTGCTGGGTCAGGATGAGCTTCATGATCTGTTCCCCCCGGCCTCAGCGCGCGGTGCTGGTGTACGGCAGCAGCGCCATCTCGCGGGCGTTCTTGATCGCCGTGGCGACGTCCCGCTGGTGCTGGGTGCAGTTGCCGGTCACCCGCCGGGCACGGATCTTGCCGCGGTCGGAGATGAACTTCCGCAGCAGGCCCGTGTCCTTGTAGTCGACGTAGGAGATCTTCTCCTGGCAGAAAACGCAAACCTTCTTCTTGGGCTTGCGGGGAGGTGGCTTCGCCATCGTGGTGCTCCTTTGGGAGAGCCCCGCTCACGCGGGAATGGACGTGTACTTGGTGTTGCCGTGGTCGCGCCGGAGCAGGCCCGGGCTAGAACGGCGGGTCGTCGGAGTAGCCGCCGCCACCGCCGCCGGTGGCCCACGGGTCGGCGGGGGCGCCGCCCTGCTGGCCGCCTCCGAAGCCGCCGCCCTGCTGGCCGCCGCCCCCGAAGCCGCCGTCCTGGCCGCCGCCGCCGAAACCGCCGCCGCCCTGGCCGCCACCGCCGCCGAAGCCGCCGCCACCACCCTGCCGCTGGGTCTTGTTGACCTTCGCGGTGGCGTTGCGCAGCGACGGGCCGACCTCGTCGACCTCGACCTCGAAGACGGTGCGCTTCTCACCCTCGCGGGTCTCGTACGAGCGCTGCTTGAGGCGTCCCTGGACGATGACCCGCATGCCGCGCTGCAGGGTCTCCGCGACGTTCTCGGCGGCCTGCCGCCAGACGTTGCAGGTCAGGAACAGGGCCTCGCCGTCCTTCCACTCGCCGGACTGGCGGTCGAAGAACCGCGGGGTCGAGGCGATGCGGAAGGACGCGACCGCCTGGCCGCTCGGGGTGAAGCGCAGATTCGGGTCCTCGACGAGGTTCCCGACGATCGTGATTACGGTGTCGCCTGCCATGGGGCTCGCTCCGGCTGCTGTGAGGGCTGAGCCAGGCTCAGTGGACCTCGGGGCGGATGACCTTGGTACGGAGGATCGACTCGCTCAGGTTGAGCTGCCGGTCGAGCTCCTTGACCGTGGCAGGCTCGGCCGACAGGTCGATCACCGCGTAGATGCCTTCGGACTTCTTCTGGATCTCGTACGCCAGGCGCTTGCGGCCCCAGACGTCGACCTTCTCCACGGTGCCGCCGCCGTCCCGGACGACCTTCAGGAACGGGTCGAGCGCCGCGTTCGCGGTGCGCTCGTCGATGGCGGGGTCGAGGATGGTCATGAGTTCGTAACGACGCATGCTGTGTCCCTACCTCCTCTGGACTGATGCGGTCACGGTCTCTCCGTGACAGGAGGGCTCTTGCGTCCCCCGCGGCGGCGCCGGACCCGGATCGCCGGGCGCACCTGCCGCGAGACCGGTACAGGCTACCAACAGTCGGCACCGCACGAACCCGTTCTCGCAGCGGAACGGCGGGGCCGGCCGCGCCGGGGGGACGCCGCCGCGCGGGAGCGCCGCGCGGCGGTGCGGTCAGCGGCGGGCGCCCGGTCGGGCGGTCTTGGCGCAGCGGCGGCGTTCCAGCTCGGCCATGATGTCGGCCATCCGGGCCCGCATTCGGGCGGTCTGCGTCGTCAGCTGGGACAGCTCCTCCACGAGCTCCGCGTCGCCGATGAGCCCCAACTCCGCTTTCGTCACGGTGTGCACCTCCTGCTCTCCCCCCGCTTCCCCTCGGGGGCAGGACCCGAGCCGGTGTTCTCGAATCCGTGTTCGACAGTACCGGGTGCCGCCGACATTTTCCGCCCGTCCACGCTGGTTGATCTTCGCTCGGGCTGGGAATTCCTTACGGACATGGTCCGTCCGGTCCCGCGTTCACCATGCGCCCCAGCGCGGGAGCCCCGACCTGGAGGAGGATCCCCGATGTCGCAGGAGGCAACCGGCGCCAAACGGCCGTCCGCCCGCACTGAGCGAACCGAGCGAACCGAGGTCCAGCAGGAGTCCCACCGGCTGCAGGACGTACTGGCGGTGGCCGCCGTCACGATCGGGATCGCCGCCCTCATCCTGGGCTGGATCGAGGCGACCCACTTCCCCGGCGCGGTGCTCGGGGTCATCGGCCTGCCGCTCGCGCTGTACTCGCAGATGATCTCGGCCACGACGAACGAGCGCTGGCTGAACGTGATCGGCATGATCGCCTCCTTCATCGGCGCCGGCTTCGCGCTCAGCAACGGAGGCTTCTCGATCTGACCTACCGCACCCGGCGCCCGCCGCCGAGCCGATGGGCGCCCGGGTGTCGGCGGGCGCGGATAGGCTCGGGGCATGCGCATCGGAGCCCATGTCGACCAGCACAACCCGCTCGACAACGCCCGCGCGGTCGGCGCGGACGTCGTCCAGTTCTTCCTGGGCGACCCGCAGGGCTGGAAGAAGCCCGTCCTGCCCGAGGGCGTCGAGGCGCTGGCCGGCTCCGGCGTGGACGTGTACGTCCACGCGCCCTACACGATCAATGTCGCGACGTCCAACAACCGGATCCGCATCCCGAGCCGCAAGAACCTCACCCAGCAGCTTGAGGCGGCGGCGTCCATCGGGGCCAAGGCGCTGATCGTGCACGGCGGGCACGTCCTGAAGGACGACGACCCCGAGACCGGCTTCAAGAACTGGCGCAAGGTGTTCGAGCGGGTCGAGTGTCCGATTCCGGTCTACATCGAGAACACGGCCGGCGGCGGGAACGCCATGGCGCGCAAGTTCGACCGCATCGCCCGGCTGTGGGAGGTGCTGTCCGGGGTCCCCGGGCTGGACTCGAAGCTCGGCTTCTGCCTCGACACCTGCCACGCGCACGCAGCGGGCGAGGAACTCGTCGACGCCGTCGACCGGATCAAGGCCATAACCGGCCGCATCGACCTGGTGCACTGCAACGACAGCCGGGACGCGTTCGGTTCGGGCGCCGACCGGCACGCCAACCTGGGCGCGGGCAGCATCGACCCGGAACTGATCCTGGGCGTGGTGAGGGCCGCGGGCGCCCCGGCGGTGGTGGAGACGCCGGCGGCGGGGCAGGCCGACGACATCTCCTGGCTGCGTTCGAAGCTCTGACGAGGTCGCGTTCGCAGCTCCGGCGAGGTCGCGTTCCGAGTTCCGGAGGTTGCGTTCGCAGCTCCGGCGAAGGCAGAGTCGGGTCCGTCCCTGAAACCCTCTAGGCGTGCGCGGCATCTAACCCGCATGCGACCGGCCCGACGACAAAATCCGAAGGTCACGTCACACTGAGATAGTCAGGAACCCAGCCCTCAGCGCACGCGTGTTCTCTCCGGCGGCGGGCGCGCGAACCGATCGGGAAGCACATGGCACAGCCCCCTTACGACCCCTACGGCTACGGGCAGCAGCATGACCCCTACGCCCAGCCCTACTCCCAGCCCCCGGCGGTGCAGCACCACTACTACGGGGCCTCGGTGCCGATGGCCCCGCCGACGAACGGGATGGCGACCGCGTCGCTCGTGTGCGGCCTCATCGGTTTCTTCGCCTGCGGCGTCACGTCCGTCCTGGCGATCATCTTCGGGCACGTCTCGCTGAGCCAGATCAAGCGGACCGGCGAGGGCGGGCACGGCATGGCCGTCACCGGCCTCATCCTCGGCTACCTGATCACCGCCGGCTGGGCGCTCATCCTGGTCTTCTACATCCTGGGGATCGCGATGTTCGCCGCGAGCAGCGGCACCACGTACTGACGGTCAGACGAGCCGGGGGACGCCCGCGACCTCCACTCCCACGCTGGACATCAGCACCGTCATGGGGGTGGGGGTGTCCCGCCACGCCTTGACAGCGTCCCCGAACACGTCGAGGACGACCTTCAGCGCCTTCTGGTCGGCGTCGGCCAGCTCGGACCACGCCTCGTACAGCACCACGTAACCGTTCTTCGCGGGCGCCCACGACAGGTCCTTCAGGCAGCCGGCCAGGTCGTCCCAGTCGCCGCCGGCCAGCTCCGGCGCCTCGAAGACGCCGGCGCACAGCCGCAGGAACGCGTCCTTGTCGCGGGCGCGGCGGCCGTCGAGGTGGAAGCCGCGCCAGCCGGCCTCCTCGGCCCGCTGCGTCCAGTTCGTGTCGCCGACCGCGCCCGGCACCGGAGGCGTCCGCCACTGGTAGACGCCCGGTTCGAGCCGTCCCGCGAGCAGCGCGTTCAGTGCTTGGTTCGCGTCCACGTCCTCTCCCGGCAGTTCCTGCGTTCCCGCGGCCCGTTCCCCGCGGGAGGCCGGAGCGTCCCCCGCCTGCCGCGATCACTTCCCCGGCATCCGCCGCGAAATCTCCCATTACGGGCACATTCCGGCCACGGTCGTCCCCGCACGACGCCCGCGATGGTCGCACATGCGCCCCGGCCCCGGCCAGCGAACCCGGCCGCACCCGCCGCGGGTCGCGGCCGGCGAGGGCATCCGCCGCCCCGGACCGGGTGGGGGGGAGCATTGGGGTTGAGTCTCCAGCGGGTGGAGGGCCCAAGGTGAGGGGCATGGACGGCGGAACGATGTACACGATCGGGGAGCTGGCGCGGCGCACCGGGCTGCCGGTGCGGACGATCCGGTTCTACTCGGACGAGGGCATCGTGCCGCCGAGCCGCCGCACCGAAGCCGGCTACCGGCTGTACGACGCGGACGCCGCCGCGCGGCTCGACCTCGTGCGGACGCTGCGCGACCTCGGCGTCGACCTCGGCACGATCCAGCGGGTGCTGGCCCGCGAGATCGGCGTCGGGGAGGTCGCGGCGGCGCACGCCGAGGCGCTGGACGTGCAGATCCGGACGCTCAGGCTGCGCCGGGCCGTGCTGCGGGCGGTGGCGAAACGCGGATCCGACCCGGAGGAGATCGAACTCATGCACAAGCTCGCCCGGCTGTCCGACGAGGAGCGCCGGCGGATCATCACCGACTTCATCGACGAGTCCTTCGCCGGGCTCGACGTGGACCCCGGCTTCGAGGCGAAGATGCGGTCCGCGCTGCCGGAGCTGCCGGACGACCCCGCGCCCGAGCAGGTCGACGCCTGGGTCGAGCTGGCCGAGCTGGTCGGCGACCCCGGTTTCCGGGCGTCGGTGCGGCGGATGGCCGAGCACCAGGCCGCCGAGGTGCGGAAGGGCGCCCACCCCGAGGACCCGGCGCGGCTCGGCCGGCTGACGGGGGAGAAGATCGCGGCGGCGATCGCGGACGGCGTCGAGCCCCGGTCGGACGCGGCCCGCCCCATCGTCGACGAACTGGTCGCCGCCTACGCGGAGGCGTCCGGCACCACCGACACCCCGGAGTTCCGCCGCGAGCTGCGGAGGCGGACGGAGATCGGCACCGACCGGCGCGCGGAGCGCTACTGGCAGCTGATCGCCGTCATCAACGGCTGGGAGGTCTGGCCCGCGATGACCCCGTCGTTCGAATGGTTCATCGAGGCCCTGCGCGACGACTGAGCGGCGACCGGCCCGTCACGGGGACGCCGGCACGTCACGGGGACGCCGGCGCGGCGCGCGGCGCGCCGCGCCGGCGTGCCAGCGAGACCACGTCGGCGGCTCCGTCGAGGACGCCGCCGGCGGGGTCGTCCTCCCCGTCCGCCCGGACGGCGTCGGCGGACGGCCGCAGGATCTCCCACACCACCAGGGCGGCCAGGAGGAGGACGGTCACGAACCGGGCGAGCAGCGCCAGCGAGTAGACGTCCTTGCTGATGCCGCCCTCGGGCGCGTCCAGGCTGAACACCGCCGACAGGGTGCCGGAGAGGTCCGCGCCCTGCGTCTGGGCCGACACCGACAGCAGGAACCACCAGATCCCGAAGAAGTAGACGATCTCCCCGATCTGCCACGCGACGAACGCGGGCAGCTTCGGCCGGGCCAGCGCGGCGAGCGGCAGCAGCCACAGCACGTACTGCGGCGACCACACCTTGTTCGGCAGCATGAACGCGACCAGCACCAGGAACAGCAGCTGCGCGACGCGCGGGCGGCGCGGCGCGGCGAGCGCGAGGACGGCGATCCCTGCGGCGAGGACGAGGAACGTCCCGGTGCCGAGGAGGTTGAGCAGGCCGGTGTCGGCGGCCGGCTTCTCCAGCCCGTGGTCCTGCAGGACGAAGAAGACCGACCCCCAGTCGACGCCGCGTTTCTGGCTGAAGGTGTAGAACTCCTTCCAGCCGTCCCACGCGAACACCATCACCGGCAGGTTGACCGCCAGCCAGGCCCCGGCCGCGCCGGCGAGCAGCCGCCCCATCGCCCGCCACTGCCCGGCGCGGACGCACAGCAGCACGAGCGGGCCGAGGAACAGCAGCGGGTAGAACTTCGCGGCGACCGCC
Organism: Spirillospora sp. NPDC127506; assembly: GCF_040302145.1. Classification (NCBI taxonomy): domain Bacteria; kingdom Bacillati; phylum Actinomycetota; class Actinomycetes; order Streptosporangiales; family Thermomonosporaceae; genus Spirillospora; species Spirillospora sp. NPDC127506. The sequence goes on along the minus strand of NZ_JBEORG010000018.1, from coordinate 60,226 downwards.
AGCCCCAGCAGGGCGCCCGCGAGCGCGGGGCGGCGCGCCGACCAGGCGGCGACCGCCAGCGCGGACAGCCCCACCGCGAGCAGGTCCCAGTTGATGTACGCGGTGAGCAGCAGCGCCGGGGACAGCGCCACCATGAGCCCGGCGCGCAGCGAGCGCCGTCCCGCCGCGTACGCCGTCGCGAGGACGGCCACGACCGCGAGGACGGCGAGGAGCAGCGCGGTGACGTTGAAGAACGCCATCCCGCGGGCGTCCACCCCGAACGGCCGGACGAGCCACGCCACAAGCTGCATGAACCCGCCGCTGAGCACCGGGTACTCCACGTAGTGGATGTCGGACCCGGTGAGCGCGTCGAAGTACGGGACCTTGCCGTCGCTCAGCCCGCGCACGTAGTAGAGCGGGTAGACGTCGGTGTAGCAGGCGTTCGTCGTCGTCTTGATGAAGTCGAACCGCACCGACGCGCAGGGCTGCTTCTGCAGCCAGCCGAGCAGGCACACCAGGGCGGTGAGCCCGGTCAGCACCGGGGCGAGCCGCATCAGCCGGCCGGGGCGGTCCGCCGTGTCGCTGCCGGTGGACGGCGCGAGCCTCTCAGAAGACGACGACATGGACAGCAAGGGTATTCGCCGCCGGCCACACCCTGATCACGAAGGCGGCCCGGAGCCGCACGGGCTCCGGGCCGCTCTCACGCCGCCGGACTCGGGCCGCCGCCTGCGCGGTGCCGGCTAGGCCCCGTTCGCGCCGCCCGGGTTCTTCGGTTCCTCGTCCCGGCAGGCGGGGTCGTTGCGGTGCTCGGGTTTCGCGCACCACCAGCTCTTGTCCCCGTCCGGCGGAAGGTTCGGGTTGCAGCCGACCGGCAGGTTGAACTGGTTGCAGGGCTGGTCCTGCCCCGGCTGGATGGTCGGCGTGTTCCCGGGGGTCGGCGTGTTCTGCTGGCAGCCCGGCTGCGGGTTCGGCTGGCCGGGACGGCAGTTCGGCGAGTTCGTCGGGCTCGGCGTGTTCGACGGGGTCGGCGTCGGCTTCGCCTTCGCCCACGGGGCGACCTGCCCGCCGTTGACCGGCGGCGGGAACTGGGCGATCTCCTTGCCTTCGAGCGCCTTCAGCATGAAGCGCTTGAACAGGTCGGCCGGGACCGTACCACCGTAGACCTGGTTGTAGCCGCCGACGCCGACCAGCGACTTGCGCTTGCCGTTCTTGTCCTGCCGCCACATCGCCGCCGCGGTCGCGAGCTGCGGCGTGTAGCCGACGAACCATGCGGAGTTGTTCTCTTCCGCGGTACCGGTCTTACCGGCGACCGGGCGGGAGCCGAGGCTCGCCCGCGTACCGGTACCGGACCGGACGACGGCCTGCATCGCCGCGGTGGCGTCCGCCGCGACGCCCTCGTCGAAGGCCGTCGTGGGCGTCTGCCAGGGCAGCTTGCTCAGCGACTTGTGCTCGTTGTTGTAGACGGCGCGGCCCTGAGCGTCGGTGATCTTGGCGATCACGTGGGCGTCGCGGTGCTTCCCGCCGGCGGCGAACGTCGAGTAGACCGACGCCATCGTCACCGGGCTCGCGTCGATGACGCCCAGCGGCAGCGACGTGATGTCCGGCTTGAGGTCCGGGGTGTCCGGGGGGATGCCCATCTTCTTCGCCATCTCCACGACGTTCGACAGCTGGACCTTCTGCCCCAGATCGACGTACGCCGTGTTGATGGAGTGCTCGGTCATCTGCAAGAGGTTGTAGACGCCGTTCTCCGACCGGTTGTCGTTGGTGAACGTGTGCCCGTTGATCACCCGGCGGTAGCTGCCGTCCATCGTCGTCTTCAGGCTGATGCCCTGGTCGAGGGCGGTGGCGAGCACGATCGGCTTGAACGACGAACCCGGCTGCACCTTGCCCTGGAAGGACGCGTCGAAGGGCCGCTTCCGGTAGTCCGGACCGCCGTAGGCGGCCACGACCCCGCCCGTCTTCGGGTCGACCGCGGCGAGCCCGAACCAGATGTCGGACTTGAGGTTGTTCTCCTTCCTGATCTGCTTGACGAGCTTGTCCATGTAGTCCTGCAAGCCCTTGTTGAACGTCGTCGTGATGCGCAGGCCGCCGGTCGACAGCCGCTCGTCGTCGATGCCGAGCTCGTGGAGCTCCGCCTTCACGCGGGCTTCGAGGTAGCCGGCGTTCGGGTCGTCGGGGGTGTCGCTCCATTCCTTCTGCGTCTGCGGGAACTTCGCCGCGGCGCGCTTGCCCTCGTCGAGCCAGCCCTTCTCGACCATGCCGTCGAGGACGTAGTTCCAGCGGTTGATCAGCGCCTGCTTGGCCGGGTTGGACGCCGGGCCGTAGGTGGCGAAGTAGCCGGGCCGCTGGATCAGCGCGGCGAGCATCGCCGCCTGGTACACGTTGATCTCGGTGACGGGCTTGTGGAAGTAGGCGCGGGATGCCGCCTGGATGCCGTAGGAGTTGCGCCCGAACGGGACGACGTTGAGGTACAGCTCAAGGATCTTCTTCTTGTCCATCTCCTTGCCCATCCGGATGGAGATGAGGATTTCCTTGAACTTGCGGCTGACCGTGCGGTCCTGGCTGAGGTTCGCCCAGTAGTTGCGGGCCAGCTGCTGGGTGATCGTCGAGGCGCCGGCGACGTCGCCGCCGGTCGCGGCCCGGTAGATCGCGCCCGCGATGCCGGTCGGCGAGATGCCCGGCTCGGTCCAGAAGTTGCGGTCCTCGGCGGCGAGCACCGCGTCCTGCACGAACTTCGGCACCTTGTCGAGCGCGATGTCCTCGCGGTGGGTGCCGACGCGGGCGAGCGTCGTCTTGCCGTCCGCGTAGGTGATCACCGATTCCTGGCGCAGCGCGTCCTGCTGCTTCTTGGTCGGCAGCGGGGTGTTGGCGTAGGCCACGACGACGAGGACGGCCATGCCGAGGATCATCACGCTGACGATCGCGACCGAGACCTTCCAGGACGGGATGTAGCGCCGCCAGCCGGTCTTCTGGTTCGGGTCGTCGGCGCGCCTCTCGCGCCGCCTGCGGCCCTCGTCGCCCCAGAAGCCGTCGTCGCCCCCGCCGCCCGAGCCGCCGGGGCCGCGCCCGCCGGGACCCCCGGGACCGCCGGGGCCTCCCGGACCGCCCGGACCGCCGGGACGGCCGCCCGGGGCGCGGCGCGGCGGAGGTCCGCCCGGCCCCGACCGCGAGGCCGCGGGCGTTCCGCGGCGCCGCCCGCCGCCGGGGGCGCCCATCCGCGCGGGCCCGCCGGCCCGTCCGCCCGCCCTGCCCGCGCTCCGGCCGCCGGGCCGCGGCGCCCTGCCCGGCGTCGGCGAGCCGGACGGCCCGCCGCGCTGCCCCCCGGACGGCATGCCCGCGGAACCGGGGCGGGGGGAGCCCCGGCGGCCAGCACTCTCTCCGTTGTCCGGTCCGTATCGGCTTGGGTTACTCACGCGGCCTCATCAACTGGGGGACGGCTGTGCGTCGTCCGAGCGTACTGTGCCCCTGATGCGGAGGAGGCCGATGAGCCGGCGCCGCCCGCCCGCGGGCCGGACGGGAGGGCCCGCTCGGGGCCGCTGGCGTGCGGCAATTCGCGGACATGCTTCATGTCACACCCCCAACTTTCAGAGGACGGTTCGGGTGACGGTGGTCCACCGGTTCACTCCGGTGGCCTGGCCAGGGGAAGGAGCGGCACCAGACTCCGCGTCTGGACGCTGCGGCCGCCCTTCCGGTTGCGGCAGGCCGGGTCGCCCTGGTGGATCTGGCACCACCACCGGGGCGGCGGGTTGCTCGGCGGCTTGTTCGGGTCGCAGTTGCCGTCCGAGAACGGCGACTGGCACGGCGGGAGGTTCCCGTTGCCGTTCCCGGGGCCGCCGTCGTCCTGGCAGCGCGGGTCCTGCCGGCCGATCGGCAGCCTGCACCACGGCGGCCGGTGGTCGTCCTTCTTCTTGGGCGGCTTCGCCCACCGCTGCACGATCCCGCCCCATGCGGGCGGCGGGAACGGCTTCGCCTCCACGCCCTGCAGCGCGTGCGACATGTAGGACCGCCAGATGCGGGCGGGGATCGTGCCGCCCTCGACCGTGCCGATCCCCGGCAGGACCACCGACTTCTTCTTGCCGTCCGGGCCGTTCGCGTCGTTGAAGATGGTCACCGCCGTCGACACCTGCGGGACGTAGCCGACGAACCACGACGAGACGTTCCGGTCGGTGGTACCGGTCTTGCCGGCGGCCTGGCGCCCGTCCGGCAGCGCCGCGGCCGTGGCGGTACCGGCCTTGATGACCTGCTGCATCGCGTAGGTGGCGTCCGCCGCGACCTTCGGGCCGAACACCCGGTGCGTCTCGACCTTCGGCTTCAGCCGGACCCTCTTGTTGTCGCTGTACCTGACCACCCGGATCACGTGCGGCTGGTGGTAGACGCCGCCGCTGGCGAACACCGCGTAGCCCGCGGCCTGCTCGATCGGGCGGATGTTGTTGACGCCCAGCGCCAGGTTCAGGCAGCACTTGTGCGGTTCGAGCAGGTCGGACGCGATGCCCGCGTCCTCCTCGGTCTTGATGACCTCCTCGATGCCGACCTTGCCCATCAGCTGGATGAACGCGGTGTTCACCGAGTCCTGCGTGGCGGTGATCAGGTTGATCGCCGGGCCCACGTCATGGCTGTTCGGGACGATCGTGGCCCGCGGGTCGTCCTTCGACGTCACGCTGCCGTCCGGCGCGATCGGCGTCTTCGACCGCCCCTCGACCGTGCTCTTCAGGCTGTAGTTCTGCTTCAGCGCCGTCGCCAGCACGTACGGCTTCATCGCCGAACCGGCCTGCGCCGAGCCCTGCCACACGTTGTTGAACGACTGGTCCAGGTAGTCGGGCCCGCCGTAGAACGCCACGACCTCGCCGTTCGCGGTGTTCACCGACACCAGCCCGACGCGGATCTTCTTCTTCGCGAGCTTCTTCGGGTTCACCTGCGGGACGGTCTTCTCGGCCGCCCGCTTGGCCATCGCCATCCGCTTGCGGTCGAACGTCGTGTAGACGCGCAGGCCCTCGGTCGTCAGCTCCTTGCGGTCGAGGCCCTGCCGGCGCAGCTCCTCCATCGCGCGCGTCAGCATGTAGCCGCGCTGGCCGCCGTACAGCTGCTTGTCGCTGCCCGGCTTGCTGATCTTGGGCAGCCGCTTCATGTACTTGGCGGCGTCGGCCTCGCTCATCTTGCCCATCGAGACCATGCCCTTGAGCGTGTACTGGTAGCGCGCGGTCACCCACGCGCGGTTGTCCTTGTCGCCCGGGTCCCGGTTGGGGTTCTGGATGATGCCGCCGAGGACGGCCGCCTGGTCGGGCTTCAGCTCCCACACGTCCTTGCCGAAGTACTCGCGGGACGCCGCCTGGATGCCGTAGGTGTCGCGGCCGAAGTAGATCGTGTTCAGGTAGAGCTTGAGGATCTCGTCCTTGGTGTACTTGTCCTCCAGCTTCAAGGAGATGAACAGCTCCTTGAACTTCCGGCTCACCGTCCGGTTGTTGGGGTCGGAGTAGTAGTTCTTCGCGAGCTGCTGCGTGATCGTGGAACCGCCGCCCGACCCGCCGGTCAGGTTGTCCCACACCGCCCGCGTCGTGCCCTTGATCGAGAACCCGGGGTCGGTGCGGAAGCTGCGGTTCTCCGCCGCGAGCACCGCGTCCTGGACGAACGGCGGGACCTGCTTCAGCTCGACGCTCTGCCGCTTCTTGCCGATCCGGCCGATCTCGGTGCCGTCGGTGTAGTAGAAGATCGACGCCTGGTCCTCGACGCCCGCGACCGTCGGCTCGGCGGGCGTCGGCGTGTTCGCGTAGGCGACCCAGATCAGCGTGACGAACGCCGCGATGCCGAGACCGCAGACGCCGGCCACCACCTTCCAGGACGGGATGAAGCGCCGCCATCCCGTCTCCCGGGACCGCAGGTGCCCGAGCATCCCCTTCTTCTTGGGCGGCATCCCCGGGCCGCCGGGACCACCGGGACCGCCCGGCCCACCCGGCCCACCCGGGCCGCCGGGGCCGCGCGGTCGTCCGGGACCGCCCGGACCGGACCGGTTCGCCACCCGCGTCCCCTTGCTGCGGAACGTGGAGGTCAGCTTCGCCCCGAGCTCCTGCCCGGCCTTGCCCAGCTCCTGGAGCTTGTCGCGGACACCGGGCTTCGGCGCCGCCCGGAAACCGGCGGCACCCGCGGCACCCATGCCCGCCGCCGCACCCATGCCCGCCGCCGCACCCATGCCCGCCGCCGCGCCCATTCCGGGGCCACCCATTCCGGGGCCACCCATTCCGGGGCCACCCATGCCGGGTGCGCCCATACCGGGGGCGCCGGGGCCGTTCAGCGCGGGCGGCCCACCGGGGGCCCCGCCCATACCGGACGCACTGGGCACGCCGCCGGGAGGAGGCCCGGCTCCAGGCTCGCCGTTGCCGCCGAAGCCCCCCGGCCTCGCGCCACCGGGAGCACCCGGCGTCCCCTGCCCGGCGGCACCGGGAGAGCCGCCCGGCATGCCCGGACCGCCGGGCCCGCTCCGAGCGCCGGGCCCGCCCGGTATGGCAGGACCGACCGAAGTCGACGCCGCGGACCCCGGCACGGCATGCCCGCCGGCACCCGGACTCCCGGCACCGCCGGCGCCGCCGAAAGCGCCCGGACCACCGGGCGCCCCCTGCCCCGCACCGCCGGCCGGGCCGCCCGGCATGCCAGGCGCCGTCTGCCCCGCGGAGGGGGCTGGGCCGCCCGGCGTGCCCTGTCCGGCGGCCGGGATCGGGCCGTTCGGCGCGGGCGACGCGCCCGGCCGGCCGAGCGGCGCGCCCGGCGAGGCTGGCTCGGGGGCGGCGTGGCGTCCGGCCCGGGGCGGCTGGGGCGCCGGCGGGACCGCGGGAGTCGGGGCGGTCGGGGCCGCGCCTCCCGGGCTTCCCGGGCTTCCTGCGCCGCCGGGGCCGCCCGGGGCGGCATGGCCGCCCATGAAACCGGCGTCCGATGTCCCCTGGACGTCAGGGTTCTGTGGCTCCCCGGGCATGCCGAAGGCATCCGGGCGTCCGGTGCCGCCGGCTCGGGGGGTCTGCTGCCCGCCCGGCCGCTGCGACCCGGGTTCCGGTCGGGGCTGGCTTGGATTACTCACGCGACCTCATCAACAGGGGACAACGGTTGCTGCCAGGGGCCGAGAGGCGGCCTCCGGCCCTTGTTGCGACTCGTGCGCCGTCCGAAGAGTACTGTGCGGGCTGGTGAGCGGGGGGAGCGTGTGCACGTCGAAGGCCCGTCCCGGCTGGTCAGCGTCCCGCCCATGAGAACGGCCGGGTGGTTCCTCCTTCGTCGTCCGCCGTCCGGGGCCCTGCTCCCCGGGATGGAGGACGCTCGACATGACCGGGTGGTTCCACGCGCAACTTTGGCACACTTCGGCCACATACACCCTGGATTCGCCGTATTCGGTGTCCTACCTCGGCGATGATCCTTTGCGCGCGAGCGAAGATCGTCCGGACGCGGGACGGGACGGGCGGCGGCGGTCATGCCGTCCAGTACGCTCCTCGGCCCGCCGGGGCTCGATCCGGACGTTCCGGACGGCCCACTTGCCAGACCGGGACCGCGTACGTATCTTGTCGATGTATCGAGTGAATGTATCGACTCGATACATCGGATCGAGACATCGGCTTCTGCGGAAGAGGGAACCGGGATGGCGGCCAGGAAGGGCGCGGGCGTGCTGGAGCTCGCCGTGCTCGGCCTGCTGCACGAGGCCCCGATGCACGGCTACGAGCTGCGCAAGCGGCTCAACGCGCTGCTGGGCATGTTCCGGGCGTTCTCCTACGGGTCCCTCTACCCGTGCCTGAAGCAGCTCCTCGCGGACGGGATGATCACCGAGGACCGCTCCGCCGAGGAGAACACGCCGCTGGCACTGCAGAGCCGCCGGTCGAAGATCGTTTACAAGCTCACCGCCGACGGCAAGGAGCGACTCCAGCAGCTCCTCACCGAGGCCGGCCCGGCGGCGTGGGAGGACGAGGGGTTCGGCGTGCACTTCGCCTTCTTCTCGCACACCCGCGCCGACGTCCGGCTGCGGATCCTCGAAGGCCGGCGCAGCCGACTGGAGGAGCGGCTGGAGAGCGTCCGGGCCGCGCTCGCCCGGACCCGCGAGCGGGTCGACTCCTACACCCTGGAGCTGCAGAACCACGGGCTGGAGTCGGTCGAACGCGAGGTCAGGTGGCTCAACGAGCTCATCGGGCGGGAGCGGGCCGAGCAGGAACAGCAAGCACAGTCAGCTAAGCGAATTGACCAGGACATGCCTCGGGACGAGGGCCGCTGAGCGGCGGCCCGGCGCCCTCGGGGGCGGGTGAAACACCACATGTTCCGCAAGAGAGAAGGAGCAACCGGATGGGTTCGGTGCGCGTAGCCATCGTGGGTGTGGGCAACTGCGCCTCTTCACTCGTCCAAGGTGTCGAGTTCTACAAGGACGCGGCCCCCGACACGAGGGTCCCCGGCCTGATGCACGTCCAGTTCGGCGATTACCACGTGGGCGATGTGGAGTTCGTCGCGGCGTTCGACGTGGACGCCAAGAAGGTCGGGATGGACCTGTCCGAGGCCATCCACGCCAGCGAGAACAACACCATCAAGTTCGCCGACGTCCCGCCGCTCGGCGTGACGGTGCAGCGCGGCCACACCCTCGACGGCCTGGGCGAGTACTACCTGGACATGGTCGAGGAGTCCGACGCCGAGCCGGTGGACGTGGTGCAGACGCTGAAGGACGCCGAGGTCGACGTCCTGGTGTCGTACCTGCCGGTGGGCTCGGAGGAGGCCGACCGCTTCTACGCCCAGTGCGCCATCGACGCCAAGGTCGCGTTCGTGAACGCGCTGCCGGTGTTCATCGCCAGCGACCCCGAGTGGGCGCAGAAGTTCACCGACGCGGGCGTCCCGATCGTCGGCGACGACATCAAGTCGCAGGTCGGCGCGACCATCACGCACCGCGTCATGGCCCGCCTGTTCGAGGACCGCGGGGTCGAGCTGCTGCGCACGTACCAGCTCAACTTCGGCGGCAACATGGACTTCATGAACATGCTGGAGCGCAAGCGCCTCCAGTCGAAGAAGATCTCCAAGACGCAGTCGGTCACCTCGCAGATCCCGCACGAGATGGCGAAGGCGGACGTGCACATCGGCCCGTCCGACCACGTGCCGTGGCTGGACGACCGCAAGTGGGCCTACGTCCGGCTGGAGGGCAAGTCGTTCGGCGACACGCCGCTCAACCTGGAGTACAAGCTGGAGGTCTGGGACTCCCCGAACTCCGCCGGCGTGATCATCGACGCCGTCCGCGCGGCGAAGATCGCCAAGGACCGCGGCATCGGCGGCCCGATCCTGTCGGCGTCCTCCTACTTCATGAAGTCCCCGCCGGAGCAGTACAACGACGACCAGGCGCACGACGCGGTGGAGAAGTTCATCCGCGGCGAGGTCGACCGCTGAGCCCGAACGCTCGCTGAGAGTCTGATCACAAACTCTCCAAAGGACGCCCTGACAGTGGACATCCGCTGTCAGGGCGTCCTTACTTCTGGAGAGAAAACGGTGATGTACCGGCCCTTTGTCACTCTGTGGCCCTACTGTGACACCGCCGGTGACTGCGCGCCAAGGTCTGAGTGTTCGAGGTGAGAACGTGACGGCACGCGAGATGTTCAAGGTGACGGTGGGGCTGACGGGGCTGCTGGTCGGCCTCGCCGGATGCGCTGGGGGAGGTGACGACGCCTCCGCGGGGCAGGGCCGCGACGGGGGGACGCTGCAGATCATCGGGTCGTCCGACGTCGAGCACCTCGACCCGGCGTCGGTGGCCAGCGTCGGGGCGTACGGGCTCGTCCGCACGTTCGCCAGGACGCTGTTCGGGACGCGCGCGTCCAACGACTTCCAGGAGACGGTGCCCGTCCGGCCGGACGTGGCGGAGCGCATCCCGACCCGCGAGAACGGCGGCGTCGGCAAGGACCGCCGCACGTACACGGTGCGGCTGCGCGACGGCGTCCAGTGGAACACGAAGCCGCCCCGCCCGGTGACGGCGCACGACTTCGTCCGGGGGTTCGAGCGGCTGTGCAACCCGGCGTCGCCGTCCGCCGGCAAGCAGTACTTCATCTCCACGCTCAAGGGCATGGACGAGTTCTGCCGCGGCTACGCCGCCGTCGACGGCAAGGACCCGGCGGCCATGGCCGCCTACCAGCGCGACCACGGGTTCGAGGGCGTCCAGGCCAAGGACGACCGCACGCTCGTGTTCAAGCTGCGGCGTCCCGCCGGCGACTTCCTCAACCTGCTGACGCTGCCGTACACGGCCGCCGCGCCCAAGGAATACGACGCCTACGTTCCGGACGGCCCGGAACTCCGGCAGCACACGATTTCGGACGGGCCGTACCAGATCACCGAGTACCGGCCCGGCATGTCGTACGTGCTCGCGCACAACCCGGCGTGGCGGGCCGGCGCCGACCCGCTGCGCGAGCGGCACGTCGCCGAAATCCGCATCACCCTCGGGCAGGACTCGCCGGAGGCCGTCCAGCAGCAGATCGAGCAGGGCACCGCCGACCTCGCCTGGGACCAGCCCGTCCCGACGTCGGCGATCCCCCGGCTCCGCGACGACCCGCGCTTCGCGATCAGGGAGACGCCGAACAACAGCCCGTACCTGGTGTTCAACACGCGCAGCCCGAACAACGGCGGCGCGCTCGGCGAGCGCCAGGTCAGGCAGGCGCTGGAGTACGCGATCGACCGCAGCGCGCTGATCAAGATCGTCGGCGGGCCGTCGGTGGCGCGGCCGCTGCACACCGTGATCCCGCCCGGCAACTCCGGCTACGCGCCCCTCGACCACTACCCCACGCCCGGCGAGACGGGCGACCCCGCCAAATGCCGCGAACTGCTCAGCCAGGCCGGGAGCGGCAAGCTCACGCTGAAGTTCCCCTACCGGACGAACAGCGTCCACAAGCTCATCGCCCAGTCGATCGCGGACAACCTCGACGCCTGCGGGGTCGAGACGGAGCTCATCGCCGACTCCAGCGGCTCCTTCTACGCCGGCACCCTCGGCACGCCCGCGCGCGCCGAGGCCGGCGACTGGGACATCGCCGCCCCCGGCTGGGTGCCCGACTGGTACGGCAACAACGGCCGCTCGATCATCCAGCCGCTGTTCGACGGCCGCACCTACGGCCAGAACTCCACCAACTACGGCGGCTACGACAACCCGCAGGTGAACGCCCTGATCGACGCGGCCCTCACCGCCCCCGACGCCGAGCACGCCGCCGGCTACTGGCAGCAGGCCGACCAGAAGATCATGGAGGACGCGGCCATCGTCCCGCTCCTCGACCGCGCCCAGACGCTCTTCCACTCGTCCCGCGTCCACGGCGCCCTCTACCTCCCGACCACCGCCGGCTACGACTACACGCGCCTCTGGCTGAGCGGCGGCTGACAGCACGTATGGTGAGCGCGTGAAAACGGGACAGTTGCGGGGGATTCTGCGCGGGCGGGATTTCCGGCGGCTGTACGGGACGCGGCTCGCCTCCCAGCTCAGCGACGGCGTGTTCCAGGTCGCGCTGGCCGGCTACGTGTTCTTCTCGCCGGAGCGGCAGGCGACGGCGGGCAAGGCCGCCGCCGCGTTCGCGGTGACGCTGCTGCCGTACTCGGTGCTCGGCCCGTTCGCCGGGGTGTTCATCGACCGGTGGCGGCGCCGGCAGATCCTCGTGTGGACACCGGTGCTGCGCGCCGCGCTGGTGCTGCTCGTCGCGGGCCTCGTGGCCGCCGGGCAGGACGGCGCGGGCTTCTTCCTCGGCGTCCTCGTCGTGCTGGGCGTCAACCGGTTCTTCCTCGCGGCGCTGTCGGCGGCGCTGCCCCACGTGGTGCGGCGCGGCGAACTGGTGACGGCGAACGCGTTCACGGTCACGTCCGGGACGGTCATCGCGTTCGCCGGCGGCGGCGCCGGCTACCTGCTGCGCCTGGTGTTCGGCGCGGGGCACGAGGGGACGGCGCTGATCCTGGTGTCGGCGGCGGCGCTGTACCTGCTCGCGGGCCTGGTCGCGACGACGCTGCCGAAGGGGCTGCTCGGGCCGGACGCGCCGGACACGTCCCGCGTCCGCGACACGCTCGGCGGCGTCGTGTCCGGCCTCGCGGACGGCGCGCGCCATCTCGCGCACCGGCCGCAGGCGGCGCTGGCGCTCGGCGCGATCTCCTTCCACCGGTTCCTGTACGGCGTCGTCCTGATCATGACTCTGCTGCTGTGCCGCAACCACTTCGCGGACGACCCCGACCGCGGCCTGGAGACGTTCGCGCTCATGCTCGGGGTGTCCGGCGCCGGCTACTTCGCGGCGGCGCTGATCACCCCCGCGGTGGTGCGGCGGATCAGCAAGCAGGCGTGGACGGCGTGGCTGCTCGCCGCGGCGGCACTGGGCCTGCTCCTCTTCGGGACGCCGTTCGCGGAGCGTCCCTGGGCGGTCGGCGCCTTCCTGCTGGGCGTCGTGTCGCAGGGCGTGAAGCTGTGCGTCGACACGACGCTCCAGGAGGTCGTCGACGACGCCTACCGGGGGCGGGTGTTCGCCGTCTACGACATGCTGTTCAACGCGACGTTCGCCGCCGCCGCGGCGGCCGCCGCGACATGGCTCCCCTCCGACGGCCGCGCCGCCCCGACGCTCCTCGTCGTCGTCGCCGCCTACGCCGCCGGCGCGGCCGCCTACCGGACGGCCGCCTCCCGCCTGCGCCGCCCCGCGCCCGCCCTCCGCTGACCGAGCGGCGCCGGGTCAGAGGGACTCGGCGGCGGCGTGCAGCGCGGCGGCGATGTGGAGGACCTCGTCCTCCGTGCAGACGTACGGGGGCATCGTGTAGATCAGCTTGCCGAAGGGGCGCAGCCAGACGCCGTGCGCCATCGCGATCTCCTGCACGGACGCCACGTCCACCGGTTCGCGCGCCTCGACGACGCCGATCGCGCCGAGGACGCGGACGTCCGCCACCCCGGGGAGCTCAGCGGCGCCGTCCAGTTCGCTGGTGAGGACCGCCTCGATGGTGTCGACCTCGTCCCGCCAGTCGCGCGACAGCAGCAGGTCGATGGAGGCGGACGCGACGGCCGCGGCCAGCGGGTTCGCCATGTAGGTGGGGCCGTGCATCAGTACGTCCGCCTCGCCCGAGGCGATGCCCTCGGCGACGCGGTCGGTGCACATGGTGGCGGCCATCGTCATGTATCCGCCGGTCAGCGCCTTGCCGAGGCACATGATGTCGGGCGCGATCTCAGCGTGGTCGCAGCCCCACAGCTCGCCCGTCCGGCCGAACCCGGTGGCGATCTCGTCCAGGATCAGCAGCAGGCCGTGCTCGTCGGCGATGTCGCGGAGCGCGGCCAGGTACTCGGGCGCGTAGAAGCGCATGCCGCCGGCGCCCTGCACGACCGGCTCGACGATGATCCCGGCCAGCTCGCCCGCGTGCTCGGCGGCGAGCCGGGACAGCTCGGCCAGGTAGGTCTCGTCGGGCTCCGCGGTGTACCCCAGCGGGGGCGGCGGCGCGAACACGTGCTTCGCGAGGACGTCGGTGAACAGGTGGTGCATGCCGTTCACCGGGTCGCAGACCGCCATGCCGCCGAACGTGTCGCCGTGGTACCCGCCGCGGACGGTCAGCAGCCGGTGCCGCTCGGGACGCCCCCGCGACCGCCAGTACTGCAGCGCCATCTTGATCGCGACCTCGACCGCCACGGACCCGGAGTCGGCGAAGAACACCTTCGTCAGCGGCTCCGGCGTGATCTCGACGAGGCGCTCCGCGAGCCGCACGGCCGGCGGGTGCGTGAGCCCGCCGAACATCACGTGCGCCATCTTCCCGAGCTGCCCGGTGACCGCCGCGTTCAGCTTCGGGTGGTTGTAGCCGTGCACGGCCGCCCACCACGACGACATCCCGTCGATCAGCTCGGTGCCGTCCGCGAGCGTCAGCCGCACGCCGTCCGCCGACACGACCGGCAGCACGGGCGCGGAGGCGGGCATCGGCGCGTACGGATGCCAGATGTGCTCCCGGTCGAACGCGAGCATCCGCTCGGCCTCGCGGGGACTCATCCGCCCCAACTGAAGCGGAATCACGCCTCACCGCTCCCGGCGCCCACCCCGCCGGCCCCGCCACCGGCCGCCTTGCGGTCTGCGGCCGCCTCCTCGCCGGACGGCTCAGGCTCCGCCGCCGCACCACCGGCCGCCTTACCTCCGGCTGCTTTGCCTCCAGCCGCCTCGCGGTCTGCGGCTGCGTCCTCACCGGACGGCTCGCCTCCGCCGGCCTCGCCTCCGCCGGCCTCGCCACCGGACGGCTCAGGCTCCGCCGCCGCGTCCTTGGCGGCTGCCCGGCCTCCGCCGGCTTCGTCTTCGGCGGGGGTGGGGAGGATGCCTTCGGCGGCGGCCCAGGCGCGGAGTTCGGCGGCGGCCGCGTCCTTGCCGATCAGGCCGCGGTCCAGGCGGAGGTCCAGGAGGAACTTGTAGGCCCTGCCGACGAGCGGGCCGGGCTTGATGCCGAGGATCTCCTGGATCTCGTTGCCGTCGATCTCCGGGCGGATCGCCGCGAGCTCCTCCTCCTCTGCCAGCCGCTCGATGCGCCGCTCCAGGTCGTCGTAGGTGCGGCGGAGCCGCTCGGCCTTGCGCCGGTTGCGGGTCGTGCAGTCGGCGCGGGTCAGCTTGTGCAGCCGGGAGAGCAGCGGGCCGGCGTCGCGGACGTACCGGCGGACGGCCGAGTCCGTCCACTCGCCGGTGCCGTAGCCGTGGAACCGCAGGTGCAGCTCGACGAGGCGGGACACGTCGTTGACGACGTCCTTCGGGTAGCGCAGCGCGGTCAGCCGCTTGCGGGCCATCTTCGCGCCGACGACCTCGTGGTGGTGGAACGACACCCGCCCGCCGTCCTCGAACCGGCGCGTCTTCGGCTTGCCGATGTCGTGCAGCAGCGCCGCGAGCCGCAGCACGAGGTCGGGGCCCTCTTCCTCCTGCGCGATGGCCTGCTCCAGGACGATCAGCGAGTGCTCGTAGACGTCCTTGTGCCGGTGGTGCTCGTCGATCTCCAGCCGCAGCTTCGGCAGCTCCGGCAGGACGTGCCCGGCGAGGCCCGTCTCCACGAGCAGCGCCAGGCCCTGCCGCGGGTACATGCCGCAGATCAGCTTGGACAGCTCGTCCCGGACCCGCTCGGCGGAGACGATCTCGATGCGGGGCGCCATGTCCTTCATCGCGCGGACGACGTCGGGCGCGACGGTGAAGCCGAGCTGCGAGGCGAACCGGGCGGCGCGCAGCATCCGCAGCGGGTCGTCGCCGAAGGAGTCCTCGGGCTTGCCGGGGGTCCGCAGGACCTTGCGCCGCAGGTCGGTCAGGCCGCCGAACGGGTCGACGAACTCGTGGCCGGGCAGCCGCGCCGCCATCGCATTCACCGCGAAGTCGCGGCGGCGGAGGTCCTCGACGAGGGACGTCCCGTAGGAGACGTCGGGCTTGCGGGACTTCGGGTCGTACGACTCGCTGCGGTAGGTGGTGATCTCCAGCTCGACGCCGTCCTTGCGGAGGCCGACGGTGCCGAACTCGATCCCGATCGTCCAGTGCGCGTCCGCCCAGTCGCGGACGATCTCCAGGGTCTGCTCGGGCCGCGCGTCGGTGGTCAGGTCGACGTCCTTGGTGGGGCGCCGCAGCAGCGCGTCCCGGACGGGTCCGCCGACCAGCGCCAGCTCGTGACCGGCCGCCGCGAACAGGGCGCCGAGTTCGTCGGCGACGGGGGCGATCCCGCGCAGCAGCTCGGCGATCGCGGTGCGCTGCGAGGACTCCGGGGTCACGTTCTGGTTGGGCACGGCCATCGAGCGTATTTCCTTGATTGACGGGCTGACAAAGGACTTTCCGATGATCGCGGGCCCCCGCCCGGGAGCCTTTGCGGGGCCGGAGCCGGACGGGCCCCTTCACATGGCGCGATCTCCGGGTTACGTTCTGGACACCCCGATGACGCCAGCGCGACCGCCGGTGAGCCTCCCGCACGACAACGGTAGCGGGATCCAGAGGGCCCCGGTCCGCCGCACGTGCGGCTGAGGCGCATCGCGAGGGTTTACGTGACGTATGACACGAGTTAGGCCACTCGTTCCGGGTATGTGGGGATATCCCGCGCAGAGTGCGAAGCACGGGGACACAGCGAAACCAGTTCCGGGGGTGAGCGGGGAGACCCCCGCGGGATGGAGCCTGACATGAAGGACGCTCTCGCCATCCACCGCGCACTGCTCGAATGGGAGACCGTGCACGAGATCGTGCGGCTGCCCGTCGCGATGGCCCACGCCGACGAACTCCCGAAGGCGCTCGGACTCCCGGCGGAACGGTGCCTGGTGACGCGCGTCTACTCCTGCGACGACGCCCGGCGCGGCCGCCGCTTCCTGACCGGCGTGATCGTCCCGGCGGGCGAGCGGCCGGCGATGGAGGCGGTCCGGCGCACCGTCGGCGCCCGCACCGTCCGCCCGGCGCACCCGGACGTCGTGAACGCCGCCACCGAGTACGCGGCGGGCCTCGTCTGCCCGCTGCTGCTGCCCGACACGATGCCGCTGCTGATCGACCACCGCCTGGCGGACGGCCTGCACGGCGACGACGTCGTCTACACCGCGACCGGGGAGGCGTCCACCGCCCTCGGGATCAGGGGCGGGTCCCTGTACGCGCTGTGCCACGCCAAGCCCGTCGACCCCGTGCCCCCGGCGCCCATCCCGGCCCCCGCCGGCACCCCGGAGGGCAGCCGCTCCCGCGCCTGACCGCGCACCGCGTCCCCCGCCCCGGCGCTCGGGCACTCGCAAGGGGTGCGACGGACTACCATCGACGCCGTGGTGCGGGAAATGTTCGCCCGCCGTCCCGAGGCGGCCGGTAAGGCGTGAGGACGGTCAAACGCGCGGTGGCGCTGGCCGCTCTGCTGCCCTGCATGGCGATGGCGGCGCCCACGACGCTGGCGCCGCCCGCCCTCGCGCGGCGCGCCCCCGGCTCGGTGCCCGCGTCCGCGCAGGCGCAGGCGAAGGCGCAGGTCGCCATGGCGCTCACCCGGGTGGACCCCAAGAGCGCCGGCCCCAAGTCGCGGATCGAGATCTCGGGGCTCGCCATGAACCGCACCGGCCACCAGCTTCCCGGCCTCCACCTGCGGCTGCGCTACAGCGCGCAGCCCGTCAACAGCCGCAGCCAGCTCGACCAGCTCGCCGCCGGCCCGCCGAACGCGCTGCCGAACGTCGGCGAGGAGAAGCAGATCCCGGGGGCGTCCGCGCCCGGCGTGAAGCAGAGCTGGACGTTCCGCACCACGGTCGAGAAGCTGGGGCTGCGCGCCCCGCCCGGCACGCCCGGCGTCTACCCGGTCGGCGTCGAGGTGCTGAACTCGGCGCGGCAGGTCGTCGGCGGCGTCACCACGTTCCTCACGTTCATGCCGAAGGAACGGCACTTCAAGCCGGTCGCCGTCGGCTGGGTCTGGCCGCTGGCCGACCGGATGCACCGCACCAACGACCGGACGTTCCTCGACGACGACCTCGCCGCGTCCGTCGCGCCCGGCGGGCGGCTCAGCCGGCTGGTCGACGCGGCGTCCGCGACCGACACGCCCATCACCTGGGGGATCGACCCCGCGCTACTGGACGACGTGCAGCGCATGGCGTCCGGCGACTACACGGTACGGGGCCCCGGCGACAAGAAGAGCGTCCGGAAGAAGAAGAGCGAGGCCGCGGCGGCCTGGCTGACCAAGCTGCGCGACGCCTCGAAGAAGGACCCGTACTTCACCCTCCCCTACGCCGACCCCGACGTCGTGGCGCTCGTCCGCCGCAAGACGCCCCGCGACATCGGCGTCGCGTTCGACGAGCGCAACACCGGCGTCGCGACGCGGGTCCTCGGACGCGCCGCCGACGCGCACGTCGCCTGGCCGCCGTCCGGCGCCGCCGGGCCCGGCACGGTCGACCAGCTCGCCCAGCACGCGCTGAAGGACGGCGGCGCGTTCCTGATGAGCAGCTCGCAGTTCCAGAACCCGGCGACCGGCGCGCTGCCGAACGCGACGACGACGCTCCCGACGCACCACGGCGACAAGAAGACGCTCCTGTACGACGAGAAGCTCAACCAGATCGTCAGCGAGGGGTCGCGGTCGGCGTCCGGCGGGCTGCTGACCGAGCAGCGGTTCCTGGCCGAGACGGCGATGATCGCCGCGGAGGCGCCGAACCGGCCGCGCACCGTCGTCCTCGCCCCGGACCGGCACTGGAACCCCGCCGACGGGGTCGCGAAGAACCTGCTGAAGTACACCAAGGGCGCGGGCTGGCTGCGCGAGGTGCCGCTCGGCAAGATCGAGTCGGCCGCGCCGCAGGGCCGCGTCTTCAACGGCTACTCCGACGACTACCAGCAGTACGAGCTCGGCGACGCGCACCTCGCCCAGGTGCAGGCGATCTCCCGGCAGGCCAGGGCGTTCCAGGCGGTGATGACCGGCCCGGCGAAGATCTCCTACGAGCGGGCGGTGCTGCGCATGGAGTCGGCGGCGTGGCGGACGTCGCCGCGCCGGGCCAGGGCGGCCCGCAAGCAGCTGGAGGACGAGCTGACCGGGGACATGCACCTCGTCCGCATCGTCACCACCAAGAGCAAACGCGTGCTGATGGGCGGCAGCTCCGGCCGGCTGCCGGTGCTCGTGGAGAACATGCTGCCCGGCCAGTCGGTCAAGGTCCGGCTCGTCGCCACGTCCGAGAACAGCGCGAAGCTGCGGCTCGGCGGGCTGGAGCCGGAGGACGCGATCATCGAGCTGCGGCCCGGGGAGCGGGCGCAGCGCTGGATCCCCGCGCAGGCGGCCGGCAACGGCAACTTCCACGTCCAGCTCCAGTTGCAGATCCCCGGCTCGGGCGGCCGGACGTACGGGGACGGCGAGTCGATCACCGTGACCGTGACCGGCTACGGGCGTCTCGCACTCCTCATCACCGGCGGCGGACTTGCCGTACTCTTCGTGGGCGTCGGAGTGCGGGCCATCAGAGCGAGGCGCCGCCGGAAAGCGGAGGCAGCCGGTGACGGGTCGACCGGAATGGAATCGGCGGGAGCAGGGGGACAGGGGAGCGGGCTCCCCGGCCCCGGGTTCCCAGGGGCAGGGATACCCGCCGCCGAGTTCCCAGGGGTACCCGGGGCAGGGCGACCCGCAGGGCCGGGGATACCCGCCGGGCCCGCCTCCGCAGGGGCCTCCGCCGCCGGGCCGGCCCCCGCAGGGGCCCCCGCCGGGCCCGCCGCGCCAGGGTCCGCCCCCGCCGCCCCCGCAGGGTCCGCAGGGCCCGCAGGGTCCGCCTCCGCAGGGCCCGCCGCCCCGGAGACCGCAGGCGCCTCCGCCCCAGGGGCCGCCGCCGACCGCCCCGAACCCGGCGGGATACCCGAGTCCGCCGCCGACGGGCAGGCCGCGCGGCGCGGCGAACACCGCCGCCGAGACGGCGATTGACATCCCCGTCCCCGGCGGACCCGTGCCCGGAGGCGGCGCGCCCGTCGCCGAGACGGTCGTCGACGTCCCCGCCCCCGCGCCCGGCGACGGCGAGGGCGGCAAGGGCTCCGGCGGCATCCTCCGCTCCGGCGCGATCATGGCGGTGGGCACCCTCGCGTCCCGCGTCACCGGCTTCCTGCGCACCGCGGTCATCGTCGCGGCGCTCGGCACCGGCCTGCTCGCCAACGCCTACAACACCGCCAACACGATCCCCAACCAGATCTACGACCTGCTGCTCGGCGGCATCCTGACCAGTGTCGTCGTCCCGCTGCTGGTGCGGGCGAAGCAGCGCGACCGGACCTACGGCGAGCAGTACGAGCAGCGCGTGTTCACCCTCGCGGTGATCGGCCTCGGCGTCCTCACCGTCGTCGCGGTGCTGTGCGCGCCGCTGTTCATCGACGTCCTCGCGGGCAGCTACACCGGTGACCAGCGCAAGGTCGCCATCCTGTTCGCGCAGTTCTTCCTGCCGCAGCTGTTCTTCTACGGCGTCGGCGCGTTCGCCGGCGCGATCCTGAACACGCGCGGCAGCTTCGGCGCGCCGATGTGGGCGCCGGTGCTGAACAACATCGTGGTGATCGCCGTCGGCGGCGCGTTCCTCGCGATCACCACGGGCCGCGTCGACCCGTCCAGCATCACCGACGCCCAGCTCATGCTGCTGTCCGTCGGCACCACCGGCGGCATCGTCCTGCAGACGGTGGCGCTGTGGCCGTCGCTGCGCCGCGTCGGGTTCCGCTGGCGGCCCCGGCTGGACTTCAAGCGCGGCGAGATCGGCGAGGTCGGCCGGATGGCCGGCTGGACGCTGCTGTACGTCGTCGCCACCCAGACCGCGCTCGCCGTCGTCACCGCGCTCGCCAACGCCGCCGGGAACCGCGCCGTCGACGAGGGCCTCGGCGAGGGCTACGGCTACACCCCGTACTTCAACGCCTACCAGCTCTTCCAGCTGCCCTACGCGATCGTCGGCGTCTCGGTGATCACCGCGCTGCTGCCGCGGATGAGCCGGTTCGCCGCCGAGGGCAAGACCGCGGACGTGCGCGCCGCGTTCTCCAGCGGGCTGCGGCTCTCCTCGGTGATCATCATGCCCGCGGCGGCCCTGATGCTCGTGCTCGGCCCGGAGATCACCACCGTGCTGTTCGCGCACGGCAACACCTCCCACGACGACGCGCTGGTCATCGCGCGGGTCATGCAGATGTTCGCGATCGCGCTCGTGCCGTTCTCGATCTACCAGCTCATGCTGCGCGTCTTCTACTCCCACGGCGACACGAGGACGCCCGCGCTGATCGGCGTCGTCGTCACCGTGTCCAACATCGCGATGGCGTTCACCGCCTACAACGTCCTCGGCGTCAAGTGGATCGTGGTCGGCATCGCCGGCGGGTTCGCGATCACCAACCTGGTCGGCACCCTCGCCTGCTGGCTCGTGCTGCGCCGCAAGCTCGGCGGGATCGACGGCCGGCGCATCGTCGGCGGCCACCTGAAGCTCCTCGTCGCGGTCTGGCCGCTGATCGGGTTCGCCTACGCCGCGCACACCGTCGCGGACGCCGCCGGGGACACCTCCACGCTGCTCCCCGCGCTGGTCACCCTGGTCGTCGGCTCGGCGGGCGGCGGGCTGCTGTACGTGGTCTTCGCCAAGCTGATGCGGGTGGAGGAGATCCAGACGGCGATCGCCACGTTCGCGCGGCGGCTGCCCGGCCGCTGATCACCGGCCCGCCCGGCTCACCGTGACGCCGCTCGCATCGCAAAGTAAAAAGGACGCGCGGCGATAAGGCGGCCACTCACGCGAGTAAGCACTACCATGTGGGGGACTACGGCTTGCGGGGCGACACCCTGGGGAACGCAAAGAGGAGGGTCGGAGGCGTAAGCTGCCACGCCACGAACATGGGATCTGACCACCTGTGCAGGACGTTGCCGTGAGCACGTCAGTCATCGAGCCCGGTACGCGTCTCGCCGGCCGCTACCGCCTCGAAGAGCGCATCAGCGATTCCGGCGGATCGTCGCTCTGGAAGGCCATCGACGAGATCCTCGCGCGGGCGGTCGCCGTCCGCACCTTCGATCCCGAGTTCCCCCGGATCGCCGAGGCCGTCACCTCCGCCCGGTCCGCCAGCAGGCTGACCGACCCCCGCTGCACCCAGGTGTTCGACGCCGACGACTCCGGCGAAAGCGCCTACGTCGTCAGCGAATGGGTGGCCGGCGAGACCCTCGAGGGCATGCTCGCCAAGGCCCCGCTGGAGCCGGGCCGCGCCGCGACGCTGCTGTACGAGGCGGCCGAGGCGATCGCCGCCGCGCACTCCGCCGGGCTGTCGCACCTCTGCCTCACCCCCCGCGACCTCGTCTGGACGACCGGCGGCACCGTCAAGATCCTCGGCATCGCCACCGACGCCGTGCTGAACGACCGGCAGGCCGACGACCCCGCCGCCGAGGACGTCCGCGGCCTCGGCCGGATGCTGTACGCGGCGCTCACCGCGCACTGGCCCGGCGACGAGGACGCCTCCGACCTGCCCGCCGCGCCCGCGTCCGACGGGGTCCCGCACGCGCCCCGCCAGGTGCAGGCCGGCATCTCGCACGCGGTCGACGCGATCGTCTGCCGCTGCCTCGGCATCGGCGCGGCCGAGCCGCTCGCGTCCCCCGCCGACCTGGCCAGGGCGCTGCGCGGCGTCCCGCGCACCCCGCTGCCGCTGTTCGCCGGGCTGGGGCACGCCTCGCCGCCGTCCCCCCGCCCCGCCGCGCCCGCCCAGCCCCGGCAGGCCGCTCCGCCTCCCGCGCCGCCGCAGCCGCAGCCGCGGCGGCGGCCCGCGCCCGAGCAGCCGGCGCCGTCGCACGTCCCGCCGCCGCGCGCCCGGCACGGCGCGCCTCCCCCGCCGTCCACGTCGACCCGCACCGCGCCGGCGCAGGGCGCACCGAAGCGTCCCGCGAACCGGGCGCTGATCGGCGTCGCCGCGGCCGCGCTGACCGTCATCGTCGGCATCGGCGCCTGGGCGCTCACCGGCAACGGCGGCGGCGAGCCCAAGGACGGCGGCGTCACCGACAAGTCCAAGACCAGCGCGCCGCCCCAGCCGACCGTCGTGAAGCTCCAGGCTGCCGGCGCGACCGCCGTCCAGGACTCCAAGCCCGACCACCAGGACACCTCGATCTCCAAGGACGTCGGCTCCGTCATCGACGGCAAGCCGAGCGGCCGCTGGGAGACCCAGCGGTACGCCGACTCCGGCTTCGGCAACTACTCCAAGGGCCTCGGCGTCCTGCTCGACATGGGCAAGCCCGTCACCGTGGCCAGCGTCAAGATCTACTCGCCGGTGACCGGCGGGATGCTGCAGGTCCGGGTCGGGGACTCGCAATCCCCCGGCGATCTGAAGCGCGTCGGCCAGCAGCCCGCCAACGGAGGCGAGCTGACCATCACCGCCTCACCGCGGGCCACGGGGCAGTACGTCCTCGTCTGGTTCACCTCGCTGCCCTCGTCGCCCCTCCCCAAGGGCAGGCTCGGCGAGGTCACGGTCTACGGCACAACCGGCTGACCTTCGTCCACAGGGTGGACAAGGGCTGTGACGTGGAGTTGCTCTTGTCTGTATCGTGCCTGTGAGCAGAATGTCCCCTCGCCCCCAGGAACCTGTGGTGCAATCCCCAGCAGCCGGTCGTGGACGTCCGGCGCCGAACGGGCGTCCCGAACGAGAAAGCGGTCGCTCATGACGTCGGTGAGCATGCATCGCGTCGGCGAGGTGCCCGACAAGGAACTCCTCGCCCGCCACGCCCAGGGGGACCCGCACGCGTTCGCCGAACTGGTCCACCGGCACCGCGACCGCATGTGGGCGGTCGCGCTGCGCACCCTCGGCGACCCGGAGGAGGCGGCCGACGCGCTGCAGGACGCGTGTCTTTCGGCGTTCCGCGCGGCCGGGCGGTTCCGCGGGGACGCCGCCGTCACCACCTGGCTGCACCGCATCGTGGTGAACGCGTGCCTCGACCGCATCAGGCGCAAGTCCGTCCGGCCGGCGACGCCGATGGGCGACGACGCGACCTTCGACGCCGTCGCGCCGAAGATGCCCGACCCGACGGACGCGCACGGCGTCTCCCTCGACGTCCGCACCGCGCTGGAGCAGCTTCCGTTCGAGCAGCGCGCCGCCCTCGTCCTCGTCGACATGATGGGCTACTCCGTCGACGACGCCGCGCGGGTCATGGAGGTCCCCGCGGGCACGATCAAGAGCCGCTGCGCGCGTGGACGCGCCCGGCTCGCGCCGCTTCTCACCCACCACCGGAACCGACGGGATCGCAAAAACGTCGGAGGTGTGGAAGGAGGTGGCATGCCCAAGTGAACCCCGCACACTACGACTACGACGTCCTGGCCGACTTGGCCGAGGGACTGCTCGAAGACGACGAAGCCGCCTCCGTCAACGCGCACCTGGATACCTGCGCCGAATGCCGTGAGCTGTCCGCCGACCTTGCGGACGTCTCCCGGATCCTGGCGGAGGCACCCGTACCGTCCATGCCCGCCGAGCTGGCCGAGCGCATCGACACCGCCATCGCCGCGGAGTCGATGCACAAAGCCACCGTGGTGAGCATGGAGCAGCGGCGCGGAAGGCGGCATTGGCGGATTCTGTCGGCCGCGGCGGCGGCGGTCATCGTCGTCGGCGGCGGCGCGACGGTCGGCACGATGGCATTGGACGGCGTGAACGGCGACCACGGACAGGCCTCGGCTCCCGCACAGGATAATCCCGACCAATCCGGTTCGGAAAAGGGGATGGGGCCGAACGCCGCGCCGGCCGCGGCTTTCACGGTCGCCCGCAGCGGCACCGACTACCGCGCCGGCACCCTCGGCTCCCAGGTGGACCGGCTGCTCGCCGACGGGCAGAAGCTGCGGGCCGCGTCCGGCCCGCCGTCCGCGCAGCTCAGGGGATGCGTCAACGGCGTCACCCGCGGCCGGACGCCCGCCCTCGTCGACGCGGCGAAGTACGAGGGGACCGCCGCGACCGTCATCGCCGTCCCCGGCGACCACTCCGGCAAGTGGAACATCTGGGTCGTGGGAACCGACTGCTCCGCGCAGAACCAGCACGTCCTGAAGACGCTGAAGAACGCCTGACGCGAGCCCCGCCGTTCTCGGGCCCACCCCCGAGAACGGCCCCACCAAGCCCCAAGCCGAGCACCATGGCCTCCGCAGGTCACACGCCGACGGCCACCAGCACGCCCGGCCATCCAGCGCATTGAACAAGCGGCCACCCGAATGCCGCTCTCCGGTGAACCTGCCCCGCCGGCAGCCCGACCCCGCCGGCCTGATCAGTGAAGTGCCGGACGGGAACCGGGGTGGCGACCTATGGCCAGCCGGCGGGTCGCGCCGCCCGCCTGCGCCATCACCGCACTCAACGCCTTGCGGCATGGTCGTGCGGTCTCACAGGCGACCGGGGACGGGGCGATCGTTCAAGCGCGGCAGATGAAGTGCCGGACGGGGCGGCGATCCAAGGCCGGTCGGCGGGTCGCGCCGCCCGCACGCGCGCGCCGCCCTCGCGCCCTCGGCATGGCACGTCGTGGCGCGTGGTGCTAGAGCGAGTCGAGGAAGGCCAGGGCGGTCGTCCAGGCGCTTTCGGCGGACTCGGCGTCGTAGTCGGGGAGGTCCGGGTCGGTGAAGAGGTGGCCGGCGCCCCGGTAGCGGTAGACCTCCACGTCCGCGCCCGCCTTGCGCATCTGCAGGTACCAGGTGTTCAGCCAGTCGACGGGCTCCCAGGTGTCGGGGTCGGCGACGTGCAGTTGCACCGGGACCTCGGTGGTCGCGCCCTCCGCGATGTCGGACGTGCCGTGCATCAGCAGCAGGCCGCCGGCCTTCTCGTCCGCGAAGGCGAGGTTCTGCGCGATGGAACCGCCGAGGGAGAAACCCGCATAGACGAGGCCGCCGTCACCGATGAGGGGCGCGGCCGCCCGGACGGCGCGGCGCAGCAGCTCGTCCCGGCCGATCTCCTCCTTGATCTCGATGCCGGCCTCGGGGTCGTCGACGACCCGCCCGTCGTACAGGTCGGGGACGTGGACCTCGTGTCCCGCCGCGCGGAGCCGGTCCGCCGCCTGGTGCACCGCTGGACGCAGCCCGTACATCGAGTGGAGAAGCAGAATGCGTGCCATGCACCACACCCTAGAGGGGATGCACGCTGGTGGACGGCTGGCCGGGGTGTCCTGGGAATCCCCGGGCCCTAGGATCGGTTGACGCGAGTGGCAGGCCGGGTCGTGCGGCACCGACGGCCAACGAGGAGAGGCGCAGAACAGTGAGCGACGTCCGTAACGTGATCATCATCGGGTCCGGCCCCGCGGGCTACACGGCCGCCATCTACGCGGCTCGCGGCGACCTGAAGCCGCTGGTGTTCGAGGGGTCGGTGACGGCCGGCGGTGCGCTGATGAACACCACCGACGTGGAGAACTTCCCCGGCTTCCCCGACGGGATCATGGGTCCGGACCTGATGGACAACCTGCGCAAGCAGGCCGAACGCTTCGGCGCCGAACTGATCACCGACGACGTCACCGAGGTCGACCTGACCGTCGACCCCAAGGTCGTCAAGGTCGGGGACGAGACGTACCTGGCCAAGGCCGTGATCGTGGCGACCGGGTCGGGCTACCGCGAGCTGGGCCTGCCGGACGAGAAGCGGCTGTCGGGCCGCGGCGTGTCGTGGTGCGCGACGTGTGACGGGTTCTTCTTCCGCGAGCAGGACATCGCCGTGGTCGGCGGCGGCGACACCGCGATGGAGGAGGCGATCTTCCTGACCAAGTTCGCCCGGTCGGTGACGGTGATCCACCGGCGGGACGAGCTGCGCGCGTCCAAGATCATGCAGGATCGGGCCTTCTCCAACGACAAGATCCGGTTCCTGTGGGACAGCGAGGTCACGGCCATCCACGGCGACGACCGCGTCACCGGGGTGACCGTCCGCAACACCAAGACCGGCGCGGAGTCGCAGCTGGAGGTCACCGGGCTGTTCATCGCGATCGGCCACGACCCGCGCAGCGAGCTGTTCGCCGGGCAGCTGGAGACCGACACCGACGGCTACCTGCTGGTGGACGCTCCGACGACGCGCACGAAGATCCCCGGGGTGTTCGCGTGCGGTGACGTGGTGGACCACATCTACCGGCAGGCGGTCACGGCGGCGGGCAGCGGCTGCGCGGCCGCCATCGACGCCGAACGCTGGCTCCAGGACCAGGGTGCCGCCGAAACCGTCCCCCAGGCCTGAACCACCGCCGCCCAGTCGGCACGGTCGCCCCGCCGGCGGGCTCGCGCGACCGACCGTCCAGATCGTCCAGCAGACTCGGCGAGGAACCCTCAACGCGGCCGGACGTGAACGTCAGGGCCTCCCGATCGGCGACCACGACCGACCAGCCGCCCGCCACCTCGGGCGACGGCAGACGGACCGCGTAGTCGGCGAACCGCTCCATCGGTAACGCAGACCTACCAGCCGGCAGGTTGCGACCAGCGGAGAGGCCGATGGGGCGGCCGCCCCATCGGCGCGGCGGGCGAGCGGTCGGCGGATGGACGGGCCGGGCGGCCACGACACCGGCGGCCGACGCCGGCGAAGGGCCTGCGCCGGCCGCGTGAGAGCAGAAGGAGAACCATGAAAGCCGTGACGGACGCCGACTTCGCCACCGAGGTGCTCGAGAACGACAAGCCCGTTCTCGTCGACTTCTGGGCCGAATGGTGCGGCCCGTGCCGGATGGTGGCGCCGATCCTGGAAGAGATCTCCAAGGAGCACGGCGACAAGATCGACATCGTGAAGATGAACATCGACGAGAACCCGCGGGTGCCGCAGGAGTACGGCATCATGCGGATCCCGACGATGAACCTCTACAAGGGCGGCGAGGTCGTCAAGCAGATCATGGGCGCCAAGCCGAAGGCCGCCCTGCTGCGGGATCTCGCCGACTACATCTGAGCCGCCTCCCGTCTCCCGCGGCGAGCGCGAAAGGTGTGGCCCGCACCCCGGCCGGGGTGCGGGCCACACGCGTCAAAGCCCTCAGATCCCCTCAGACCGGCCGTAGCGCCCCTTCCGGGGTCATGGAGCCCAGCAGCCGTTCCAAGGCCACCTCGACGTCCTCACGCCATGACAGCGCCGACTTCAGCTCCAGCCGCAGCCGCGGATACCGGTGATGCGGCCGGACGGTCTTGAACCCGACCGACAGCAGATAGTCGGCGGGCACCATGCACCCGCCCTCCTCGCCCTTCAGGTCGCCGAACGCCTCGATCGCCTTCACCGCGCGCCGGGTCAGGTCCTTGGCGACGCCCTGGACGAGCATCCGGCCGAGCCCGCCGCCCGCGAACTCCGGGAGGATGTGCGCGGTCATCAGCAGCACCGCGTCCGCGCTGACCGGGCTCGTCGGGAAGGCCACCGAGCGCGGCACGTACAGCGGCGGCGCGTACATCACGAAACCCGCCGGGACGTTGTCCACGTACGCGATCTTGCCGCAGCTGCCCCACTCCAGCAGCGTGGAGGAGATCCACGCCTCCTTCTCCAGGCCCGAGTCGCCGCTCTCCAGCGCGCGGTCCCGGCTGACCGGGTCCAGCTCCCAGAAAACGCAGCCGCGGCAGCGGTGCGGCAGATCATCGAGATTGTCCAGCGTGATGTTGACGAGACGACGCGACACCGGGTCGGCACCCCCTGTTGCGATCCTCGCCCGCCGGGCCTGGACCCTTGGCGGCGGAACTTCCCGGCAACCAACCGGGACCCGCGGGCATCGTATCGGACAGGAGTTTCCCCGACCGGGCGGCGCGCCACACCCGGAGCGTTCCGGCGCAGCGGCCATGCCGTAGTTTGCAGGGAAGCCATAACGCCTCGGAGGTGCCTCGTGGAACAGCATTCGCGTACGGACGTCTACGCCGATCGCTACGCCGCCCGCGCCGCCGGCATGGTGCCGTCCGAGATCCGCGCGCTGTTCGCGATGGTGGCCCGCCCGGAGATCGTCTCGCTCGCGGGCGGCGCGCCGTACGTGTCGGCCCTTCCGCTCGACGCCGTCGGAGAGATGATCGGCGACCTCGTCGCGGGCAAGGGCGCCGAGGTGCTGCAGTACGGGTCCGCGCAGGGGGACGAGCTGCTCCGCGAGCACATCTGCGAGGTCATGTCCCTCGAAGGCGTCCAGGCGTCCCCGGACGACGTGGTCGTCACCGTCGGCGCGCAGCAGGCGCTCGACCTCATCACCAAGATCTTCGTGAACCCGGGCGACGTCGTCCTCGCGGAGGCCCCGTCCTACGTCGGCGCGCTCGGCACGTTCGCGTCCTACCAGGCCGACGTCGTCCACGTGCCGCTGGACGAGGGCGGGCTCATTCCGTCCGCGCTGCGCGAGACGCTCTCGTCGCTCCGCGCGCAGGGGCGCACCGTCAAGTTCCTGTACACGGTGCCGACGTTCCAGAACCCGGCGGGCGTCACGCTCACCACGGCGCGGCGCGCCCAGATCCTGGAGATCTGCGCCGAATACGACGTGCTGATCGTCGAGGACAACCCGTACGGGCTCCTCGGCTTCGACGGCGAGCCCATGCGCGCCCTGCGCGCGGACGACTCCGAGCGCGTCCTCTACCTCGGCTCGTTCTCCAAGACGATCGCGTCCGGGCTCCGCGTAGGGTGGGTGCTGGCGCCGCACGCGGTGCGGGCGAAGCTCGTCCTGGCCGCCGAGTCCGCGATCCTGTGCCCGTCGAACTTCTCCCAGCTCGCCGTCCGCGAGTACCTCGCCACGCAGCCGTGGCGGGAGCAGATCAAGAGCTTCCGCGAGCTGTACCGGGCACGCCGTGACGCGATGCTGGAGTCCCTCGACCAGCTGATGCCGGACGGTTGCACGTGGACGCGGCCCGCGGGCGGCTTCTTCGTCTGGCTGACGCTCCCCGAGGGGCTCGACTCCAAGGCGATGGCCCCGCGCGCGATCGCCGAACGGGTCGCCTACGTCCCGGGGACGGGCTTCTACGCGGACGGCACCGGCCACCGGCACATGCGGCTGTCGTACTGCTTCCCCGAGCCGCACCGGATCCGGGAGGGCGTCCGGCGGCTCGCGACGGTGGTCGAGAAGGAGATCCGGCTCCGCGACATGTTCGGCGGGTCGGTCGGCGGCGGCTCCACCGGCGTCCAGGCTCCCGGCCCGGACGTCGTCTGAAGGTTTCACGTGAAACGCGCGACCGCCGCCGTCGGCCGGCGGTCGCACACGACACCAGCAAGAGGGGCAGTGCGGTGGAACTCGGGCATGTCGTCGTCCTCGCCGGGGGGTTGTCGTACGAGCGCGAGGTGTCGCTCCGGTCCGGCCGACGCGTCACGGACGCGCTGCGCGCCCGCGACATCCCGGTCGAACTGCGCGACGCCGACGCGACGCTCCTGGACTCGCTGACGGACGACCCGCCGGACATCGTCTTCCCCGTCCTGCACGGCGCCACCGGCGAGGACGGCTCGATCCGCGACGTCCTCGAACTCATCGGCGTGCCCTATCTCGGCGCCCGTCCGGACGCCTGTCGTGTCGCGTGGGACAAGCCGACCGCCAAGTCCGTCGTCCGCCGCGCCGGCCTCCGCACCCCCGAGTCGGTCGCCCTCCCGAAGGAGGTCTTCCACGACCTGGGCGCCGCATCCGTCCTCGACCGCATCGTCGGCGCCCTCGGCCTCCCCCTCTTCGTGAAGCCGACCCGTGGCGGCTCGGCCCTCGGCGCCTCCGTCGTCCGCGAGCCGTCCGAACTGTCCGCCGCCATGGTCGCCTGCTTCGCCTACGGCGACGCGGCCCTCATCGAGCGCTACATCGCCGGCACGGAGGTCTCCGTCAGCGTCATCGAGCAGGACGGCACCCCCACCGCCCTCCCCGCCGTCGAGATCGTCGCTCCCGGCGCCCTCTACGACTACACGGCCCGGTACGACGCGGGCGACACCGAGTTCATCACTCCGGCGCGCCTGGCTCCCGATGCCGCGACCCGTGCCACCTCCGCCGCCGTCACCGCCCACCGCGCCCTCGGGCTCCGCGACATCTCCCGGACCGACCTCATCGTCTCCCCTGAAGGCGAGGTCTACTTCCTGGAAGTCAACGTCGCCCCCGGCATGACGGAGACCAGCCTTCTCCCCCGGGCCATCAGCGTCGCCGGCCTGGACCTAGGCGAAGTCTGCGAGTCCCTACTCCTGGCCCGCCTAGCCTGACACCCCCCGCGCAAGGTCGTCCTTCACGCAGACCGAGCCCTCGTCTCACCTCAGGACAATCTCTCCGCCGAACGTGGGCCGAGGACGTCCATCAGTCCAGCGCCCCACCAGGGCACCGCCCGGAGCCCGTTTCACGTGAAACACGCCTCCCACCCTTAGCGTCAAGGGCGAACGATCAACCTCACCAGGCGGACGTTTCACATAAACCCAGCCCTGTAGCCGTGCTCCAGGAGCCAGCGCAGGGGTCGCCCTTCAACTCGTGGATTCCGCATCCAGCAGATCCAGGCCGCCCACGTCCACCCACGCGGATGGCCAGACGCCCCATCCTGGAGCACCTGCGGCATGTCCCAGTGGTAGAGGGTGGCGCGAGGCCCGGCACGGAGCGTGCGGTGTCCGGAGGACTCAGGGCGCGAGCCACGGGCGCAGGCGCGCTCTCTCAACTCTTTCCGGGCGCGCATCGTGAGCCGTGGACCCGCCGCGCGTCCCTCCCCGAGGAGGATCCGCAGCCAGCCGAGACACCGATTCGCACATGCTTACCCAGGCGGCTGAGCGCGGGGGCGTCGATGTGGAGGCCCAGGGCATGGAAACCGCCGCAACGAGGAGCCGACCGCCGGGAGATCGCCGGCGAGCTTGACGGCCGACACGCCATCGGCAGCGCGTCCTCCTTTGACAGCCCCAGCGTCGCGGATCGGCGGAACGGCGCGCCCACGGGTGGACGCGCCGCCAAGTCACGGGCCTGCTCCACCGAGCGGCAGACGGGGATGCGCCGGCTCGACGTCTAGGGCGGACCGCGATCCTCGGAGTCCCCGTTTCACGTGAAACAGCCTCCGCGCTCCGCTCTCGGGCTGAGCGATGCACCTTGGCCAGACGGGTGTTTCACGTGAAACCGCCACGCACTCATGTACCGAGAGCCGGAGACCATCTCTGCGATGTCTGGCGAGAGGGCTTGTTCTCAACTATCGGGCTGCCGTGCCGCAGTGCCCGGGTCGTTGGGGGCGGTGGCTGTGGGCGGTGCCGCCTTGTTCTTAGATCGGCCGATCAGAACGTTCACGCCCTCTCCCGAGAGGTACGGGAGCGCTGCCGCATCACGTCCAGAGATGAGGAGGACGATGGCCTTGAGCGGGCCGGAGATGGAGGGACCGTCACCACGCGACCACGATGCATCCGTGGCCGATACGCGGAGACCGCGCAGCCGCTTCTTGGCGCCGAAGCCGAAAGGCGGGGGGATCTGCCAGATGCGGTCGGCTGCAACCAGGGCCGGACGCTCCGGCATGGCGAAGTCGCGTCCGAGCGGTAGGAAGATGTCCTGAGCATGGACGAGGATGTCCAGCAATGGCTCCGTGGTCGTGGTGCCGGGAGCAAGTCGCCGTGAATCCGCGACCCGACGCACAATGCTGATCAGCTCGCCGTTCGGAAGGGCGGCACGGTCGATCGCCGTCTCGCGGATGAGCCTGTGGAAGCTCCCGCGCGCTCGTGCCAGCTCGCGCACTGCTGTCCCCAAGGTGATCTCCGGCGCGAGACCGACATGGGCGACGACGTCACGCACACGCCATCCCTCGCACAGCGAGGGCCGCTCCCACTCGTCCGGACTGAGGCTTGTGAGGGCCTCCGCGACGGCCAGACGCTGTTCCCTGATGTGCCGCCACATCTCTTCGCGATCCAACCGGACCTCCCTGAAGGTCGAATTCATGGGAGCCCTTCCGCCGGAACATATTGGGCGCCATGTCCCCACGTCCACTGCCCGGGAGATGGACCGCCGCCGCACAAGACGCTGGGAAGCGTCCGTCGCGCTCGATGAGCCTGGGTCGTCGTGGCCCCCGCTCTCGACGATGCTTCGGTCCGCCGCCGGCTCCAGGGGATCCGCCCTCTGGATCTGCCCGCGAGTTCGTTCGGTGATGCGACCTTGAGGGCGCAACCCCGGTATGGAGGACGAGGCCGTGCGGTCTGGAGATGAGTCTTGGCCAGCGAGTGTTTCACGTGAAACCACCACGCGATGATGGGCGTGAGCTCCTGCTTGTGCTGTGTGCCGAGCTTTCTGCGCCCGCGCTGAGACCGTGTGGCCGCCCGGGTGCCATGTGCATACGCCTGCGCGCTTCCCAGGGGTCCTGTTGATGTGTCCTCGGCTCGCCGGCTGCCACCCCTGGGCAGGACCAGCCAGCAACACTCCGCGAGCCCGCGCTCTGCACCGGCGCTAGACGGGGCACGCCCGGCAGACTCACGCCCGACCAGATGCACATTCGGCAGCCGGGCCCGCCCAACCGGCGCTCGTAGACCAGCGCTCGACAAACCTGCTTGCGCGCCGCCAGGCGTGCCGATGCCGGCGGCTGTGATCCGCTCACCGCCGGGACTCGCCGTCTCGCGAGCGAGCATCGCTTTGAGCGTCCATCCGCGGGCACGCCCCTTACCGCGCCGCCTGCGACCCCCACCGGGCAAGACGGTGATTGACCGTGCCGCCCTTCCGAGCGTCGAGCTGATCAACATCGGGCGTCGGGTTGCGGAATCAAACCGGACTAGTTCCCGGCACCCCCAACCACGGAACCGCTCCTGGGCATCCTCGTCCACGTTCGAACGCCACCCGCGCTTGTCTTCTCCCGAGGGCGTGCCGGTGCCGGCGGCGTGCCTTCCGCTAGTCAGTCGGCCCCCCACCAGAGAGAGCGCATCGCTAAAGGCGCCCGTTCGCGCGAACGTCTCTCGCCCGCGCCGCCCGCGTCCCCTCCGGCGGCTCGAACGCCATCCCTACCTCCTGCCGAGGCATGCCGGTGCCCACGGCATGCCTTCCACCAGCCCGTCATACTCGCCCGCTCACTAGAGCGAGCGCGAATGGCTAAGGGCGCGTCTTCGTGCGGACGTCCCTCGCCGCGCCGCCCGCGTCTCCGCTAGCGCCTGCGTCCCCCGCCTTCTCCGTGGGCGTGTTCGTGCTGGCGGCGTGCAATCGGTGGGTCGGTCTTGGATCCGCCCGCCGCCTCGCGGGAGAACGAGCATCGCGTTGAGCGTGCCCCACCGCGAGGCGTCTCGGCGGAAGGACCCGTCTGGACATCGATCGGCTCGGCTTTCTTGGGGACTCCGCTTTGGCGGTCTCGGAACACCGTCGGCGCTCGTCTCTCTACGCGGTGCGCTCACGGCGGCGGGGATGTTTCACGGGAAACATGGGGGAGCAGGACGCAAAGAAGCGCCCCGGAGCCGAGGCTTCCGGGGCGCTTCATGGGCGGTATCAGACGTCGCCCACGCCGTCGTCATCCGGGGCCATCGACTTGATGATGCGGTCGAGGTCTTCGAGTGTGGCGAACTCGACCACGATCTTGCCCTTGTTGCGGCCCATGTCCACGCGGACCTTCGTCTCGTACCGATCGGAGAGGCGGTCGGCGAGCTCCTTCAGGCCGGGCGCGATCGGCTTCTTCCGGCGGCCCTGCCGTGGCGCCTTCGGCTCGTCCTCCACCTCGCGGAGGGCGATCATCTCCTCCAGCGCGCGGACGGAGAGGCCCTC
This sequence comes from Spirillospora sp. NPDC127506, assembly GCF_040302145.1. Classification (NCBI taxonomy): domain Bacteria; kingdom Bacillati; phylum Actinomycetota; class Actinomycetes; order Streptosporangiales; family Thermomonosporaceae; genus Spirillospora; species Spirillospora sp. NPDC127506. The sequence continues at coordinate 26,323 of NZ_JBEORG010000018.1, read as the reverse complement.
CTGGACGATCCGCTGCGCCAGGTGTTCCTGAGCCTCGACGCTGTCGAGGGAAAGCAGGGCACGGGCGTGGCCGGCGGACAGCACTCCGGCGGCCACCCGGCGCTGCACGGCAGGCGGCAGGTTCAGCAGCCGGAGCGTGTTGGTGATGTGCGGACGCGACCGGCCGATACGTCCGGCGAGTTGCTCGTGGGTGGCGCCGAAGTCCTGCAGCAGCTGCTGGTATGCGGCGGCCTCCTCCAGCGGATTGAGCTGCTGGCGGTGCAGGTTCTCCATGAGCGCGTCACGGAGCAGATCGTTGTCGCCGGTGTCGCGGACGATCGCCGGGATGACGTCCAGACCGGCCATCTTGGACGCCCGCCACCGGCGCTCGCCCATGATGAGCTCGTAATCGTGCTCGTCCGACGCGGCCTTGCGGACGACGATCGGCTGCAGCAGTCCGACGATGCTGATCGACTCGGCCAGCTCCTGCAGTGCCTGCTCGTCGAAGTGCTCGCGCGGCTGGCGCGGGTTGACCGTGATGGACCCGACGGGCAGCTCCGCGAAGTGGGCGCCGGCGACCGGTTCGAGAGCCGGGCCGGGGGCGGCGGCCCCGTTCGCGACAGGGCCGCCCGGAAACCCGGGCTCGTTCGAACTGCCGGATCCGTCCGACGTCGGGGGCGGAGCGGTGGGGATGAGGGCACCGAGCCCCTTGCCCAGACCGCGTCGCTGCTGGCTCACTGGACAGCTCCTCCGTGGGCCATCTCCGAGGCGGCCTCGCTGTAGGCGAGCGCGCCGCTCGATCCGGGGTCGTAGGTCATGACGGACTGCCCGTAGCTCGGGGCCTCCGAAACCCGCACGCTGCGGGGGATCACCGTGTTGAGGACGACGTTTCCGAAGTGGTTCCGGACGTCCTCGGCGACCTGCGCGGCGAGGCGCGTCCGGGCGTCGTACATCGTGAGCAGGATCGTCGACACCTTCAGCTTCGGGTTCAGGTGGGCCTTGACGAGATCCACGGTGCGGATCAGCTGGCCGAGCCCCTCCAGCGCGTAGTACTCGCACTGGATCGGGATGAGCAGTTCGTCCCCGCCCACGAGCGCGTTCACCGTGAGCAGGCCGAGGGACGGCGGGCAGTCGATCAGCACATAGTCGAACTTTTCGGTCTCGTAGGCGTCGAGTGCCCGCCGAAGCCGTGACTCGCGGGCCACCTTGGAGACGAGTTCGATCTCGGCGCCCGCCAGGTTGAGCGTCGCGGGCGCGCAGTACAGGTTGGGGATCTCCGGCGCCTTGACGACGATGTCGGCCAGCGCCATGTCCTCGATCAGCACGTCGTAGATCGACGGGACCTCCGCGTGGTGCTCGACGCCGAGCGCGGTGGACGCGTTGCCCTGCGGGTCGAGGTCGACCACGAGCACCTGCGCCCCGTGCATGGCGAGGGACGCGGCGAGGTTCACCGAACTGGTGGTCTTGCCCACGCCGCCCTTCTGGTTGGCGATGGTGATCACGCGGCATCGGTCCGGCCGCGGCCACTCCCGTTCCCTGCGGCCGGACATGGCCTTGAGCGCGGTCACCGCTGTTTCATGTGAAACCTTGGCGTCCTTGAGCGCCTCGCGCACGAGTTCTGACTCCCCCTGATTCGGTCCCTTGCGCGGCCCCGGCGGATGTGCGCCGGCGTTCGTCGGAACATATCCGACGTTCTCCGCGGTCCCGGACGTCGTTGTACTCCACATCGCGTGCCCGGAGGGTGGGGTCTCCGGGCCTGGGACTCCCTGCGTCCCACCGGTGGACGGCGCCTGCATCCCCTCGTCCGCACCGGATCCGCCCAGGCCGGACGGCTGCTCGTCGGGGGTTTCGTCGGCGCGGTCAGGCCGGCCCAGTCCTGGTCCCGTGCTCATGAAGACCTCTTCCTCGACCCTTTTGCACGCCGGGGGGCGCGCTGTCGTCGCCCGACAACCTCTCCTCGGCCGGCGACCACACGGACGAGTGTTGTCGGCGGGTCGACCATACCGCGACCGACTTGCAGCAGTTCCGTCGAGCGCGCCCCGAGCCGCTTCAGCACGGGCGCCGCCTCGTCCAGCTCAGCCTTGGCCCGTTCCCCCTTGAGCGCGAGGAGTTCCCCGCCCGGGCGCAGCAGCGGAAGGGCCCATTTCGCAAGGCGTTCGAGGGGCGCGACGGCGCGCGCCGTGGCCACTTCCACCGAGAACTCCTTGGCTACTTCCTCCGCCCGGGCCCGGCGCACCTCGACGTTCTTCAGCTCGAGCATCTGGACGCACTCGTCCAGGAAAGTGGTGCGGCGCAGCAGCGGCTCCAGCAGGGTGATCCGCAGGTCGGGCCGGACGATCGCGAGGACGATGCCGGGCAGCCCGGCACCGGAGCCGATGTCCACCACGTGCGCGTCCGGCGGGACGGCCTCGGACACCACCGCACAGTTGATCAGGTGGCGTTCCCAGAGCCGGTCGACCTCGCGCGGCCCGATGAGCCCGCGTTCGACCCCGGCGTCCGCGAGGAACGCCGCATAACGCTCCGCGACCGGCAGCGCGTCCCCGAATACCTCACGTGCACTCCCCACCAGACGAATCGTTCCACATGACGGGGCGGCCTCGTACATCTGAAACGTCCCTGTGGATGAGTTCGGGCGGCTGGACGGGCAGACCTTGCGCTATGGCAAGAAACACATGACCCCTCGGCATATTCGAGACTCGCCGGGTAGGGGTGCGGTGTCGCCCGACCGTCCCCCCGGAAGGAGCTCCGACAATGGGAATCGGAGTCAGTCTCGCATTCATCGCCGTGGGCGCGATCCTCGCGTTCGCCCTGCGCGTCGACCTCAGTGGCGTCGACATCCACCTGGTCGGCTGGATCCTGATTCTGGTGGGGCTGGTCAGCATGGGCTTCACCCTCAAATACACGCGGCCGCGGCGTGCCGCCGGCCGAGTCGTCGGCGTCGACCCCGCGTACGGCGACGAGCCCGGCACCATCGTCCGCGAAGAGCACATCATCGAGGACCCCGCCCCCATGGGGCGTCCGGCCCAGCGAGTCGAACGGGTGATCGAACATCCGGCGGACGAAGGCGTCACGCACGGCCACGTCGCGCAGGACCCGGCGTTCGCCCAGGACCCCGCGCACGCTCAGGACCCGGCGGAGGAGAACCGTCCGTCCGTCGTGGACTCAGGCGATCGCATCCCGCAACGCCGCAGGTGGAGGCGCACCGCTCGTCGATAACACGGACTCGGGTACCTGCTCGGTGTGCCAGGGCGGCGGTGCACACCGAGCTCCAGGGGCCCCGCGCCGGCCAGGGCGCGGGGCCCTTCCCGTGGTGACCGGTTATCCACAGTTCACCGTTCTCCGTCCCTGCGCCTGCGGGTGCTTGACCATGGAGGTAAGCGGTCCGCCCCCGGGCGGGTGGGGCCTGCTCTTCTAACCCGAAGCCCCGCACACCCGGGACCCCTGCATACCTTGACCCCGCACGCCAAGGGCTTCGCGCGCATAAATTTCGCGCGCATAAAGCGGCCCCGGTGCCGCGTGGATGCGCGGGCACCGGGGCCGCTCGAAAGTTCGCCGGCCGACCCGACACGGGCCGGCCTAAAGCCCGGCCGACCGCCTGAAAGCGGTGGAGCCGGGGGTCAGGCGGGGTAGACGACGACGTACCGGTCGGGCTCCTCGCCCTCGGACTCGCTGCGCAGGCCCGCCGCGGCCACCGCGTCGTGGACGATCTTGCGCTCGAACGGGGTCATCGGGGCGAGCGGCTTCGGCTCGCCGGCCTGCTTGACCTCGTCCGCGACGTCCGTCCCGAGCTTGGTGAGCTCGGCGCGGCGGCGCTCCCGGTAGCCGCCGATGTCGAGCATGAGGCGGGTGCGGTTGCCGGTCTGCCGGTGGACGGCCAGCCGGGTCAGCTCCTGCAGCGCCTCCAGGACCTCGCCGCGCTTGCCGACCAGCTCGTCCAGGGACGCACCGACGACGGCGACGATCGCGCGCTCGCCCTCGACGTCCATGTCGATGTCGCCGTCGTAGTCACCGATGTCCAGCAGGCCCTCGATGTAGTCGGCGGCGATCTCGCCTTCCTGTTCGAGCGCTTGGACGTCGACCTCGGTGGTGTCGGTCTGGCTCAACGGGGTCTCCTTCTCCGGCACGTGCTCGGGGTTCAAACTAGCGCTTCTGGGTGCCGCTGCGCTTGCTGCGCGGCTTACGGGTCGGCTGGTTGCGCACGACCTTCGGCTTGGCCTCCGGCTCGGGCGCCGGCTCCGGCTCCTTCTTCAGCCTCGCCTTGGCCCTCGCGCCGGACGGGCTCTGGCCGTTCTTGGATGCGGCCGCCCTGGCGCCCGCCTTCGAACCGGCCGTCTTCGACCCCGTCGACTTCGAAGACTTCGACCCGGCCGTCTTGGCGCCGCCGGCCTTCGCGGTGGTGGTCGTCGCGGCCTCGCCGTCGGTGCCGGGCGGCGGGTACTTCTTGTAGATGTAGTGCTGCTGCGCCAGCGTCCAGCTGTTGGACGTCACCCAGTACATCAGCACGCCCAGCGGGAAGCCGAGGCCGAACAGGCCGAACAGCGGCGCGAAGAAGACCATCATCTTCTGCGCCTGCATCATCGGGTTCGAGTCGTCGGTGACCGGCTGCCGCTTCATGCTGGCCCGGACGGTGAAGAACGTCGTGCAGGAGCTGATCACCACGGCGATGCCGGTGACGATGATCGCGGTCCAGCTCTTGGGGTCGGCGCCCCACGCGTTCAGGAACGTGTCGGGGATGTGGGCGCCGAAGATGTTGGCGTTCTGCGCGCTCGCGACCAGGTCGGAGGAGACGGCGAAGACGCTCTGCCCCCGCTTGGCGTCCGAGATCCGCTTCAGCGTCTGGAACAGCCCGATGAAGATCGGCATCTGCACCAGGAGCGGCAGGCAGCCCGACAGCGGGTTGGCGCCGTTCTCCTGGTAGAGCTTCATGACCTCCTGGTTGAGGCGCTGCTTGTCGTTCTTGTACTTCTTCCGCAGCGCCTGAACCTTCGGGTTCAGTTCCTGCATCTTCCGCGAAGCGTGGATCTGCTTCACGAAGAGCGGGACGAGGATGAGCCGCAGCAGGACGGTGAGCAGGATGATCGAACCGCCCCACGCCCATCCGCTGTCCTTGGGGACGACCGTGCTGAGCCCCGTGTGGATCCACACGATGAGCTGAGAGACGATCTCGTACAACCAATCAAGCACCGGGCAGCTCCTTGGGCTCTGCTAGGGCGTGGCCGCTCTCCTCGCGGCCGGAGTTCGAGGGGGCCGCCGCGGTTCGCCGGGGAGGGGTCGTCCCCTCGGAATCCCCGGAGAAGACGGACGTTCCCTGTGAGAACGAATCACCGGTCTCTACGGATTCCCCAGAGGCGACCTTTTCCGCCGTTCCGGCCGGTGCGGCCGATTCGGCCGCTCCCGCCGGTCCGGTTCTTCCGGCCGTCCTCTTCGGCGGCACCGGGTCGTGACCCCCGGGGTTGAACGGATGGCACCGCCCGATCCGGCGGGCCGTGAGCCATGTGCCCCGCAGCGCCCCGTGCACCTGGAGCGCCTCCAGGCCGTACGCACTGCAGGTGGGATGGAATCGGCACTGCTGCCCGAGCAGGGGACTCAAGAAGCGGCGGTAGGCGCGGACGAGAAGGATCAGCACGGCCGCGACGGGACCCGGACGGCCCGTCTCGTGCTGTGCGGGGGACGCGGTCCCCTGCCGACTCCTCATCTTCGCCCCTTGGACGCGGGCCGCAGCAGCCGGTCGAGCGCCGACTCCAGATCCGCGGCCAGTTCGTCTGGACGCGCCGCTCCCGCGCGGGGGTTGGCGCGCACTACGAGCAGGCTACCCGCTGGGAGCCGGTCGAGGTGCGGGCGCATCAGGTGGCGGAGGCGGCGCCGCACGGTGTTGCGGACGACGGCGTTGCCGACGGTGCGCGCCACGATGAACCCCACCAGCGGCGGGGCGTCCGCCGCGGGCGCCTCGTCCCGCCGCAGCAGATGCACCACGACAGTCGGCCGTCCGGCGCGGCGACCGCGCCGGACGGCCAGCGTGAAGTCGTCCCGCCGCCGCATCCGGTTGCCGGACGGCAGCACAGGTCAGGTGGTCAGACCGCGATGCGGGCGCGGCCCTTGCTGCGCCGGCTCGCCAGGATCGCGCGGCCGGCGCGCGTGCGCATCCGCAGCCGGAAGCCGTGCTTCTTGTGGCGACGACGGTTGTTCGGCTGGAAAGTACGCTTGCTCACTTGAGGCTCCAGTGCTGCGGTCGTTCGGTAACGGTCGTGAGTCTCGATGCGTCGAGGGCCGCGTCCGGTCCCCCGCAGCGGGGGCCCACCCGGACTCGCCTGGAGGGGCTGCCGGCGGGCACGCGGCATCTCCGTCGATGCGACTCGACCTCAGCACGTTACGGGCTCCCCGGCCACGCGGTCAAACGGAGCGCCCCTCCGCGCCCGCCCGGGCGGGGATCTCGCGCCGCCCCGCGCACCGGTCGCGCGGTGCTGTGGAAGGGGGTGAGGTTCATGTTGCGGGTGGGGGCGGCACCGGTTAAGGTCGTCTGGGCGAGCCGACGCTCCTTCGATGAACTCGACGATCTGATGTCGGTCTTCTGCCTCTCGAGCCCCCGTTCCAGAACCACCCCGTACCGGCCGCGCGAAAGCCGGACCATTCCCGACCCCGCATTCCAGAGACCCGTCCCACGGGTTTTACACAGGTGCCGCATGCCTATGCACAGCATGTGGACAACTCTGTGGACAACTCGTGAGAGAGTAAGGCTTCCGCGTCGCGGTCGTGCCCTGAGAGGCGTGTCGTGTCCCGTGGGAGAGCCGGGTAGTCAGGTACTCCGTACGGCGGAGTCGGTGGGAGGGGGACCTTGCGCATGGACGGTCAGGATCTCGGATCGGTCTGGGCCCGCACCCTCACGGCACTGTCCGAGAGCGATCTGTCTCCGAGCTATCGCGCATGGCTGCCGATGGTCCGCCCGCTGGCGCTCGTCGAGGGGACGGCGCTGCTGGCCGCGCCCAACGAGTTCGCCAAGGACGCGCTGGAGACGCGCCTCCGGAACCTCATCACGCAGGCCCTTTCCCGCGAGCTGGGCAGGGAGATCCGCGTCGCGGTGACCGTCCAGCCGGAGCCGCCGGCGGCGTCCTCCGGCGGCCCCGCGACCGGCCCCGGCTCCCGCTCCGGTGAGCCGCTTTCCGCACCGGTTCCCGGGCCCGGCGCGCATGACTCACCTTCTTCCTACGGCGAGTCCTACGGGGAACGGCCGCAGGACGACCGCGACAGGGACCGCCCCTACAACAACGGCGACTCGTCGTATGGCGAGTCTTATGGGGAGAGGTCCGAGCGCCCTTACCCGGAGCAGCCGTACAACGACCAGTCCTACGGGGACCAGGGGTACCGGCCGCAGTCGGGAGTTACCCACAGCCCCGGTCCGCCCGGAGGTTATCCACAGGCTGCGGATGACGACCGCGGAACGTATCCCCCCGCCCCGCGTCCTCCCTCCTACGGGACGGGGCCAGGGGGACGAGGCCCGTACGAAGGCCGCCCCTTCCCCGGCCATGGGGGCCAGGAAGGCTTCGGCGGCGAGGCCGCGCCGGGACGCCCGCCGCACTCCCACCTGAACGACCGCACGCTGGGCCCGCTCCGCGGCCGCGCGGAGCAGCAGGGCCACGAACCCCAGCACGGCGGCGGGAGCGAGCCGCCGCTCGGGCACGCGGACGACTACCAGTCCGCGGAGTTCACGGGCGGCGAGCAGCAGTACCGCGGCGAGGAGCCCTACCGGGGCGAGTTCCGCGACGACGACGGCTCCGGAGCCCCCGCCTCCGCGCCGGGGGCCGGCGCGTCCGAGCACGCCAGGCTGAACCCCAAGTACACGTTCGAGACGTTCGTCATCGGCTCGTCCAACCGGTTCGCGCACGCCGCGGCCGTCGCGGTCGCCGAGCAGCCCGCCAAGGCGTACAACCCGCTGTTCGTCTACGGCGACTCCGGCCTCGGCAAGACGCACCTGCTCCACGCGATCGGGCATTACGCGCAGAGCCTCTTCAACGGGGCCCGTGTGCGCTATGTGAGTTCCGAAGAGTTCACGAACGACTTCATCAACTCGATTCGCGACGGAAAGGCGGACGGGTTCCGCCGCCGGTACCGGGACGTCGACATCCTCCTCGTCGACGACATCCAGTTCCTTGAGGGCAAGGAGCAGACGCAGGAGGAGTTCTTCCACACCTTCAACACGCTCCACAACGCCAGCAAGCAGATCGTGATCTCCAGCGACCGTCCGCCGAAGGAGCTGGTCACCCTGGAGGACCGGCTCCGCAACCGGTTCGAGTGGGGCCTGACGACCGACGTCCAGCCGCCGGAGCTGGAGACGCGCATCGCGATCCTGCAGAAGAAGGCCCGCCAGGAGGGCCTCGCCGCGCCGCCGGACGTGCTGGAGTTCATCGCGTCGCAGATCGCGACGAACATCCGGGAGCTGGAGGGCGCGCTGATCCGGGTGACGGCGTTCGCGAGCCTGAACCGGCAGTCGGTCGACATGAAGCTCGCGGAGATCGTCCTCAAGGACCTGATCCCCAACGACTCCGGCCCCGAGATCACCGCCGCGATGATCATGGCGCAGACGGTCGAGTACTTCGGGACGACGATCGAGGACCTGTGCGGGCCGTCCCGCTCCCGGATGCTCGTCACCGCCCGGCAGATCGCGATGTACCTGTGCCGCGAGCTGACCGAGCTGTCCCTCCCCAAGATCGGGCAGCAGTTCGGGGGACGCGACCACACCACCGTGATGCACGCCGAGCGCAAGATCCGGTCGCTGATGGCCGAGCGCCGCGCCATCTACAACCAGGTCACCGAGCTGACCGGGCGCATCAAGCACCAGGCCCGCAAGCGCTGACGCCCCGCGTCGTACACACTGTGGACAGCTCCGTGGCACCCCTGTGGACGAGGCTCCGCCCGGCCGTCCACACCCTGTCGAAGGCAAAGAGCCGACAAAATGCGCGCTTCCCCAGAGAACCGAAGCGGCTACTCACAGGTTGTGGAAAACCCTGGGGATTTTCGTGGATAACCCGGTGGGCAACCGCTGGAAAAGCTGAGGATGAAGAGTGGACGGATGTGGACCGGCTGTGCGCCCCGCGCCGCCGCTCTGGGGAAAACCGGTGGACGACCTGGGGACGCCTTGGGGACGGGCCTGTGGGCGGGCCCCGCGATCACGCGTCCTCTGTACACAGGCCGCCGAACCCGGTGCCATACCCGTGGAGAACTCGTGGAAAACCGGGGGATGACATGAGGATGACGTGTGGGGACGGTTTCGCCGTCCCCAGGCGCCCTCGCGCCGTCCACCGCCCGTGCACAGCCCCAGTGGACAGAGAAACGGGGTCTGACCTGCGAAAACTTGCTCTGTCCACACTATCCACGGCCCCTATTACTTGTACTGCACTACTTCTCTACTCAAGAAAAGATCCATCTCAAGTCAGGGCCTGGGGACAACGTGCCGCGAGCTCCCCGGCCCGGCAGAGATCACCTCACCCTTGTCCGACACCTGCAGGAGGCTGGTCCCGTTGAAGTTCCGCATCGACAGAGACGCCTTGGCCGACGCCGTCGCGTGGACCGCGCGCACACTCCCCGTCCGTCCCCCGGTGCCCGTCCTCGCGGGCATGCACCTCGTCGCCGGGGGCGAGGGCAACGACGACCGGCTGAAGCTGTCCGCGTTCGATTACGAGGTCTCCGCCCAGGTGTCCACGGAGATCGATGTGGAGGAGGCTGGGACGGCCCTCGTCTCCGGGCGCCTCCTCGCCGAGATCTCGCGCAGCCTCCCTCCCCACCCTGTGGAAGTCACGACGGACGGCGCGAAGGTGATGCTCCGCTGCGGCAGCGCGAAGTTCACACTCCTCACCATGCCTGTGGAGGACTACCCCACGCTGCCGGAGATGCCGCCGGCCGCCGGGTCGGTCGGCAGCGACGAGTTCGCCGCCGCCGTCTCCCAGGTCGCGATCGCCGCCGGCAAGGACGACACGATCCCGATGCTGACCGGCGTCCGGGTGGAGATCGAGGGCGAGACGGTCACGCTGGCGTCCACCGACCGGTACCGCCTGGCCGTCCGGGAGCTGCACTGGAAGCCGGAGCGCCCCGATTTCTCCGCCGTCGCGCTCGTCCCGGCGCGGACGCTCGCCGACACCGCCAAGTCGCTGACCGCGGGCGCCGAGGTGTCGATCGCGCTCGGCGGGACGGGCGGCACCGGCGAAGGCATGATCGGTTTCGCGGGCGGCGGCCGCCGCACCACGTCCCGCCTGCTGGACGGCGACTTCGTCAAGTACCGGTCGCTGCTGCCGAGCGAGTACGCGGGCCTCGCCGAGGTCCAGACCGCGCCGTTCATCGAGGCGGTCAAGCGCGTCTCGCTGGTCGCGGAGCGGAACACGCCCGTCCGGCTGTCGTTCAGCCAGGGCGAGGTCGTCCTGGAGGCGGGCACCGGGGACGAGGCCCAGGCCGTGGAGGCCCTGGAGGCGTCCCTGGAGGGCGAGGACATCGACATCGCGTTCAACCCCGCGTTCCTCCTGGACGGGCTGTCGGCGATCGGCTCGGACGTGGCGCGGCTGTCGTTCACGACGCCGACGAAGCCGGCCGTCCTCACCGGGAAGCCGCCGCAGGACGGGGAGAACCCGAACTACCGTTACCTGATCATGCCCGTCCGGCTGTCCGGATGAGTACCGTGCCCTGGGGCATGCCCCGGGGCATGCAGGGGACCACCGCGGGGGAGCCGCCTTCGCGGCGCGCGATTACGACCAGTTGTGCACAGGGGAGTGAGCTTTCATGGAGCTTGGGATCATCGGCCTGGGCAAGATGGGCGGCAACATGGCCGAGCGGCTGCGCCGCGGCGGCCACACTGTCGTCGGCTATGACCGCGATCCGCAGGTCAGCGACGTCGGGTCGGTGGAGGAGCTGGTCGAGCGGCTGTCCGCGCCGCGCGCCGTGTGGGTGATGGTGCCCGCCGGGGAGCCCACCGCGGAGACCATCCACAAGCTGGGGGAGGTCCTGCAGTCCGGCGACCTCGTCGTGGACGGCGGCAATTCACACTATGTGGACGACCTGAAGCACGGCGAGGAGCTCGCGGCCAAGGGCATCGGGTTCATCGACTGCGGTGTGAGCGGCGGCGTGTGGGGCCTGGAGAACGGCTACGCGCTCATGGTCGGCGGCGACGACGACAACGTGAAGCGGCTGATGCCGATTTTCGAGACGCTGAAGCCGGAGGGGGAGTTCGGCTTCGTCCACGCGGGCAAGGTCGGCGCGGGCCACTACGTGAAGATGGTCCACAACGGCATCGAGTACGCGATGATGCAGGCGTTCGGCGAGGGCTTCGAGCTGATCCAGGCGTGCGACCTGGTGACGCGGGTGCCGGAGACGTTCCTCAGCTGGCAGGAGGGCACGGTCATCCGGTCGTGGCTGCTCGACCTGCTGAACCGCGCGCTCGCCGAGGACCCCGAGCTGGACGACCTGCGCGGCTACGCCAACGACTCGGGCGAGGGGCGGTGGACAGTGCAGGCCGCCGTCCAGTACGCCGTGCCGCTGCCCGCGATCAGCGCCTCGCTGTTCGCGCGGTTCGCGTCCCGGCAGGAGGACTCCCCCGCGATGCGCGTCGTCGCCGCGCTCCGCAAGCAGTTCGGCGGCCACGCGGTGGCGGCCGCCGGCGACGGCGACTCCCCCGGCGCCGACGTCACCCCTCCCAAGGTCTGACCGGGTCGCCCGCATCCGCGGCCGGCGAGCCGCGCCGCAGCCGGCCGCCGGGCCGCGCCTGCCGGGCCGCGCCTGCCGGGCTGTGCGGCTCGATCGGGCCCGGTGAGGCTCTACGCTCGTGTCTCGTGCACGTCGCCCACCTTTCGCTGCAGGACTTCCGGTCGTACCCGGCCGCCGAGGTCGCGCTCGAGCCCGGGGTCACGGCGTTCGTGGGCCCGAACGGGCAGGGCAAGACGAACCTGGTCGAGGCGATCGGGTACGTGGCCTCGCACAGCAGCCACCGGGCGGCCACGGACGCGCCGCTCGTCCGGCACGGGGCGCCGCGTGCGATCGTCCGGGCGGGCGTGGTGAAGGACGACCGCAAGGCGCTGATCGAGCTTGAGATCAACCCCGGCAAGGCGAACCGGGCGCGGCTCAACCGGTCCCCCGTCCCCAGGCCGCGCGAGATCCTGGGGATGCTGCGGACGGTGCTGTTCGCCCCGGAGGACCTCGCGCTCGTGAAGGGCGACCCGGGGGAGCGGCGCCGCTTCATGGACGAGCTGCTCACCGCGCGGGCGCCGCGGTTCGCCGGGGTGCGGTCCGACTATGAGCGCGTCCTCAAGCAGCGCAACGCCCTGTTGAAGTCGGCGGCCGCGCACAGGCGCTCCCCCGGCGCCGAGGTGCTCGCGACCCTGGACGTGTGGGATTCGCACCTGGCGCGTACCGGGTCGGAGCTCCTGGCGGCGCGGCTGCGACTGGTCGACGCCCTGCGTCCTCTCGTGGCGCGCGCGTATGCGGCCCTTGCGCCGAACAGCGGTGCCGCCGACCTCGTCTACAAGAGCTCGCTGGGGGACGTGGAGTTGTCCACAGACCGTGGACGACTGGCCGAGCAGCTCATGGCCGCGGTGGGTGAGAACCGCAAGCAGGAACTGGAGCGGGGTGTGAGCCTCGTCGGCCCTCACAGGGACGAGCTCGTCCTGCGCCTGGGGGAGCTTCCGGCGCGCGGCTACGCGAGCCACGGCGAGTCGTGGTCGTTCGCCCTGGGGCTGCGGCTGGCGGCCTACGACCTGCTCCGCGCGGACGGGGACGACCCCGTCCTCATCCTGGACGACGTGTTCGCCGAGCTGGACACGGGCCGCCGCAGCCGGCTCGCCGACATGGTGGCGCCGGCCGAGCAGGTCCTCATCACGGCCGCCGTCCCCGCGGACGTGCCCGCCGAACTGACAGGGGGCTCGTATACCGTCTCCGACGGCAAGGTCGTCCGGGACTGACCCATGGAAAGCCGGCCATCCGGCCCGAGCGGCGCGTGGTTCGGTCCGGGAGACCCCGCGAGCGGAACCGGAAGGGGCGAGCGCGTGAGTGATGATCCACAGGATGTGCATGACCTCTCCTCCGAGTCCCCCGAGTCCCCCGAGAACGGATCCGCAGGCGCCGCGGCCGGGGCTCCGGACCCCGCGCCTCCGGCCAAGTCGGGGATCGAGCTGGCCCGCGAGGCCCTCGCCCAGGCGAAGGCCGACGCGCTGAAGCGCGGCACCCTCCCCGGCCAGAACGGCAGGCGCAAGGGCACCGGACGCGTCGTCCGGGTCCGGGAGCCGGGGCGGGGCGGCGACCCCAAGCTGTTCGGCGCGGCGATCCGCGACCTGCTGGCGTCCCGCGGCTGGGAGCAGCGGGCGGCCGTCGGCGGCGTGTTCGGCAACTGGGCGGGCATCGTCGGCGCCGAGCTCGCCGAGCACACCCGCCCGGAGCGCTTCGAGGACGGCGTGCTGACCGTCGCCGCCGACTCCACGACGTGGGCGACGCAGCTGCGCCTGCTGTCGTCCACTCTCGTCCGGCGGCTGAACGAGGAGCTCGGGCACGGCACCGTCCGCCGGGTGAAGGTCGTGGGCCCGTCGTCCGGCCCCCGCCGCACGGGCGCGTGGCGGGTACGTTGAGCCCGCAGCGGCCTCGGCGCGCCGTGGGACGCCTGCGGCGGGTGGGAACATCTGTTCGCCGGACGGGCCGCCCGATTCAGCGGCCAGCGCCACGTAGGCCAGAGAACCCCCCTGGACCTATGGGGGGATGTGGCTCCGCTCCCGATCGGCCGCCACACGCGCACACAGCGCTCGTGAGTGCCACTTTTCGCCGCGCTACCCGGTAGAATGTAGGTGGTTCAGGATGCTGCGCCGCCGTGGGGCGCCCGGGCTCTGACCAAGGCGAACAGAGCGTGACCGGGTGCCCCCATGTGTGTTACGGGGCACATCGCGCCTCCCTCGGGTGCGGAGCGGCAGACATCCCCGGCAGGAGGATCTCTTTTGGCGTACGACGCTAGTTCGATCACTGTCCTTGAAGGGCTTGAGGCGGTCCGCAAGCGCCCCGGCATGTACATCGGCTCGACGGGCGAGCGCGGCCTGCACCACCTCGTCTACGAGATCGTGGACAACGGGGTCGACGAGGCCCTGGCCGGCCACGCCGACAACATCGTGGTGACGCTGCTGGCCGACGGCGGTGTGAGCGTGGACGACAACGGCCGCGGCATCCCCGTCGGCGAGCACCCTGTGGAGAAACGTCCGGCCATTGAGCTGGTGTTCACCACGCTGCACGCGGGCGGCAAGTTCGACGGCAAGTCCTATGCGGTCTCGGGCGGTCTGCACGGTGTCGGCTCGTCCGTGGTGAACGCGCTGTCCACCCGGCTGGAGGCCGAGGTCCGCCGCAACGGGCACGTGTGGCGCCAGTCGTACACGTGGCGCGGCCCCGAGGCGGAGCTCCAGAAGGGCGAGGAGACCGACGAGACCGGCACCCTCATCAGGTTCTGGCCGGACCCGGAGATCTTCGAGACCACCGAGTGGAACTTCGAGACCCTCTCCCGCCGCATGCAGGAGATGGCGTTCCTCAACCGCGGCCTCGCCATCACCCTGCGGGACGAGCGCCCCGACCACTCCAACGGCGAGCCGCACGTCGTCCGGTACCACTACGAGGGCGGCATCGAGGACTTCGTCCGCTACATCAACGCGCGCAAGGACGCCGTCCACGAGTCGGTGGTGTACTTCTCCGACGACACCGAGGGCATGTCGGTCGAGATCGCCATGCAGTGGAACTCGTCGTACGCCGAGTCCGTCCACACCTTCGCCAACACGATCAACACGGCGGAGGGCGGCACCCACGAGGAGGGCTTCCGGGCGGCGCTGACCGCGATCGTCAACCGGTACGCCCGCGACAAGGGCCTGCTGCGGGAGAAGGACGACAACCTGACCGGCGAGGACGTCCGCGAGGGCCTCACCGCGATCATCTCCATCAAGCTGGCCGACCCGCAGTTCGAGGGGCAGACCAAGACCAAGCTCGGCAACACCGAGGCCAAGTCGTTCGTGCAGCGGGCCTGCAACGTCTACCTGCGCGACTGGTTCGAGGAGAACCCGGGCGAGGCCAAGGAGATCATCAACAAGGCGTCGCAGGCGGCGCGCGCGCGGGTTGCGGCGCGGCAGGCGCGCGACCTGACCCGCCGCAAGAGCCTGCTGGAGTCGACGTCGCTGCCCGGCAAGCTGTCGGACTGCCAGTCCACCGACCCGGCGAAGTCCGAGCTGTACATCGTCGAGGGCGACTCGGCGGGCGGCTCCGCGAAGGGCGGCCGCAACCCGCACTTCCAGGCGATCCTCCCGATCCGCGGCAAGATCCTTAACGTGGAGAAGGCCAGGATCGACAAGATCCTGAAGAACAACGAGGTGCAGGCGATCATCACGGCGCTCGGCACCGGCGTGCACGACGAGTTCGACATCAGCAAGCTCCGCTACCACAAGATCATCCTGATGTCGGACGCCGACGTCGACGGCCACCACATCAACACGCTGCTGATGACGCTGCTGTTCCGGTTCATGAAGCCGCTGATCGAGGCCGGGCACGTCTACCTGTCGCAGCCCCCGCTCTACAAGATCAAGTGGGACGCGCGGGGCTCCGACGCCGACTACGCCTTCTCCGACGCCGAGCGCGACGCGATCATCGAGGCCGGGATCGCCGCCGGCAAGCGCGACCCCCGCCCCCGAGACCAGGTGCAGCGCTTCAAGGGCCTCGGCGAGATGAACGCCAACGAGCTGTGGGACACCACCATGGACCCCGACAACCGCGTCCTGCTGCAGGTCCAGCTGGACGACGCCGCCCAGGCGGACGAGCTGTTCAGCGTGCTCATGGGCGAGGAGGTCGAGCCCCGCAGGGAGTTCATCCAGCGCAACGCCAAGGACGTGCGCTTCCTCGACATCTGATGTGCGCGCCAGGCGGGGCTCCCGCCCGCCACGGCTCCCGCGGCTCCCGCAGGCCGGGCTCCCCCAGGCAGGCGCACATCCCACCCGCTGAGCTTCCCATCGAGCAGAAGAGGTCTTCAGAGTGACGGACGTGACCACAGAGGGCGGCCACCCCGGCGAACGGATCGAGCCGGTCGACATCCAGGTCGAGATGCAGAAGAGCTACCTCGACTACGCGATGTCGGTCATCGTCGCGCGCGCGCTGCCCGAGGTGCGCGACGGGCTCAAGCCCGTCCACCGCCGGGTCCTGTACGCGATGTACGACGGCGGCTACCGGCCCGACCGGGGCTACTTCAAGTGCGCCCGCGTCGTCGGCGACGTCATGGGGAACTACCACCCGCACGGCGACTCCGCCATCTACGACGCGCTCGTCCGGCTCGCGCAGCCCTGGTCGATGCGGTACCCGCTGGTCGACGGCAACGGCAACTTCGGCTCGCGCGGCAACGACCCCGCCGCGGCGATGCGGTACACCGAGTGCCGCATGGCGCCCCTCGCGATGGAGCTGCTGCGCGACATCGACAAGGAGACCGTCGACTTCTCCCCCAACTACGACGGCCGCTCCCAGGAGCCGGACGTCCTGCCGTCCCGGTACCCGAACCTGCTGGTCAACGGGTCCGCCGGCATCGCGGTGGGGATGGCGACGAACATCCCGCCGCACAACCTGCGCGAGGTCGCCGACGGCGTCCGCTGGTACCTGGAGAACTACGGCGCGTCCGACGACGAGCTGCTCGAAGCGCTCATCGAGCGGATCAAGGGCCCGGACTTCCCGACCGCCGGCCTCATCGTCGGCCGCAAGGGCATCGAGGAGGCGTACCGCACCGGCCGCGGCTCCATCACCATGCGGGCCGTCGTCGACGTCGAGGAGATCCAGGGCCGCACCTGCCTCGTCGTCACCGAACTCCCCTACCAGGTCAACCCGGACAACCTCGCGCTGAAGATCGCCGACCTGGTGAAGGACGGCAAGCTCGACGGCATCGCCGACGTCCGCGACGAGACGTCCGGCCGGACGGGGCAGCGCCTCGTCATCGTGCTGAAGCGCGACGCCGTCGCCAAGGTCGTCCTGAACAACCTGTACAAGCACACCCAGCTGCAGGAGACGTTCGGCGCGAACATGCTCGCGCTGGTCGACGGCGTGCCGCGCACCCTGCGCATCGACCAGTTCGTCCGGCACTGGGTCGCGCACCAGGTCGAAGTCATCGTCCGCCGCACCCGGTTCCTGCTCCGCAAGGCCGAGGAGCGCGCCCACATCCTGCGCGCCCTGCTGAAGGCCCTCGACCGGATCGACGAGGTCATCGCCCTCATCCGGCGCTCCCCGTCCGCCCAGGAGGCGCAGCAGGGCCTGATGGGGCTGCTGGAGATCGACGAGATCCAGGCGCAGGCCATCCTCGACATGCAGCTGCGCAAGCTCGCCGCCCTGGAGCGCCAGCAGATCACCGACGAGTACGACAAGCTCATGGCGGAGATCGCCGACTACAACGACATCCTCGCCTCGCCCGACCGGCAGCGGCAGATCGTCGGCGACGAGCTCGCCCCCATCGTCGAGAAGTACGGCGACGAGCGCCGCACCGAGATCGTGCCGTTCGACGGGGACGTCTCCTACGAGGACCTCATCGCCGAAGAGGACGTCGTCGTCACCATCACCCGCGGCGGCTACGCCAAGCGCACCCGCACCGACCAGTACCGGGCGCAGCGGCGCGGCGGCAAGGGCGTGCGCGGCGCGCAGCTGAAGCAGGACGACATCGTCGACCAGTTCTTCGTCACCTCGACGCACAACTGGATCCTGTTCTTCACCAACAAGGGCCGCGTCTACCGGGCCAAGGCGTACGAGCTGCCGGACGCCGGCCGCGACTCGCGCGGGCAGCACGTCGCGAACCTGCTGGCCTTCCAGCCGGACGAGCGCATCGCCCAGGTGATGGACCTCCGCGACTACGACGTCGCCCCCTACCTCGTCATCGGGACGAAGAAGGGCCGCGTCAAGAAGACCGCGCTGCGCGACTTCGACTCGCCCCGCACCGGCGGCATCATCGCCATCAACCTCGTCGAGGGCGACGAGGTGATCGCCGCCCGGCTCGTCTCCGCCGAGGACCGGCTGCTGATGGTCTCCACCGGCGCCCAGGCGATCAAGTTCCGCGCCGACGACGAGTCGCTGCGGCCGATGGGGCGCGCCACGTCCGGCGTCATCGGCATGCGCTTCGACGAGGACCAGGAGGTCCTCAACATGCTCGTCGTCCACAACGGGTCCGACGACGTCCTGGTGGCCACCCGGGGCGGCTACGCCAAGCGCACTCCCGTGGACCAATACCCTCTCCAGGGTCGTGGGGGTAAGGGCGTCCTCACCGCTAAGATCGTTGAATCGCGCGGGATGTTGGTAGGGGCGCTGATAGTCGGCCCCGACGACGAGGTGTTCGCGATGACGTCGAACGGTGGCGTGATCCGCACCACCGCCGCGGAGATCAAGCAGTCCGGCAGGCAGACCATGGGCGTCCGCCTGATGAACCTCGCGGACGGGGACAGCGTCGTGGCGATCGCGAGGAACGTAGAGTCCATCGAGGACTCGGACGACGGCGAAGGGGGCGACGGTGAGTGACGTATTCTGCATCGTCACCGAGCCGCTAGGCCAGGAGGACGACACGTGAGCACCGAGCCCGGCAAGAACAAGGGCGGTCCGCCCGGCGCGGCCGGTCAGGGGAAGGGCGGCGCCGCCAAGAAGCCCGGCGCCGAGCCCGAGCCGTCCAAGACCGGGACGAAGCCGTCCAAGACCGTCGCCGCCGCGTCCGCCAAGCCCGGGCGGGAC
The DNA here is from genome assembly GCF_040302145.1 of Spirillospora sp. NPDC127506. Taxonomy (NCBI): domain Bacteria; kingdom Bacillati; phylum Actinomycetota; class Actinomycetes; order Streptosporangiales; family Thermomonosporaceae; genus Spirillospora; species Spirillospora sp. NPDC127506. The sequence continues at coordinate 7,621 of NZ_JBEORG010000018.1, read as the reverse complement.
GAGACGACGGTCGACCTCGACACGCCGGACGGCGACGGGAAGCCGGGCTCGCCGAGCGCCGACACCACCCGCATCGACCTGGCCAAGATCGAGGAGGAGAAGCCGGCGAAGGACGCCGGCACCCCCGAGATCGCCCCGGTCAAGGACCCGGCCGACGACCCGCCCTCCGCGTCCCCCGGCTCGGCGGGCTGGGCCAAACCCGCCGAGCCGTCCGGTTCGGTCTCTGCAGGACGTACGGAGAGCGCCGGCAAGCCGTTCAACGCGTCCCCCGGCAACTCCTCCAAGCCCACGTCATCGGGCGGCACCCGCCGCGGCTTCGCCGGCACCGTCCTGAAGGACCGCCCGTCGTCCACCGCCGTCGCCCCGGCGAACTCGGCCAAACCCGCGAACACCAAACCGGCCCGCAAGGCCCAGCTCCAGCTCGCCAGGCTCGAGCCGTGGTCGGTGATGAAGTTCAGCTTCGTCATGTCGCTGGTCTGCTTCGTCATCCTCCTCGTCGCCGTCATCGTCCTGTACGTGATCCTCGCGGGCCTCGGCGTGTTCGACGCCATCAGCGACACGATCAACAGCCTCACCCGCGAACAGGGCGAAACCACCGGCAGCGTCGACGCCGGCAACTGGTTCTCCTTCTTCCGCGTCTTCGGCTACACCGTCCTCGTGGGCGCCCTGAACGTCATGCTCATCACCGCCCTGTCCACGGTCGGCTCCGTCATCTACAACCTCGCCGCCGACCTGGTCGGCGGCGTCGAGGTCACCCTCAAGGAGGCCGAGTAGCCCCGCCCCGCCGCCGCCCGGCAACCGATTTCCGGTTGTCCGCCCAGATGGGGTAACCTCTCGTTGCGCCGCCAGGGGCGGCGGCACACTCCGGGCCTATAGCTCAGTCGGTTAGAGCGCATCCCTGATAAGGATGAGGCCGGTGGTTCAAGTCCACCTAGGCCCACTTCGGAGTTGGGAGTGACGTGCTCGGAGCCCTGGGGGGCTCCTCGCCGTCACTCCTTCGTCATTTCTGCCTGGGGGGCGACCCCCAGACCCCCGATGTGGGGGCTCCGCCCCCACGCCCCCTCCCGGCTCAGCTCTTCGCGTTTCGTCCTGTTTGTGCGGGGTTGTTGCCTCTGGCGACTTTTTCCGCCTGCCTTTCGGAGTGTGGCCGGAGGTTCCCGACCGCTGGGGGGTTGCGCCTCCCCGCCCCCTCGCGGCTGAGCTTTCAGGGTTCCGTCCTGTCTGTGCGGGGTTGCTGCCTCCGGCGACTTTTCCCGCTTGCCCTTCGGTGCGCTGGCCGGAGGTCCCCAATCGCTGTGGGGTTGCGCCCCTACGTCCCCTCGCGGCTGAGCTTTCGGGGTTCCGTCTTGCCTGTGCGGGGTTGCTGCCCTCGGCGTCCTTTCCGCCGCTTCTTCAGCACGCCGACTGAGGCCCGAACCCCTGTGGGGCTCCGCCCCTACATCTCCTCCCGGGGCCTGCTGCGATTCCTATGATGGCGTCCATGAGGGCGGTGCCGATCGCGTGGTCGGACTACTTGTATCCGCTTCCGTAGTGGCCCCACGGCGTGCCTATGACCAATCCGGCCGGCGTTCTCCGAAACGACCGCATGGGACCTCGGCATCCCGGGGTGGATCTCGGTGAAGGTGCGGGTCGGAGTCTGATGGAGTAGTGATCCGTCGTCGGTGATGGTCGGGAGCAGTTATCCATAAGGTGGGAGTGTTTCTCCACAGGTTGTGGATAACTGTGCCGCGGTTTCGTTTCTGGTTCGGGTGGCCGGGGGAGTCGGAGGGCGTTGGTGCAGGCTACGCCGGCTGTCTGGGGAGGGTCAGGTCGAACTCGGCGTGCCGGAAAGGGGTTTCAACGCCGTTGAGTGCGGCGGCCGCCTCATCGTGGGACTCGGCGAAGTCGACGATGAGGCTGTGCTTGACCGCGAAGACGGCGTCCGAGTCAAGGTAAGGGCTGTCGGCCACGAAGATGTGGGTGGTCAGGGGCACGTGGCCGTCCGCCCGGACGATGAAGTGAATGTGCGCGGGACGGTAGGGATGCCGCCGGGTGGCCTTGAGAAGCTGCCCGACCGGGCCGTCCGTGGGGATCGGGTAATGGCTGGGGACGACTGTGCGGAAACGGAAGCGTCCCTCATCGTCGGTGCGGAACAGTCCACGGCCGTTGCCGGGTGGCTGTGAATCCGGCCGTTGGACGTCGTAGAAGCCGTTTTCATCGCACTGCCATACGTCGACTTCAGCATTGGGCAGTGGTGTTCCGTCTGTGCTCAAGACTCGGCCCGATACCACGCATGGTTCGGCTTCGCCCACCAGGTCGATGCTGTCGCCCAGCTCCCGCGGTGGCGACTCGACCATGTGGAAGGGGCCCAGGACGGTGCTCTCCGTCCCGCCTTCCTGCTCGTTGAGGGTTTCCACGAGCATTGAGACGCCGAGGACGTCCGACAGCAGGACGAACTCCTGCCGTGTGTCAGTGCATGCCTGGCCCACCGCGGTGAGAAACTCGATCCCGCGTTCCCACTCCTCGACGGACGGCCTGGCATCGCGGACGAACGCGTGCAGGTGGCGGGTGAGCGTGTTCAGCAGTTCCCGGAGGCGTGCGTCCGGAGTCTCGCTGAAACTGTTCTGAACGGCCTCTGTGGCGGTGTGCTCGGTGAAGTCCACGATGCCTCCCGACCTTGTTGTCCACAGTCTGTGGAAAACCCTCGCGGCCAGTGCCTGGGTATGGGTGCTACTCCATCCTCTACCTCTGCGGCTTCGGGCGGGCAGATGACGCTCTAACCCTGGCGCGGCGACGTCGAGTTGCATCTCTTCGGGTGGCGAAAGCATCTCACCGCGAGCGTCGATGACCTGTACGGCGGACTCAAGCGGGCGCTCGGGCGGGGTTCCCACGCGGGGCTGCCCAGGATCAGTGCCCTTCAGGACACGCCGTACGGTGTCCGGCAGTTCCTCCTCAGCGATCCGGATGGCCTCCAGCCGCGCCCACCTTGAGGCGATGCCGGCGTAGGGCCGGTGGCCGGTTGGGGACGTGGCTGGGGATTGCCGGTGGGCGGCGTTGTCCACTGCCCGGCTTCGGTTGTGGAGGAGATTCGCCCACAGGCTGTGAATGCGGTGTGGGCGAGAGGCGTCCCAGGGTGCTCTTAGCCCAGGTCATCGGCTTTTCCGCGACGTGGACAACGAGGCGGGACGGCTGGGGGTGACCTGGGGAAGAATGGTGGACGCCGAACCGGCTGGTCGTACCCAGGGTGTGCACAGAAGTTATCCACAGGGTGTGGATTCTGTGGACGGCGGCCGGGGCGCGTGGATGATGGAGAGGACGGTGCCCAGCGGGGCGCCCCGAAGCGTGGAAAACCCGGCTGTTCTGGGGATCCGCCTGTGGACGCGACCTCCGGATCGCGTGTCACCAGGGACGAGGAGGTGTGCGTCATGGTTGTCCACAAGCTGTGGATGACGGGCTCTACAGGTCAGTGGCCCGCGGGTGCCGGGGCTGGTAGATCGGCAGCTCGGCGCCGCTCGGCAGCCTGATCGCCGCGAGCAGTCCCCAGCCCTGATCGCTGACCTGTGCGTCGACCTGGACGCCCTTGCGGGCGAGGTCGTCCAGGGTGGCGCGGATGTCGTCGCACATCAGGTAGAACTCGTGGCGGGGCTCCTCGTCGGTGGGGTGCGCCGCCACCTCCGCCGGCGGCAGCTTGAAGATCAGCCATCCGTGACCGGCGTCGACGTCGGGCAGGCCGAGCACGTCCCGCAGGAACGCGCGGTCCGCTTCGGCGTCGCGGCTGTAGAGGATCACGTGTGCACCGTTGATCATGACCGTTCCCTTCGTTTCCACCGGTCCCTACCCCTTATCGGCCGCCCGTCGGCCGTGTCGGGGATGAGGTTGGAGGTGTTCTCCGTTAGCTCGTACATGACTGGCGTGATCCGGCTTCGCGCCGCCCAGGCCGCCGGCGTGCCGCACCCGGCGGGAAGCGGGTGCGCCGGCGTACGGTGGACTGCGGCCGGTGCCGAACGGTCCCGGGGCGTCGCGCGGCGCATCGTGGAACCCCCTCTGACCTGCGAACACCAGTTCGAATACATGCTACGCTCCCGGCATGGGGCAGTTGCTGAACGAGCCGGTCCGAACGGAGCACGACCCGGCGGGACGGCTCACCGCGTACGAGTGGCGGGGGACGCGCTACGCGGTGGACGAGGTGCTGAAGACCTACGGGACGGCCCGCGAGGGCAGGGTCTACCGGGTCCGCGTCACCGGCGCCGAGGGCGTGGCCGTCGCGGAGCTGGGCCGTGACGAGGACCGCTGGCGGCTCCGGCACGTCTTCTCGGCCTGACCTCCTCCTCGGGCGCGGCGGCGCGCCGTCCGCCGACCAGACCCTCTGGACCCGCGTCGCCGGGATCCAGGGCGCGCCGCTCGACCTGCTGACGGCCAGGATCGGCCGCCGCCACTACGCGCCGCACACCCACGACGAGTACGCCATCGGGGTGACGGTCGACGGCCTGGAGACGATGCGCTACCGGGGCGAGAAGATCTACTCGGCGGCCGGCAGCCTCGTCGTGGTCGAGCCGGGGGAGGCGCACACGGGCGGTCCGGCGCGCCCGGACGGGTTCGCCTACCTGTGCGTCTACCCGGGCGCCGAACTGCTGGGCGCCGCGACGACCGCGGAGCCCGGCCCCGTCCCGGCCGAACCACACTTCCGCGACCCGATCATCGACGACGTCCGGCTCGGCCAGGAGCTGCGGCTGGCCCACCGTGCCCTGCGGCTCGGCGAAGACCCGCTGGAGGGCGAGTCCCGGCTGCTCGGAGTGCTGGGCGCGCTCGTCCGGCGGCACGCGGTCCACGCGCCGAAAGCGGTGCCGGAACACCGGCGATCCGACTCCAGGGGCATCGCGCGGCAGGTCGCGACCCGCCTCTCGGACGAGATGGCCGCCCCGCCGACGCTCGCCGAAATGGCCGCCGACCTGGACCTCTCCCGCTACCAGCTGCTGCGCGCGTTCCGCGACGCGGTGGGCATGCCGCCGTACGCGTGGCTCGCCCAGCACCGGGTGACGCGGGCCCGGGCGCTGCTGGAGACCGGGCACCGTCCGGCGGAGGCGGCGACGCTCGTGGGGTTCGCCGACCAGGCGCACCTCACCCGCTGGTTCCGCCGCGTGGTCGGCGTCACGCCCGGCGCGTACCGCAACAGCGTTCAAGACAGCGCGGCCCGCCGACAGGCATCCTGAGAACGTCCGCCCCGATGGGGCCGGCCGAAAGTGCTGGTCACGCCGAGTGGCCCGGCACCGATCGCCGTCGGGACCAGATGCCGCGGCGCAGGGATCCGCTGCGCGGCGGGATCATCCCGGCGGCGGTCGCGACCGGGTCCGGGCACGCCGCACAGGTTCCGCCGCCGCGGCGAGGTCCGCCCGGCGCTGATCAGCGGCTCGGATACCGCTGTGCGGGGGTCGCTGCCGCGAAGTCGCGGCAGTGTCCGGTGCCGTGGCCGGGGCCGAAGGCGCCCGGTGGGGCGGGCGGAACGGGAACGGAGGTCGTGTTGAGTCGCCGTGGCTGGATTCTGTTCGCGCTGATGAGCGTGCTGTGGGGCATCCCCTACCTGATGATCAAAGTGGCGGTCGAGAGCGTCTCGGTGCCGATGGTGGTGTTCGCGCGGACCGCGCTCGGCGCCCTCATCCTGCTGCCGCTGGTGCTGCGGTCCGGGCAGCTGGACGCGGTGCGCCGGCACTGGCGCCCGCTGCTGCTGTTCACCGCGGTCGAGATCCTCGGCCCGTGGGCGCTGCTGTCCGACGCCGAGAACCGGCTGACCAGCTCCATGACCGGGCTGCTGATCGCGGCCGTCCCCATCGTCGGGGTGGTGCTGGCCCGGCTCACCGGCGACGGGGAGCGGCTCGGACCGGTGCGCTGGGCGGGGCTGCTCGTCGGGCTGGCCGGCGTCGGCGTCCTCGCCGGGCCGCACCTCGGCGGCGGCAGCGCGCGGGCGATCGGCGAGGTCATGCTCGTCGCGCTCGGATACGCGATCGCCCCGATGATCGCCACGCGGCGCCTCCAGGGCCTGCCCAGCCTGCACATGGCCGCGTTCGCGCTCGCCATCGCGGCGCTGATCTACACCGGTCCCGCGATCGCCACCTGGCCGGACGAGATGCCGAGCGGGCGCGTGCTGGCCGCGCTCATCGGCCTCGGCCTGATCTGCACGGCGCTGGCGTTCATCGTGTTCTTCGAGCTGATCCGGGAAGTCGGCACGTCCCGCGGCATGGTGTTCACGTACGTGAACCCGGCCGTGGCGGTCGCCGCCGGGGTCGTGTTCCTCAACGAGCCCCTCACCGGGACGATCATCGCGTCGTTCGTGCTGATCCTGCTCGGGTCCGTCCTCGCCACGGCGCACCGCTCCCCGTCACCCGAGGCGCCCGCTGCGCCCGCGCCCGGCGATGACAAGGCGGACGCTGCGAAGACCGCCCCGGAGCCGGCGTCCGGGTGAGGGACGGCGGGGTCGTCGGCCGGCGCGCGCGACGACCAGCCGCCCCGAAGGGCGGAGGCCGCAAGACGACGCCGGCCGCGATACCGCGGCCGGCGTTCGCCGTCCCTACGGGTCCGGCGGACCGAGCAGCCTGATCGGGCGAAGCGTCGCGGTCGTGCGAGGTCGTCGAAGCGGGCAGCCTGGGCCTGCGGGACAGCGCGGCCGTGTCGCAGGCGCCCGCCGTCCGTCCTGCGCGGCTCAGCGGAGCGTGACGATGAAGCGCTGGGGCTTGCCGATGTTGCCGGACGGGTCGGTGGCTCGGTACTCGATGGTGTGGCGGCCCTTGCCGAGCTTGCCGTAGGTGAGGCCGTCGATGACGGTGCCGTCCGCGGTGAACAGCCAGGGGGCGGACGAGTCGGTCGGCCAGCCGAAGTAGTTGAACCAGCCGTCGCCGTCCACGCGGAACTCCGAGACGACCACACCGGGACGGTCGTCGGTCCCGGTCAGCCGCATGGTGAACGGGCCGTCGAACACGAACTCGGACGTGTGCCCCGCCCGGACCCGGCTCGCTGCGGCCTTGGACAGGGCGTACGCCACTGTCGGACGTTCGGCGTCGACCGTCCACACACGGCTGTTGGAACCGACCCTCGCGACCAGCGTGTGCGTACCTGCGGACAAGCGGAACCGTCCGAGATCGATGTCCCGGCCACCGCCGCGAACACGGCGCCCATCGAGCTCCCAGTGCACCTTGGGCGCGAACCCTGCCGGGTGGGTCGTCTCCACGTACACGGCGGATTCGGCACCAACCGGCTTGTCGGTCGGCGTAGAGGAGCTGAAGTCGACCGGCATGGTCGCCGATGGGGTCTTCAAGCTGGTGTCCACACTCCACCTGCGAACCTGAATGAGCGCGGGCGACGTCCTGATCGCCGGGTCTCGGACGAAGTCGGTGGGGTCTGTGACCGTCACCTTGACCGTGTGCGTGCCCTTCTTGAGGTGCAGCCCGGCGAGGTCGAGGTTGGAACCCTTTCCGGCGGTCTTCCCGTCGACCGTCCACGCAATGGACAACCGGTGACTAGGCAGTGTTTAGAAAGTGGTGTTGGCCAGGGCTTGAAGCCAGATGTTGATGGCAGCGACCTGGACAGTGGCTTGGTAGCGGACGGCGAGCTTGTCGTAGCGAGTGGCCACGGCCCGGTGCTGCTTGAGCAG
>NZ_JBEORG010000017.1:132014-147758 GCF_040302145.1 Spirillospora sp. NPDC127506 | reverse complement strand
ACGACGACGCCCTTGCCTCCGGCTCGGAGTTAGCACCACCTCTTCCTCCAGGGGACTTTCACCCCCAAGCAATCGCCCATGCTGGGCGCACCACGAGAAGGGGAGGCGAGGGCTCGGGGCCTCGCCTCCCCTTCTCGACCCGAGGGGGCTCAGCCGGCGGCGCGCAGGCGGCGGGCGGCCTCCTCCGGCAGGACGTCGTTGATGAACGCGCCCGCGCCCGTCTCGCTCGCCGCGAGGTGCTTGAGCTTCCCCTCCGCGCGGCGCGGCGTGAAGACCCGGATGGACAGGTGCGCCAGGTCGGCGTCCCCGCCGGCCGGGGCCTGCTGAAGGTGGGCGATGTAGGGGGCGGGCGCGTCGAAGAGCCGGTCGAAGCGGCGCAGGACGTCCCGGTAGAGCACCATCAGCTCGAACCGCTCGCCGGCGTCCAGCTCGGGCAGCCCCGTGACGTGCCGGTACGGGTAGACGTGCACCTCGTACGGCCAGCGCGCCGCCTCCGGGACGAACGCGACGAAGCGGTCCGAGCGGGCGACGACCCGTTCGGCGGCCCGCTCGGCGGCCACGATGGCGCAGAAGAGGCAGGAGCCCCGCTCCGCGCGGTGCAGGCGCGCCATGTCCAGCGTCCGCGCCGCGCTCGCCGGGACGAACGGGTAGGCGTAGATCTGGCCGTGCGGGTGGTGCAGCGTCGTCCCGATCTCCACGCCGCGGTTCTCGAAGACGAACACGTACTCGGTGCCGGGGAGGCGGCCCAGCTCGGCGGTCCGGTCCGTCCAGGCGCGGGCGACCGTCTCCAGCCGCCGGTCGGGCAGCTCGGCGAACGACGAGTCGTGGTCGCTGGTGAAGCAGACCACCTCGCACCTGCCGCCGGCGGGCGGGCCGCCGAGGGACGGGAACCGGTTCTCGAACGTGACGACGTGGTAGTCGGCGGCCGGGATCTCGCTGCGCCGCCCGCCCGCCGACGGGCAGAGCGGGCACTCGCTCTGCGCCGGCAGGTGCGTGCGGTCCTGGCGGTGCGCCGCCAGGACGACCCACTCCCCCGTCAGCGGGTCCAGCCGCAGCTCCGACCGGGGCTTGTGCGCGGGCAGGACGCGCAGGTCGGGCGCGGACCGGTCGTGGCCGGGCCCGTCGTCGAAGTAGATGAGTTCGCGCGCGTCGGCCAGCCGGACCGACGTGCGGAGATCGGTGTCCAGGACATCGTCTCCGGTCTGGGATTCGGTCATGTGAGCCGCTGCACCCGGCTCAGGCAGCGCCGCACGACGACCACCACGCCGGGATCGCGGCCCGGTGCGTGCGCCTCCCCGGCGCGCAGGCCGAACGAGACGCCGTCGGGCGCCGCCGCTCCGGGGAACCGCTTCACGACGCCGGCGGCCTCGGTGAGCGGAGGCTCCGGCGAGGCGGTCTCGGGTGGTGACACGGGATCGGGCGGTGGCACGGTCTCGGGCGGTGGCACGGGCTGCTCCGGGCGGGATCTCCGATGGGCGGCGGGCGGCCCCGGGGTATTGGGTCTGCGCGCCCGCCGCCCGGTCCGGAGGGAGGCGGTCAGTCGGCGGTCGGTGGGCGTACGGCCCGTACGGGTCTGGGCGGCTCGACCATGATCGAGGTCCTTTCGCGAACCAGGCCGGTACCGCCATTGAGCCACTTTCGCTCATAATCTGTCAATATCACTCAGGTAACGCCAGAACCCGTTCTCGCGAGGCCCGTTCACCGGACCCGCGCTGACCAGGGCAGGCGTCCGCCGGACGGATTTGATCGATCTTGCGCCGATCGTGACGGATGCGCGCACGCCTCAAGGACAGGCGCGGGATGCGGCCTACCCCTCCGCGGGGACGGAGGCGACCCAGACGTCGACCCCCGCGTTCTCGATCTCCTCGAGCTCCGCCTTGGGCGCCTGGTGGTCGGTCACCAGGAAGGCGATCTCGTCGGCGGGGACGGTCTGGAACATGGTGTCCACGCCCACCTTCGTGTGGTCGACCAGCGCGACCACCTCCTGGGCGGCGTGCGCGAGGGCGCGGTCGACGCCCGCGACCAGCATGTTCGGCGTGGACAGGCCGCGTTCGGCGGTGAGCCCGTTGCCCGAGATGAACGCCCGGCGGACCCGCAGGCTGGCGAGCGTCTGCTCGGCGGCGCCGCCGACCAGGGCGTGGATGGCGCCCCGCAGCGAGCCGCCCGTCATCACGACCTCGACGCCGCGCGACTCGCCCAGCACCTGCGCGACGAGCAGCGAGTTGGTGACCACGGTGAGCGAGTCGAAGCCGAGCAGCTCGCGGGCGAACTCCCGGGTGGTCGTGCCCGCGCCGACCACGATCGCGTCGCCCTCCTCGACGAGCTCGGCGGCGAGCCGCGCGATCGCCGCCTTCTCCGCCGCGGCGACCTTGGCCTTCTGCTGGTAGGTGGGCTCGCGGGACAGCCCGCCGGGCGCCACCGCGCCGCCGTGCCGCCGGTCGAGCAGCCCCTCGGCCTCCAGCGCCCGGATGTCGCGGCGCACGGTCGCCTCGGACGCCTCCAGCGTGGCCGCGAGCTCCCGCATGGAGACCGCGCCGTTCGCGCGGACCATCTCCAGCAGCCGCTGCCGCCGCTCGGCCGCGAACCCCGGACGACGTGCCATGGGGCTCCCTCCGGAACGATCCGACGATGACGGCAGGCACGGTCGATGATGCCAGATCCGCCCGCCGGTCACCCGCCGCGCGCCGGTCCCGACCGGGGTGAACGCGACCACCACCGCGACGCATGCTGCGTAAAATGGGCCGCTTCCATGCCGTTCTGGTGATGACCGATGAGCGGAGACGTGGTGCCCTTCCGACGGCTCGCCGCGATCGCCGTGGCGCTGCTCGCGCTCGCCGTCCTCGCGGGCTGCGGGGGCGGCGGCGCGCCTCCCCCGCAGCGGGCCCGCATGGAGCTCACCGTGCGCGACGACGGCGGCGCCGAGATCGACCTGTACGCGGCGGGACGGCTCTCGTCGGACGCCGAGGCCGAGGCCCTCGCCGGGCGCATCGCCCGGGAATTGTTCCCCTCTGCCAAGAAAGTCCGTGTTAGCACCAGAAAAGCGCGCGGCATTCCCTTTGCCCGTGCGGAAATCCGTCCCGCCTACCGGACGGGCCGGCGGCCGGTGGCGCGGATCGACGCGTCCGGCGCGCTGCGGCGGCTCACCGCGGAGGGCTTCGAGGACACCGCGCTGAGGCTGCGCCTCCCGCCGGTGCCGGCCACGGTGCGGACGGCGGGCGGGGAGCCCGCGGAGCGGCGCTCCTGGCGGCTGCGCGAGGGCTCCCCGGCGCCCGTCCTGGCGATCGAGATGAGGCCGCGGCCCGCCCGGTGGTGCGCGGCGATGGCGTTGCCCGCGCTCGGCGCGCTCGGCGTCGCGCTCGGCTTCTTCGTGCGGCGCCGCGCACTCGCGCTGCCGGCGGCCGGGCTCGCCGTCGTCACCGCCGTCCTCGCGGTCGCCCTCGCGGCGGGGCGGCAGGGCGCCAACCTCGGCGTCGCGGGCCTGCTCCGCGGGACGCCGCTGGAGGTGGCGTCGGTCGCGCCGCTGACCGCCGTCCCGCTCGGCCTGCCCGCCGCGATGCTGCTCGCGGCCGTGCTCGTCCGGCGGACGGGCGGCCCGGGGACCGGCGGCACGCCCGAGGCGCGGCCCCGGGACACCGGCGTGTTCTGGTGAGGGCGTTGTCGGGGGGACGCCCGCGCGAACCGAGGGTCGATAGATCGTAAACTGAGGGTCATGTCCGGCGACCGCCCCTCATGCACCTGCGTGATCTGCCGTGACTACGGTGATCGCGACCGCCTGGACAACTTCCAGCTCCGCACCATCGTGCACGTCACCCAGTACGGGTGGAGCGTCGTCCTCGTGCAGCCGGACGCCGACGGGCCGGGCTGGGCGTACACGATCGGCCTGTGGCACAGCCACCGGGCGCCCGAGCTGGCGATGTTCGGCGGCGACGTGTACGAGACCGAGGAGGTCCTCAACGCGCTCGGCCGGCAGGCCGCCGAGGGGAACGCCCCGGCCGGCGGCGAGCGCCGCGACGGCGTGGTGCGGGGGCAGCAGGCCGCGTTCCGCGACGTCGACCCGCACTGGTACGACGGCCTCTTCCCGGGCGCCGTCGCGTTCTACCGGCGTCCCCCGCTGCCGATCCTCCAGGTCGTCTGGCCCAACCGGCACGGCCTGTTCCCGTGGCAGCCGGGCACCGACCTGCCGTTCCGGCACACCCAGCCGTGGCTGTGGCTCGACCCGAAGCAGCACCCGATCGGCGTCTGGACCCGGCGGCTCTGAGAACAGCCCCGCCCAGGCCGCGGGGCATACGATCGGACGGTGTACGGGCCCATCGCGGACACCATCCGCACCCAGCGCCTCGTCCTGGAGCCGCTGGCCGTCCACCACGCGGACGAGATGGCGCCCGTCCTGGACGACCCGCGGCTGCACCGCTACATCGGCGGCGAGCCCCTCACCCGCGACGAGCTGCGCGCCCGCTACGCGCACCTGGTCGCGGGTGCCGCGCCGTTCCACCAGGAATGGTGGCTGAACTGGATCGTCCGCCGCGCCCGCGACGGGCAGGCCGTCGGCTACGTCCAGGCGACGGTGGCGCCCGCGGCGCCCGGCTTCACCGTGGCTCCCCCGTCCGCCGGGTCGACGGTCATGCCGGGGCGGCCGCGGCTCATCGCGTCCATCGCGTGGGTCATCGGCATGCCCTACCAGGGGTTCGGCTTCGCCACCGAGGCCGCCGGCGCCCTGCTGGGCTGGCTCCGCGCGCACGGCGTCGGCGCGGTCGTCGCGACGATCCACCCGGACAACCGCGCGTCCGCCGCCGTCGCGTCCAAGATCGGCCTGCGCGCCACCGGCGAGACCAGCGACGACGAGATCGTCTGGCGGCTGCCGCCGGCTGTAGCGCCTCCGTGACACTCTGGTGGCGGGCCGCCGCGCGCGGAGGCCCCGCAGGTAGGCGACAATCGACGAGCCAGGGTGAATTCGGCCGGGAGGGGAGAGCATGCGGGAGGTGTGGCCCGGGGACCCCTATCCGCTGGGCGCCACGTGGGACGGCACCGGCACGAACTTCGCGCTGTTCTCGGAGGTGGCGCGACGGGTCGAGCTGTGCCTGTTCGACGCCGCCGGGAACGAGACCCGGCGGGACCTGCCGGAGGTCGACGGGTTCGTCTGGCACGGCTACCTGCCCGGCGTCGGCCCCGGCCAGCGCTACGGCTACCGGGTGCACGGGCCGTTCAGCCCGCGCGACGGGCACCGCTGCAACCCGTCCAAGCTGCTCCTCGACCCGTACGGGAAGGCCGTGGAGGGCGACGTCCGCTGGCACGAGTCGCTGTTCTCCTACCGGTTCGACGACCCCGACGCGCTGAACGAGGACGACAGCGCCCCCTACATGCCGAAGAACGTCGTCATCAACCCGTTCTTCGACTGGGCGGACGACCGGCCGCCCCGCGTCCCCTACCACGAGAGCGTCATCTACGAGGCGCACGTGAAGGGGCTGACGAAGCTGCACCCGGGCATCCCGGAGGAGCAGCGCGGCACCTACGCGGGCCTCGCGCACCCCGTGATGATCGACCACCTGCTCGACCTCGGTGTGACCGCCGTGGAGCTGATGCCGGTGCACCAGTCGGTCCCCGAGCACGCGCTGGTGGCGCGGGGCCTGGACAACTACTGGGGCTACAACACCATCGGGTTCTTCGCGCCGCACAACTCCTACAGCTCGTCCGGGCAGTACGGGGAGCAGGTGCTGGAGTTCAAGGCGATGGTCCGCGCGCTGCACGAGGCGGGCATCGAGGTCATCCTGGACGTCGTCTACAACCACACCGCCGAGGGCGACCACCTGGGGCCGACCCTGTCGTTCCGGGGCATCGACAACTGCTCGTACTACCGGCTGCGGGACGACGACAAGCGCTACCACCTCGACTACACCGGCTGCGGCAACTCGCTGAACGTCCGCAACCCGCACGCGCTGCAGCTCATCATGGACTCGCTGCGCTACTGGATCCTGGAGATGCACGTCGACGGGTTCCGCTTCGACCTCGCCTCCGCCCTCGCCCGCGAGCTGCACGACGTCGACCGGCTCGCCGCGTTCTTCGACCTCGTCCAGCAGGACCCGGTGGTCTCCCAGGTGAAGCTGATCGCCGAGCCGTGGGACGTCGGGGAGGGCGGCTACCAGGTCGGCAACTTCCCGCCGCTGTGGACCGAGTGGAACGGCAAGTACCGCGACACCGTCCGCGACTTCTGGCGCGGCTCCTACGCGACCATGCCGGAGTTCGCGTCCCGCCTCACCGGGTCGTCCGACCTGTACGAGCACAGCGCGCGGCGGCCGTTCGCGTCCATCAACTTCGTCACGTGCCACGACGGGTTCACCCTCACCGACCTCGTCTCCTACGACCACAAGCACAACGAGGCCAACGGCGAGGACAACCGCGACGGCACCGACGACAACCGCTCGTGGAACTGCGGCGTCGAAGGCCCCACCCGCGACCCCGCCGTGCTGAAGCTGCGCGCCCGCCAGCGCCGCAACTTCCTCGCCACGCTGTTCCTGTCGCAGGGCGTCCCGATGCTGTCGCACGGCGACGAGCTGGGACGCACGCAGAAGGGCAACAACAACGCCTACTGCCAGGACAACGAGACCGCCTGGGTCCACTGGGACGACTCGGGCGACATGGAGTTCGTCCGGATCCTGTCCCGGCTCCGGCACGACCACCCCGTGTTCCGACGCCGGCGCTTCTTCACCGGGCGCGGCACGGGCGCCGCCGCCGACATCGCGTGGCTCACCCCGGCCGGCGACAGCATGACCGACGAGGACTGGAACGTCGGGTTCGCCAAGTCGCTCGGCGTGTTCCTCAACGGCGACGCCATCACCGAGCCCGATCCGCGCGGCCGCCGCGTCCGGGACGACTCGTTCCTGCTGCTGATCAACGCCGGGCCCGAGCCGCTGGAGTTCACCCTCCCCGGCGCCGAGTACGGCGACCGCTGGGAGTACACCCTCGACACGGCCGAACCCGACTCGTTCGGCGACCGCCCCCGGCTCAAGGCCCGCGACGCCGTCCTCCTCACCGACCGCTCGCTCCTCGTGCTGAGGAGGCTGCCCTGAGCCCGCGGGTCAGGCGCGGGTGACCTCGATGACCGTGAGGAAGACCAGGACGACCGTCATGACCGCCACCGCGCCGTGGACGGCGACCGCGGCGGCGGGGAACGCCTGCTCCACGCCGCGGGCGTGCCGGCCGCCGCGCCCGACGAGCCAGCGGGTGAACAGCATGAAGCCCTGCACGGCCACGACCAGCAGCGCCGCGAACGCGACCCAGGCGTACGCGGCGTTCCCGGTGGCCAGGTAGGCGATCCAGACGCCGAGGCCGGCCACCGCCGCGAGCGGATGCCCCACCACGACCAGGATCGGAAACCGCGTCACCTTCGTCGAACGCCCCCCGTTCGCGGTCCAGATGACCAGCAGGTAGCCGCCCGGCACGGCGGCGAGGATCCACGCGCCCAGTGCCGCGTACCCCACCCCCCGCTCCCTTCTGTGCACTTGTGCTCCCCGTCCCCGAGGGCAAGTGTCGCCGCCCGGCACGCCCGGCATGACGGATTCCTACATATTGGTGCACAGTCTGTTATCCGCTCGGTCGAGCGGAACCTGAAGTAGCTTGAGAGGTCTATGCGGTCTCTGTCTCCGGAGCCCGGCGAGGTCGACCTCGCCGAGCGGTACGCGTATCCGCCCGGCGCCACCTGGATGCGGGCCAACATGGTCGCCAGCCTGGACGGCGCGGCGCAGCGCGACGGGCGCAGCGGCGGCCTCGGCAACGCCGCCGACCGGCACCTGTTCCTGCTGCTGCGCGGGCTCGCCGACGTGGTCGTCGTCGGCGCGGGCACGGTGCGCGCCGAGGGGTACGGGCCGGTCAAGCGCAGCGCGGGCTGGGACGGCGTGCGGGACGGGCGCACCCCCGTGCCGCCGATCGCGATCGTGTCCCGCTCGCTCGACCTGGACTTCGACGCGCCGATCTTCACGGAGGCGCAGGTCCCGACGATCGTGCTGACGACGGCGACCGCCGACCCCGTCCGGCTCAAGGCCGCGCGCGAACGCGCCGACGTCGTCGTCGCCGGGAGAGACGCGCTCGACTTCGCCGTCGCCGTGCGGGAGCTCGAGGCCCGCGGCCACCGGCGCCTCCTGTGCGAGGGCGGTCCGGCCTGCCTCGCGCAGATCGTGGCGGCCGGGCTGCTGGACGAGCTGTGCCTCACGCTGAGCCCCACGCTGCTCGGCGGGCACGCGCTGCGGATCGTGGACGGGCCTCCGGTGCCCGTCCCGCCGGACATGACGCTCGCCCACGCCCTGCAGGACGAGGACTTCCTCTTCCTCCGCTACGTCCGCAGCCGGTAGCGGGCGAACAGCACGCCCTCGTCGAGGTAGAGGGCCGTCGGCCGGAGCGGCACCTCGGCGTCCAGGGCGCCGAGGAGGCGGGTGTGGCGGGGGCCTCCGAGCAGGGTCGGGGCGATGCTGAGGCACAGCTCGTCGACGAGTGACGCGCGGATCAGCGCGGTCGCCAGGGCGGGGCCGCCTTCGCAGAGCAGATGCTCGTAACCGAGGTCGTCGTGGAGCGCCCTGACGGCGGCGGGGAGGTCGACGTCGTCGCCGCCCTCCGCGACGACCTGGACGTGGGCCGGGGCGCGCCTCCGGCCGCTCCGCGACGTCACCACGATGGTGGGCGTCTCGGCCTCGGTGAACAGCGGGAGCGTCCAGTCGAGGTCGAGGGAGCGGCTCACCACGACGGTGGGGGCGGGCGGCCTGCCGCGGCGCGCGCGCAGATCGCCGCGCAGGCGGGCAGGGCCGAGGCGCCCCGTGCGGACCGTGCCGGCGCCCACGAGGATCGCGTCGGTCAGCGCGCGCAGGGTGCGGAAGACGCGGAAGTCGGCTTCGCCGCCGAGGCGGTCCGTCCAGCCCTCGGCGTCGGTGACGGAGCCGTCCACGCTCATGACCATGCCGAGCCGCAGCCCCGGCTGGTCGCCGTAGGCGTCGTAGGGGTCGGCGAACGGGTCGGCGCCGGCGGCGGGCTCGGGCAGCAGACGGCGCATGACCTGCACGTTATCGGAACCCCGGGATGGCGCTTTGTCGGTGCCGGATAGCAAGATGGCGGAATGGACCTGCCGATCAGCCCGCCGCTGCCGCCGATGCTGGCCAAGGCGGTCAAGACCATGCCCAAGGGCGACCTGCTGTACGAGCCGAAGTGGGACGGCTTCCGCTGCATCGTGTTCCGCGACGGCGACGAGGTGGAGCTGTCCAGCCGCGGCAGGAAGCCGCTCACCCGGTACTTCCCCGAGGTGGTCGAGGCGGTGAAGCGCGAGCTGCCCGAGCGGTGCGTGGTGGACGGCGAGATCGTGCTGCCGAAGGGGACGCGCCTCGACTTCGACGGCCTGCAGCAGCGCATCCACCCGGCCGCGTCCCGGATCAAGCTGCTGTCGGAGGAGACGCCCGCCTCGTTCGTGGCGTTCGACCTGCTGGCGCTCGGCGGCGAGTCGCTGATGGAGGTTCCGCTCGGCGAGCGGCGGCGGCGCCTCGTCGACACGCTGTCCGGGGCGAAGGCGCCCGTCCACGTCACGCCGGCGTCCGACTCCTACGAGCTGGCGCTGCGCTGGTTCGACGAGTTCGAGGGCGCGGGGCTGGACGGCGTCATCGCCAAGCCGCGCGACAGCGTGTACGAGCCCGACAAGCGCGTCCTGTTCAAGGTCAAGCACGAGCGCACCGCCGACTGCGTGGTGGCGGGCTTCCGCTGGCACAAGTCCGGGCCGATCGTCGGTTCGCTGCTGCTCGGGCTCTACAACTCCGAGGGCAAGCTCCAGCATGTGGGGGTGGCGGCCTCGTTCACGATGGAGCGGCGCGCCGAGCTGGTGGAGGAGCTGCGGCCGTACCGGCTGGAGGACCTCTCCCAGCATCCGTGGTCGGAGTGGGCGAACCAGACGGAGGCGACCGTCGACCGCATGCCGGGGGCCGTCTCCCGCTGGACGGGCAAGAAGGACCTCAGCTGGGTTCCGCTGCGTCCGGAGCTGGTGGTGGAGGTGGCGTACGAGGCGATGGAGGGGAACCGCTTCCGGCACACGGCCCGGTTCCGGAACTGGCGTTCCGACCGGACGCCCGAGTCCTGCACCTACGAGCAGCTCGAGGTGCCGGTCGCCTACGACCTGGACGACATTTTCAGCGGCTCGGCCACGAGCGCCCGCGTCGACCGCTGAGCCGCCCGCCGGCGTCCGGCGGTGCCTTGAGGCGGCGCGTCTTCGCCTCACTGGGGGGCGCCGGGACGCAGCCGCGGGAGTCGAGCGCCTGCGATCGCCGGTGCTGGTGAGGAGCATGCGCACCGCTCGGAGCCGAGCGGTGTTTGCGGTGGCGCTGCAAGATCATGCAGAACGGTGCGAAGGATGCTAGGCTGGCAACTTGCAAGTTGCGCACAGAAAGCCCAATCCTACGTATAGGAGTGTAGCCGAAGCATGGGACTTCGTCAAGCGGACGCTGTCAACCCCGACCGCGACAATTCCGTGCCGATACACGCCGAGCAGGCTTACGTCGACCGCGTCTACGCGCGGCTCGACGCCGAGCGGGCCAAGGCCGAGGCCGCGCTCCGCGAGGGGCCGGCGGCGGGCGGCGGCGCCGCGTTCCAGGCGCGGGTGGAGCGCGCCGTCGCGACCGATGAGGCGGCCCGCCGGCTCGCCCGGCTCGGCGGCGTCGAGCACGGCCTGTGCTTCGGCCGGATCGACCACCGCGCCGGCGCGGACGGCCCCGGCGACACGTTCTACATCGGCCGCATCGGGCTCCGCGACGAGGACCACGAGCCCATCCTGATCGACTGGCGCGCCGCCGCGGCCCGGCCGTTCTACACCGCGACGCCCGGCGCGCCCGGCACCCTCGCGCGCCGCCGCCACCTGCACCTGCGGAACCGCGAGGTCGTCCGGCTCGACGACGAGGTCTTCGACCTGGAGGGCCTGGAGGAGTCGGAGCGGCGCGGCATCGTCGGCGAGGCCGCGCTGCTCGCCGCGCTCCGCCGCGGCCGCACGGGCCGGATGAGCGACGTGGTGGCGACCATCCAGGAGGAGCAGGACCAGGTCATCCGCTCGGGCCTGCACGGCGTGCTCGTCGTCCAGGGCGGCCCCGGCACCGGCAAGACCGTCGCGGCCCTGCACCGCGCCGCGTACCTGCTGTACACGCACCGGGACGTCCTCGAACGGCGCGGGGTGCTCATCGTCGGCCCGAACGCCACGTTCCTCCGCTACATCGAGCAGGTCCTTCCCGGCCTGGGCGAGACCGACGTCGTCCTGGCCACCGTCGGCGAGCTGTACCCCGGCCTCAAGGCGACCGCACGGGACACCCCCGACGTCGCCGTCGTCAAGGGCGACATCCGCATGGCCGACCTGGTGCAGGCGGCCGTCCGCGACCGGCAGCGCGCCCCCTCTGACGGCCTC
Organism: Spirillospora sp. NPDC127506; assembly: GCF_040302145.1. Lineage (NCBI taxonomy): Bacteria > Bacillati > Actinomycetota > Actinomycetes > Streptosporangiales > Thermomonosporaceae > Spirillospora > Spirillospora sp. NPDC127506. Next base: position 136,348 of record NZ_JBEORG010000017.1, on the reverse strand, counting down.
CACATCGACACCGACGGCCTCACCCTCACCGTGGACGCCGAGAAGTGCGAGCAGATCCGCGACCGTGCCCGCGCCCTGCGCCTCCCCCACAACGTGCAGCGGCGCCGTTTCGTCCACGACATGCTGGAGGCCCTCGCCCTCAACCGGGCCGAGCAGTACGACCGCATCGTGGACGAGCCGCTGGAGGAGATGGCGAACTCCGGCGGCCTCCCCGACTGGCTCCAGGAACTCGTCGACGAGGCCAAGGACGAACCCCTCCTGGACGAAACGGACCTCCGCCTGGCCAAGGAGGCCCTCTGGCATGATCCGGCCGTCCGCAAGGCCGTCAACGAACTCTGGCCCGAGCTGACCCCGCAGCAGCTGCTGGCCGACCTGTACGCCTCCCCCGACACCCTCGCGCGGCTGGGCGCCGAAGTCGGCCTCCCGGACTGCGCGCTCCTGCACCGCCCCGCCGGCTCCCCCTGGACCGTCTCCGACGTCCCCCTCCTCGACGAGGCCGCCGAGCACCTCGGCGTGGACGACTCCGCCGAGCGGGCGCGCCGCCGCGCCGCCGACGCCGCCCGCGCCGAGGAGGAGCGCTACGCCGCCGAGGTCATCGAGACCGCCGGCACCGGCGACCTGCTCTCCGCCCGCGACGTGATCTCCGCGAGCGGCCTGGCCGACCGCCACCACGACGACGGCCCGCCCCTCACCACCGCGCAGCGCGCCCTCGCCGACCGCGAATGGGCGTACGGCCACGCGATCGTGGACGAGGCGCAGGAGCTGTCCGAGATGGCCTGGCGCACCGTCATGCGCCGCGTCCCGACCCGCTCCCTGACCGTCGTCGGCGACATCGCCCAGACCGGCAGCGCCGCCGGGGCGACCACCTGGGGCCAGATGCTCGACCGCTACGTCCCCGGCCGCTGGCGCGAGCAGCGCCTCCTCGTCAACTACCGCACCCCGGCCGCCATCATGCGGGTCGCCGCCCGCGTCCTCGCCGCCGTCGACCCGGGCCAGACGCCGCCCGCCCCGGTCCGCGACGACGGCCCGCCGCCCACCGCACTGGCCCTGCCGATCCCCGAACTCCCGGGCCTCGTCGACTCGGAGCTGGCCCGCATCACCGACGACGCCACCGCCGAGGGCCGCCTCGCCGTCATCACCTCCGGCGCCCGCCACGCCGCCGTCCGGGACGCCCTCCCGGACGCCGCCGCCGGCACCGCCCCGGAGGCCCTCGACGCCCCGGTGGTCGTCCTCACCGCCGAGGAGGCGAAGGGCCTGGAGTTCGACTCGGTCATCGTCGTGGACCCGTCAGGCATCCTGAACGAGTCCCCCAAGGGCGGCCAGGACCTCTACGTCGCCCTGACCCGCCCCACCCGCCGCCTGACCATCGTCCACGCCAACGACCTCCCGCCCCTCCTAGCGCCCCTGGAGTAGGGCGGAAAGCGTCCGGTCGAGTTCGGTCTTGATGATTTGGCCGGCTTCTGGGGGGTTTTGGGTGCGGATGGCGTCGATCAGGGCGGCGTGGGCGGCTCGGCCGTGGGCGGTGTCGGACGTGCGGACGTCCACCAGGGCCGCGAGGTCGAGGAGGCCGTCGCGCAGGACGGGGACGAACTCGGCGAACAGGTCGGCGAGGACCGGGTTGTGCGCGGCGGCCACGACGGCGGTGTGCAGGGCGATGTCGGCGTCGATGAACGCCTCGATGGCGGGGCCGGCGAAGGCCTCGTCGCGGGCGGCCAGGGCCGCGTCGAGGGCGGTGAGGTCGGCGTCGGTGCGGCGCTCGGCGGCCAGTTCGGCGGCGCGGACCTCCAGCATCATGCGGATCTCGTAGACGTCGGCGACGGAGGCGCGGCGGAGCCGGGCCGGCCAGTCCTCGTCCGGCTCGGTCGCGATGACGAAGACGCCGGCGCCCTGGCGGGCCTGGACGAGGCCCGCGCCGGCCAGGGCGCGCAGGGCCTCGCGGACGGTGGAGCGGCCCACGCCGAGGTCGCGGGCCAGGGTCGTCTCGCCGGGGAGCTTCGCGCCGACCGGCCAGGAGCCGTCCGCGATGCGGTCGCGCAGGCGCTGGGCGGCCTGCTCGACGAGCGGGCTGGGCCGCAGGGGGCCGAGCGGGACTCGGCTGTTCGGGCTGGCGGGCGGCATGCGGGGTCCTTCGCGGTGGGCGGACGGCCAGGATATCCCCACTCAGCTTGTCTGAGGAGCTGAGGTGTGGTTAGGTGGCCGACATGTCGTGGCGGGTGCTTCTCCTCGGTCGCCGCGGCGGGGCCTGATCCAGACCGGCACCCCGCCGCGGGGTCCGGTGCTGCCGGTCGTCCGGCGACGAAGTGAGGACACGCCCCGATGAACTTCCCGACCCTGCGCACCCCGTCCGGCCCAGCGGACGGACCCTTCTGGAACCCGCAGCGCGGCAGCTCCATGCCTTTCCACCGGTACCGGTCGATCCACGACCGCGTGCCGTCGCCCGTCCCCGAGGTCGACCGCACCTGGCCGTCCCGGCGCATCGAGAAGGCGCCGCTGTGGGTGCCCGTCGACCTGCGGGACGGCAACCAGGCGCTGGCCGAGCCCATGGACACCCCCCGCAAGCGCCGCATGTTCGACCTCTTCGTGGCGATGGGCTTCAAGGAGATCGAGGTCGGCTACCCGTCGGCCAGCCAGACCGACTTCGACTTCGTCCGGCACCTGGCCGAGACGGGGATACCGGACGACGTGACGCCCGTGGTGTTCACGCCGGCGCGGCGCGAGCTGATCGAGCGGACGTTCGAGTCGATCGAGGGCCTGCCCCGGGCGGTCGTCCACCTGTACACGGCGACCGGGCCGGTGTGGCGCGGCGTCGTGCTGGGCTCCGACCGGGCCGGCGTGAAGCGGCTGATCCTGGACGGGGCGGCCGACGTGGCGCGGCTCGCATGGCCCGGCGTGCGGTTCGAGTTCTCCCCGGAGACGTTCAACTTCACCGAACCGGACTACGCGCTGGAGGTGTGCGACGCGGTCACCGGGCTGTGGGACGCCTCGGCCGACCGGCCGGTGATCCTGAACCTGCCCGCGACCGTGGAGATCGCCACGCCGAACGTGTACGCCGACCAGATCGAGTACATGCACCGGAACCTGGCCCGGCGGGACGCGGTGATCCTTTCCGTGCACCCGCACAACGACCGCGGGACGGGCGTCGCCTGCGCCGAGCTGGCGCTGCTCGCCGGCGCGCAGCGGGTCGAGGGCTGCCTGTTCGGCAACGGCGAGCGGACGGGCAACGTCGACCTCGTCACCCTGGCGCTGAACCTGCACGCGCAGGGCGTCGACCCGATGATCGACTTCTCCGACATCGACGAGATCCGCCGGACGGTCGAGTACTGCAACCGGCTGCCCGTCCACGAGCGGCACCCGTACGGCGGCGACCTCGTGTACACGGCGTTCTCCGGGACGCACCAGGACGCGATCGGCAAGGGCATGGCCGCCCACGCCCGCCGCGCCGAGGTGACCGGGACGCCGCCGGAGCAGCTGCCGTGGGACGTCCCGTACCTGCCGATCGACCCCGCCGACGTCGGACGCGGGTACGAGGCGGTCATCCGCGTCAACAGCCAGTCCGGCAAGGGCGGGATCTCCTACCTGCTGCGCACCGGGTACGGGCTCGAACTGCCGCGCCGCCTGCAGATCGAGTTCTCCCAGGTGGTGCAGCGGGCGACGGACGGCAGCGGCGAGGAGATCACGGCGGCGGAGCTGTGGGACCTGTTCCGCGCCGAGTACCTCGACGCGTCCGGCCCGGTCTCGGTGGCCGAATGGCGGACCTCGCACACCGGCCCCGCGCGGCACGACTTCACCGGCGTCATCCGCGTGGACGGCGACGAGCGGGAGCACACCGGCTCGGGCAACGGCCCCATCGACGCGCTCGCCGACGCCCTGTCGTCCGCCGGGATCAAGGTGGACGTCCTGCAGTTCGTGCAGCACTCCACCGAGTCGGGCCCCGACGCCATGGCCGCCGCCTACGCCGAATGCCGGGTCGACGGCGTCACGTCGTGGGGCGCCGGGCGCGACACGTCCGTGCTGACCGCCTCGGTGGAGGCCGTCCTGTCCGCGGTGAACCGCGCGAAGCGCTAGTCGCGGCGGCGGCCGAGCGTGCGCCGCCAGGACAGGCCGGTCCCGGGGATCCGGAACACCACCTGGCGGCGCCCGTCCGCGGACCGCGTGTAGCGGGCGCCGCGGGCGCCGACGCTGTGCCCGACGCCCTTCTTGGACAGGTTGATGCGGAACGGCCCCATCCGGATTGCTTTTCGATAGCTCCAACCCATGCGGCGGGGGACGGCCCAGCTTCCCGCCCAAGTGCCCCTGCACGGCTGGCGAACTCGGCCCAGCCCCCACCCTCTCGT
>NZ_JBEORG010000017.1:0-132004 GCF_040302145.1 Spirillospora sp. NPDC127506 | reverse complement strand
GCGGGTTGTTTTTCCCCACCCCCCCCCCGCGGGGGGGGGGGCCCCCCCGCCCCCCCCCGGCCCCCCCCCCGCCGCCGTCGCGGACGGACCGAGATCACGGTTTCGGCCGGACCGGTCGAAGCAAGGGCAGGAGGTGACCAAATCCGATCCGAGTTCGTCACGCGCCGCCCTTTACCGCGCGTCCCCGGGCGAGGAGCGTGTGCCCCCGTAGAGATCATTTTCTCAGCTCCCGGAGGTGCGGGTTGGCCAGGCGATCCCTGAGACGAACCCGGCGGACGATGACGGTGGCCGCGCTGACCGGCGCCGCGCTCGCCGGCGCGGGCGGCGGCGCGACGGCGCTGGCCCAGCCGTCCCCGAAGATCGTGGTGAAGGACGGCGTCACCCAGCCGGTCTTCTCCTACGAGGACGCGATCCGCGAGCACGTCTACGTCGAGTCGAGCGTCGACAGCGACGGGGACGGCGCGAAGGACCGCGTCAACGTCGACATCATCCGGCCCGAGGAGACCGAGCACGGCCTCAAGGTGCCGGTGATCATGGACGAGAGCCCGTACTACGACAACGCCGGGCGCGGCAACGAGAGCGAGCTCAAGACCTACGACGCGGACGGGGACCCGGTGAAGTTCCCGCTGTTCTACGACAACTACTTCGTCCCGCGCGGGTACGCGTTCCTGGCCGTCGACATGGTCGGGACGACCCGCTCCGACGGCTGCCCGGTCAGCGGCGGGCCCACCGACGTCCTCGGCGGCAAGGCCGTCGTCGACTGGCTCAACGGCCGCGCCAAGGCGTACCGGCCGGACGGGACGCCGGTCGAGGCCGCCTGGACGACCGGCCGCACCGGCATGATCGGCAAGTCCTACGACGGGACGCTCGCCAACGGCGTCGCCGCCACCGGCGTCAAGGGGCTGGAGACGATCGTCCCGATCTCGGCGATCAGCAGCTGGTACGACTACAGCCGCATGAACGGCGTGAAGTACTGGACGGACGAACAGCCGGGGCTGGCGAGCTACGTCGACACCGACCCGCCCGAGAAGTGCGCCGAGGTCAACGCCGCCCTCGACGCGGGCGAGGACGACGCGACCGGCGACTACAACGCCTACTGGAAGACCGCCGACTACCGGCACGGCACGATCGCGCGCGCGTCGCGCGTCCGCGCCAGCGTGTTCGCCGCGCACGGCGTCAACGACCTGAACGTCAAGGACGACCAGTTCGCCGAGTGGTGGCGGGCGCTCGCGCGGAACGGCGTGCGGCGCAAGGTGTGGCTGTCGCAGCGCGGCCACGTCGACCCGTTCGACATCCGCCGGGACGCGTGGGTGGACACCCTGCACCGCTGGTTCGACCACGAGCTGCAGAAGATCCCGAACGGGATCATGCGGGAGCCGCGCGCCGACATCGAGATCGGCCCGGACCAGTGGATCACCCAGCGCGACTGGCCGTCCCGCGACGCGCACGAGATCGTCCTGCGTCCCGGGCCCGGCGGCACGCTCGGGCTGGAGCGCGCACCGCACGGCGCGACGGCGGCGTTCACCGACGCGCCCGGCCCGCGCGGCGGCGGCCAGTCCGAGGGCGCGATGGTCTCCGACCCGGCGGCGGCCCGGCCGTACCGGGCGGCGTTCGTGTCCGAGCCGCTCCCCGCGACCGGGCGCCTCTCCGGCACCCCGGACGTCCGCCTGCGGATCAAGCTCGACAAGCCCACGTCCAACCTGACCGCGCTCCTCGTCGACTACGGCGAGGACACCCGCGTGAACTACCTCGGCTCCGGCGCGGGCATCCGCACCCTCGACACCGAGGACTGCCATGGCGAGAGCACGGCCGCCGACGACGCCTGCTACAGGCAGACCGAGGTCACCACGGTCACGTCGCCGGTGAACGTGATCGCCCGGGGCTGGCTCGACGCGCAGAACGCCCATTCCCTGAGCCGCCCGCGGCCCCTGAAGCCGGGCCGCTACCACACCGTCGGCTGGGAGACGCTCAGCCAGGAGTACCTGCTGAAGAAGGGCCACCGCCTGGCCCTCGTCCTCGCCGGCACCGACGCCGACTACAACACCGAGACGCCCACGGGCGCCCAGGTCACCCTGGACCTGCGCGGCACGTCGATCACCGTCCCGGTGACGGCCGCCGGCGACGACCCGGCCGCGATGATCGCCCCGTCCCAGCGCACCGCGCCGTGGCGAGGCCCGTCGGAGGTCACCCTCCCCGTCCAGCCGCGCGACCTCTACTGATCCGTCCCCGTGACCGCGGCGGCCCGGCGCTCCCTCGGAGCGGCGGGCCGCCGGCCGGTCAGAGCGCGATCGCCTCGCCGGGGTCCAGGAGGTGGAGGCGGTCGGCCAGGCCGGCCTTGGCGAACGCGGGCGCGATGGTGTCGCGGCCCTGGGTGAAGTGCGCCCAGCCCTCGAAGTGCAGCGGGACGACCTGCGCGGTGCGCAGGATCCCGGCGGCCTCGGCGGCGGCCTCGCTGCCCAGCGTCAGGTCGGCGTCGCCGATCAGCGGGGTCCGGGCGGCGCCCATGAAGAGCACGGCGACGTCGAACGGGGCGAAGCGGCCGGCGATGGCGCGGACGACGTCGAGGGAGGCGTTGTCGCCGCTGACATAGGTCGCCGGCACACCGTCGCCGGACAGGACGAAGCCGGTGACCGGGCCGGTGAGGTGCTCGGTGCCGTCCGGGCCGTGCTGGGCGGGGACGCCGGTGACGCGGAGGACTCCCCCGCCGGGGCGGGGCAGTTCGACGTGCTCCCAGTTCGGCAGGGCGCGGGCGGTGCCCCCGAGGCGGCCCGCGGCGGTCTCCGTCGTCAGCGTCAGCGGGACGCCGGCCAGGTAGGCGCGGCCGCCCCTGTCCAGGTTGTCGGGATGCTGGTCGTGGGAGAGCAGCACCGCGTCGACCGGGCCGATCCCGTCCGGGCCGAGGACGGCGCCGGTGGTCTTGGTGAGCTTCCGGTCGCCGATCGGGTAGTCGCCGGCCGCGTCGAACGTCGGGTCGACGACGAGGCGCACGCCTCCGATCTCCAGGACCGCGGTCGGGCCGCCGAGATACCGGACGTTCAACGAGGACATGACACCGCCTTCAGATCGATCACATGACGCTCTCGTAATCCCGGCGCGGCGCCGGAAATTCCCGCGTCAGCGGTTGTCGGTGTCCTTGCTGGGCTGCACGCGCTTGGGCTCGCCCGGCATCTTCGGGTAGTTCGGCGGATAGGGCATGTCGCCGAGGCCGTGGTCCTTCTCGTCGCGGTCGGCCATGTCGAGGAGGGGTTCCAGCGAGAAGGACTCGTCGTCGATGGTCGCGTGGAGGTCGCCCAGCTCGGCGAAGCGGGCCGGCATCGTGGCGATCGTGAAGTCGCGCGGGTCGACGTCGGGCAGTTCGTCCCAGGTCACGGGCGCGGAGACGGGGGCGTGCGGGGCCGGGCGGACGCTGTAGGCCGAGGCGATGGTCCTGTCCCTCGCATTCTGATTGAAGTCGATGAAGATTTGCTCCCCTCTTTCCTCTTTCCACCACTTTGTGGTGACTTCGGCGGGGTCGCGGCGTTCGACTTCGCGGGCGAAGGCCAGCGCGGCCCGCCTGACCTCGGTGAACGTCCAGCGGGGCTCGATGCGGACGTAGATGTGCACGCCCGCCTTGCCGGACGTCTTCACATAGCCCGTGTACCCCAGCTCCGACAGCAGGTCGCGGGCCGGGCCGAGGGCCACCCGGACGGCGTCGGAGAAGTCGGTGCCCGGCTGCGGGTCGAAGTCGATGCGCAGCTCGTCCGGGTGGTCGACGTCCCCCTTGCGGACGGGCCACGGGTGGAACGTCAGCGTGCCGAGGTTCGCCGCCCAGGCGATCACCGCCGGCTCGGTCGGGCAGACCTCGTCGGCGGACCGCCCGCTGGGGAAGGCGATGCGGGCGGTCTGCACCCAGTCGGGCGCGCCCTTCGGGATGCGCTTCTGGTAGAACGCGTCGGACTTGCCCGCGCCCATGCCGGCCTGGCCGCGCGCGTAGTCTTCGCGGGTGGCCATCCGGGCGCCCTCGAAGACCCCGGCCGGCCAGCGCTCCAGCGTCGTCGGGCGGTTCCGGGTGGCGCGCAGGATGCCGTCCCCGACGGCCGCGTAGTACTCCACCAGCTGCCGCTTGGTGTAGCCGTGGTCAGGGAAGTAGACCTTGTCGGGGTTGGTCACCTTGACGAGGCGATCCCCGACCGGGATCTCGATGAAGGGCGAGGCCATGAGTGCACGTTAACCCACGTGCACGACAGTCCACCGGAGCGTCCGCTCCGGGTACCGTCGGAGGCATGGAGAAGATCCGCAAGAGCGAGGACGAGTGGCGGGCGCAGCTCAGCCCCGAGGAGTTCCACGTGCTGCGCGAGGCGGGCACGGAGAAGCCCTTCACCGGCGAGTACACCGACACCAAGACCGTCGGCGTGTACCGGTGCCGCGCCTGCGGGACCGAGCTGTTCCGGTCGGAGGCCAAGTTCGAGAGCCACTGCGGCTGGCCGTCGTTCTATGAGCCCTCGGACTCCGACAAGGTCACGCTGATCGAGGACCGCTCCCTCGGCATGGTCCGCACCGAGGTGCGGTGCGCGGTGTGCGACTCCCACCTGGGCCACGTGTTCCACGGCGAGGGCTACGACACCCCGACCGACGACCGGTACTGCATCAACTCGATCTCCCTCACCCTCGAACCCGCCGAGTAGTCAACCCCCGCGCGGCCCCGGACGTCCCACGGGCGAGAGCGGAGCGCCAGGGGCCTTGCATGGACGAGTCCGACCACCACGAGTCCGACGATCACGAGTTCGACCACTACGAGCTGGCTCACCTCTGCGGCGGTCCCGTCCGGGTCGTGCAGACCGCGGTGCTCGCCCTCGACCGGGCGCGCCGCATCCGGATGTCGCGCGGGACGCACCGGGTCGACGTCGTGCGCCGCGAGTCCGAAGACCCGGTGCAGGCGGCGGTGCTCGCCGCGATCCCGCGCAGCGGGCGCCTGCTCGGCCAGGTGATCGAGGCCGCCGCACGAGCCCCGGAGACGGCCGAGGCCGCCGCACGAGCCCCGGAGACGGCCGAGGCCGCCGCCCGGCTGGCGGAGGCCGGCCTGGTCCGCCGCGGGTCGGCCAAGCTCACCCGGCGCGGCAGGGCGGTACGCCGCGGCCTCGTCCGGGACGGCGCGGACGAGGCGTCCGCCCTCCGCCGGTTCGCGGTGATCGGCCCGGCGGGCGTCGAGGACGCGCGGCTGCGGGAGATCCTGGAGAGCGGCGACCCCAAGCCGATCAAGCTCCCCCACCCGCGGTGGCACGGCCACCGCCTGGAGTCGAGCGGGCATTCCGGCCTCGGGTACTCGGGCTACGACAGCGGCGGCGACGGCGGCGGGAGCGACGGCGGCGGCTACTAGCGCCGGGCCGCCAGCGGGCGCCGGGGACGCTAGGGGGTCTCGCCGACCTCGCAGTCGTCCTTGTCGCTCTGCTTGTTGGCGAGGACGACGCTGCCGTTGTCGTCGCTCTTGCCGTGGACGAAGACGCGCGGCTCGTCGTCGCCGCCGTCCTCCAGGAACTGGGTCGTCCACTCGCACAGGTCGATGGCGGGCCTGGAGTTCTCGTCGTCCTCGCCCAGGTCGGTGTAGACGCGCACGAACGCGCCGCTGCGGCGGACGTCGGTGACGTGCCCGACGACCTTGCCGTCCGGGTCCTTCGTCCTGAAGTACGGCACCGCGTCGGGGATCTCGTCGGGATCCCCGGTGACGGCCTCGACCTCCTCGTGCGGGGACGGGGACGTCGCCGCGCGGGCGGCCGCGTGCGGCGGCGGGGAGGAGGAGCCGCCGGTCAGCACCGGGACGGTGGCGGCGACCGCCGCCAGCGCCGCCGCGGCGCCGGCCGCGGACAGCCGGCGCCGGCGGGACCTCAGCACCGCCGTGACCAGCCGGTTCAAGCGGACCGCGAACTCGGACGGCGGCCGCGCGTGCCGCCCCCGGGGCCGCCGGTCGGGAGAGTCGGTCACGGACGCACCCTACTGCCGATCCGCCCCGCTCCCGGGCCGGTCAGGCCAGATTCGCGACGAGCTCGGCGACCGGCTTGCGGCGGCCGGTGTAGAACGGAACCTCCAGGCGGGTGTGCAGCCGCGCCTTCGCGCCGCGCAGGTGGCGCATCAGGTCGACGATGCGGTGCAGCTCGTCGGCCTCGAACGCCAGCATCCACTCGTAGTCGCCGAGCGCGAACGCCGACACGGTGTTGGCGCGGACGTCGGGGTACTCGCGCGCCATCCTGCCGTGCTCGGCGAGCATCGCGCGGCGCTCCTCGTCCGGCAGCAGGTACCACTCATAGGACCGGACGAACGGGTAGACGCACACGTAGTTGCGCGGCTCCTCGTCGGCGAGGAACGCCGGGATGTGGCTCTTGTTGAACTCGGCGGGGCGGTGCAGCGCCATCTGCGACCACACGGGCTCGCTGGCGCGGCCCATGGCCGTCCGGCGGAACCGGGTGTAGACCTCCTGGAGGTCGTCGGACGTGGGCGCGTGCCACCAGAACATGAAGTCGGCGTCGGCCCGCAGGCCGGCGACGTCGTAGGAGCCGCGGGTGGTCACGTCCTTCTCGGCCGCCTGGTCGAGGAGGTCCTGCACCTCGGCGGCGTCCTGCTCGCCGAGGGCGCCGGGCTTCGCGAGGCGGAAGACCGACCACATGGTGTAGCGGATGACGTTATTGAGTTCGCGTGCCTTCGGCTTGCCCGCCTGATCGGCCATGATCCACTCCTTCTCGACTGCGCAGGTGGTCCAGGACCCGGGTCGCCGCCGCCCGCGCCGAGGCGATGCACGCGGGGATGCCGAGGCCGTCGTAGGCGGCGCCGGCGACGGCCAGCCCCGGCGCGCCGGCGACCGCGGACCGGACCTTGGCCACGCGGTCGGCGTGGCCCACGTTGTACTGCGGGAGCCCGCCGCCCCACCGGGTCACCCGGCTCTCGGCCGGCAGCTCGGTGACGCCGCACGTCGCGGCGAGCTCGGCCATGGCGGTGGCGACCAGCTCCTCGTCGGCCCGCTGGAGCGTGTGCTCCTCGCCGAAGCGCCCGATGGAGCAGCGCACCGCGATGACGCCGGGGTCGCGGTCGCGCAGGTGAGGCCATTTTACCGAGCTGAACGTGACGGCCTTGACACCCCGGCCGCCGCGCCCGGGGTCGCTCTCCACGCCGGGGACGAGGTAGCCGCTGCCCTTCGGCGGGCGCGGGAACGCGGTGGCGCGGTAGGCGAGGGTGATGATCGCCATGCTGGCGTAGTCGATGCCGGCCAGCTCGCGTGCGGCGGCGGGCACCTCCTCCTTGAGCAGCCGGGACGCGGGGGCCGCCGGCACCGCGACCACCACGGCGTCGGCGTCCAGGTACTCGGGGTCGCGGGTCGGGCCGATGGTGAGCCGCCAGCCGTCCGGCGTGCGGCGCAGCTCGCGGACCATCGCGCCGGTCCGCACCGTCCCGCCGGCGGCGGTGATGTCGTCGGCGACGAGGTGCGGGAGCGTGCCGAGCCCGTCCGGCAGCGTCGCGAAGACGGGGCCCGGGTCCTTCGGCGCGGCGTCCCGCATGCCCTGCACGGCGCCGATCAGCGAGCGGCGGCCGCGCGCGGCGGCGGCGACGGCGGGCAGCGTCGAGTCGAACGACAGCAGCTCGACCCGCCCCGCGTACACGCCGCCGAGCAGCGGCTCGACGAGCCGGTCGACGACCTCGCGGCCGACGCGGGCGCCGATGAAGTCGGCGACGGACACGTCCCCGCCGCGCGGCGTCTCCGGCAGGACGAGGTCGAGCGGGACGCGGGCGAGGCCGGCCGGCGACAGCACCCCCGACGCGGCGAGCGCCTTCAGATCGCTCGGGACGCCCATGACCTGGCCGGACGGGAGCGGGCGCAGCGCGCCGCGGCTGAGGATCGCCGAGGAGGTGGTGCCGGGGTTCACCAGGTCGGCGGAGCGGCCGAGGGCGCGCACGAGGTCCATCCCCTCGGGGCGGCGGGCGAGCATCGACTCGGCGCCCTCGTCCACCGGGACGCCGGCGATCTCGCTGACCCGGAGCTTGCCGCCGATCTGGGGGGAGCCTTCGAGCACGGTCACCCGCACGCCGTCCCGGGCGAGCACGCGGGCGGCGGCGAGGCCCGCGATGCCGCCCCCGACGACAACGGCATGGGACGTGGTCATGGCTCCAGCCTTCCAGACGCCCCGCCGGATCGTGCACCGGGGCGGCCGGAGCGGCGAGTATCACATCGCCGGTCCGGCGCACCGCGGGCTGCTGTTCTGTCGCTGATGTGACAAGACCCGGCATACCATGCCAGTGAATACTGGCATGTAGGATCCTCCGGGCTCGCGTCCGGTCACGGCCCGCAGCGGGGGCGGGCCGTGACCGGCGCGGCCGCGCCACGGCCCGGCGGCCGCGTCGCCGCGGGCATCGTGGCCCTTTCGTGATTCGCCGCGCGGAACGGTGACCCGCGTCACCCCGTCCAAGCCGCATGCGGAACGTCAGGAACGTCACATGTGCGCTGGTCGTCCTGCTGCTGGCCGGGGTCCTGGCCGCGTGCGGCGGCGGTGACCGCTCGTCCGGCTCGTCCGAGGCCGCCGACCGGGGAATCGGCCCCGCTCCGGCGGCGACCCGGAACGAGGCGGCCCCGGCGGGGGGCGCCGCCGGCGGGAACGCGGCCGGCGGGAACGCGGCCGGCGGGAACGCGGCCGGCGGGAAGACCGCGAAGAAGCCGCAGGCGCCGCTGCCGACCGGGCGCGAGGTCGTCCACACCGCGCGGCTGCGGGTCCAGGCGGGGGACGTCGAGGACGCCGCCGCCAAGGCCAAGCAGATGACGGCCTCGGCCGGCGGCTACGTCGAGCAGGAGTCGAGTTCGAGCGACCCGGCCCGCTCGCAGATCACCCTGAAGATCCCCGCCGACCGCTACACCGACGTGCTGGACCAGCTGAGCACGAGGCTCGGCACCAAGATCTCCCTCTCCCAGGAGGCCGAGGACGTCACCGGCGAGGTCGCCGACGTCGACGCCCGCGTGCGGTCGGCGAAGGCCACGCTGGAGTCGTTCCGCAAGCTCCTCGGCCGCGCGGACTCCGTCGGCGAGGTCATCCAGGTCGAGCAGGAGATCGCCCGGCGCGAGGCCGACCTTGAGGCGCTGCAGGCGCGGCAGAACTCGCTGAAGCACCGCACCCGGTACGCGACGGTGACCGTGACGCTGGTGGCCAAGGCCGCGGCGCCCGAGAAGGACGACGAGCGCGGCGGGTTCATCGGCGGCCTCCAGGACGGCTGGCACGCGTTCACCGCGTTCATCGGCGGCGTCGCCACCGTGCTCGGCTGGCTGCTGCCGTTCCTCGTCCTCGCCGCCGCGCTCGGCTGGCCGCTGCTCGCCTTCCGGCGCCGCATCCGCGGCCGGTTCGGCGGCCGTTCCGAGCCGGCGCCCGGACCGGAGCCGGAGAAGGCCGCGGCGGGCACGGCACCGCCGCGGCAGCCGCCCGCCTAGCCGTCCCGCCCGCTGCTCGCCTCGTGGACGAGGTCCGCGAGGCGGGCCAGCACGTCGGGGTCGGTGGACGGCAGGACGCCGTGTCCCAGGTTGAAGATGTGGCCCTCGGCGGTGCGGCCCCGGGCCAGCACGTCGCGGGCGCGGCGCTCGACGATCTCCCACGGGGCGAACAGGATCGCGGGGTCGAGGTTGCCCTGCAGGGCCTTGCCCGGCTCGACCCGGCTGACGGCCTCGTCCAGCGGCACCCGCCAGTCGACGCCGACGACGTCGGCCCCGGCCTCGCCCATCGGGCCGAGCAGCTCGCCCGTCCCGACGCCGAAGTGGATGCGCGGCACGCCGAGCGGCTCGATCGCGGCGAAGATGCGGCGGGTGTGCGGCAGCACCGACTCGCGGTAGTCCTGCGCGGCGACCGCGCCCACCCAGGAGTCGAACACCTGCACGGCGCTCGCCCCGGCCGCGACCTGCACCTTCAGGAACGCGATCGTGAGGTCGGCGAGGCGGTCCATGAGGCTGGCCCACAGCTCCGGCTCGCCGTACATCATGGCCTTGGTGCGCTCGTGGTTCTTGGACGGGCCGCCCTCGATCAGGTACGAGGCGAGCGTGAACGGGCCGCCCGCGAAGCCGATCAGCGGCGTCGCGCCCAGCTCGCCGACCAGGCCCCGGACGGCCTCGGTCACGTACGGGACGTCGTCGGGGACGAGGGGCCGCAGCGCGGCGAGGTCGCCCGCCGACCGGATCGGGTCGGCGATCACCGGCCCGACGCCCGGCTTGATGTCGAGGTCGACGCCGATGGCCTTCAGCGGAACCATGATGTCGCTGAAGAAGATCGCCGCGTCCACCGCGTACCGGCGCACCGGCTGCATCGTGATCTCCACGATCATGTCGGGGCGGGTGCACGACTCCAGCATCGGGACGCCCTCGCGGACCCGCAGGTACTCCGGCAGCGAGCGGCCGGCCTGGCGCATGAACCACACCGGCGTGTGCGGCACCGGCCGCCGCCGGCAGGCCAGCAGGAAGGGGCTCTCGGCGAGCGCGTCCCCAGCGGGCGTGTTCACAGAGTCGTCGTTCGGACGGGCAGCGTCAGCGGTCACGTTGCGATGGTCCCATGAAACGCAGGTGAGAAGGCACCGGAGTGGCGGCTGAGGCGAAACGAACTTCCGGACACGCCGAGCGAAGTCCCGCATTCTGTCACCGGCGCGTGCGAACGTGATGCGTGTCATAGCCGAGGGAGGTCCCCCTTGTACTGCTCCACCTGCGGTGATGAACGTGAGTTCGAGCAGCCGCCGTGCCCCGACGGGCACGGTGCGGAGTGTCCCGAGCGGGCCTGCGTCGAGTGCGGCGCCGCGGTCCTCGTCGGCCTGCCGCCGGTGACCGCCCCGGCCCGCGCGACCGGCCCGACCGGCCCGCAGACCGTCCGGGCGCCCCGCCGCGCCGCCGCCGAGCGGGCCGTGGCCTGACCGGCCCGGCCCCCGAGACGAAACCAGCTGTGCCGTGCCCGTCTCCCCTCCGCGTCCCCCCGTCGTCCCGTCCCGGCGGCACCGCCCCGAGCCGGTCCCCGGCTCCCGGCCGCTCACCCGCGACCAGGCCGGTCCGCCCATGAACCCACCTGCCTTCCAGCGGGCCGTCGACACGCTGCGCTCGTTCCTCGAAGGGCCCGCCCTCCGGCCGGAGCTCGACCTGGAGGACATGCCCGCCCCGCAGCGCCTCGCGCCGTACGCGGCGGCGATGTCCGGCACCGTCTACCGCGACGACGACACCGAGGTCGCCGCCGGGCGCCTCATCGTGCTGTACGACCCGGAGGGCAGGTCCGGCTGGACGAACGGGTTCCGCATCGTCGCCTACATCCGCGCCGACCTGGAGCCCGACATCGCCGCCGACGAGCTGATCGGCTCCGTCGCCTGGGACTGGCTGCTGGAGGCGCTGGAGCCCGCCGGGTACGCGAACGTGTCCGGGACGGTCACCCGGGCGGTGTCGGAGAGCTTCGGCGACAAGCGCGACGAGCCGTCCACCACCGAGCTGGAGCTGCGCGCCTCCTGGTCGCCGACCGGGGACGACCTCGCCGGCCACGTCGCGGCCTGGTGCGAGGTGATGTGCACCACGGCCGGGCTGCCGCCGTCCGGCGTCGCGTCGCTGCCGGATCCGCCGGGCGGCGGTGGCGGCTGAACGACGTACGGTAGGTGGCGTGAGCACAGCGTCCGAGACCGAGGCGGCGGGGGAGAACACGGAAACAGTGGGAGTGTCCGAAACGCGCGCCACCGGCCCCAAAGGGGAGACCGGTGCGGAGGAGACGGCCGTCGAACGACCAGGGGCCGTTCCCGATCAGCAGGGGACGGGCCCGGACGACGCGAAGGCCGATACCGGCCCCCCGGCCGTCCCGCTGCTGGAGCCGCGCGAGGGCGTCCCGCCCGTCGTCGCCACGGCCGCCGGGCTCGACCGCGTCATCGCGGCGTTCGCGGCCGGCACCGGCCCCGTCGCGGTGGACGCCGAGCGGGCCTCCGGCTACCGGTACGGGCAGCGCGCCTACCTGATCCAGCTGCGCCGCGAGGGCGCCGGCACCGCGCTGATCGACCCGATCGCCTGCCCCGACCTGTCCGGGCTGGACGCCGCGCTCGCCGACGCCGAGATGGTGCTGCACGCCGCCAACCAGGACCTCCCGTGCCTGGCCGAGGTCGGGCTCGTCCCGCGCCGGCTGTTCGACACCGAGCTGGCGGGGCGGCTGCTCGGCTACCCGCGGGTCGGGCTCGGCTCCATGGTCGAGAACGTGCTGGGGTTCGTGCTGGAGAAGGGCTACTCGGCGGCCGACTGGTCCACGCGCCCCCTCCCCGAAGACTGGCTCCGCTACGCCGCGCTGGACGTCGAGCTCCTCGTCGAGCTGCGCGACGCCCTGCAGGAGGAGCTGGAGACGGCGGGCAAGCTGGAGTGGGCGCTGGAGGAGTTCGCCGCGATACTGGCCACGCCGCCGAAGCCGCCGCGGCCCGACCCGTGGCGCCGCACGTCCGGCATCCACCGGGTGCGCAACCGGCGGGCGCTCGCCGCCGTACGCGAGGTGTGGACGGCCCGCGACCGGATAGCGCGCGAGCGCGACCTGTCCCCCGGCCGGGTGCTGCAGGACGCCGCGATCATAGAGCTGGCGCAGAAGTCCCCGAAGACGCCCGCCGAGCTGCAGGCCCTGCCCACCATGCGGGGGCGCGGCGCCCGGCGGCACCAGTCGGCGTGGCTGCGCGCCGTCGCCCGCGCCCGCGACCTGTCCGAGCGGGCGCTGCCGGAGTCGAACCTGCCCGGCGACGGCCCGCCACCCGCGCACCGCTGGGCCGACCGCGACCCGGAGGCCGCCAAGCGGCTCACCGCGGCCCGCGCCGTCATCGCGGCGCTCGCCGACGAGCACTCGATGCCGTCGGAGAACCTGGTGCAGCCCGACTACGTCCGCCGCCTCGCCTGGACGCCGCCCGAAGAGTCGTCGCCGTCCGCGATCGGCGCCGCCCTGCGCGAGCTCGGCGCCCGCAGGTGGCAGGTCGAGCTGACCGCCCAGCCGCTCGCCAAGGCGTTCCTGCGCCTCGAAAGCAAAGGAGAGGTCTGAGCCCTCTTGCCGGGGTCGGGTGCCGGGCGCACACTTGGTTAGGTTAGCTTTGCCTAAAAGGCTCTGCCTGCAAAGCTCGGCCTGACATCTGTGCGATCCGGAGGAGTACGGCGATGCTACTGGGCAACTTCCTCATCGGACTACGTGAGGGGCTCGAGGCCGCCCTGGTCGTGAGCATCCTGATCGCGTACCTGGTGAAGACCGGCAACCGCCGGGCCCTGCTCCCCGTCTGGACGGGGGTCGCCGTCGCCGTCGCGCTGGCGTTCGCGTTCGGCGTCGCGCTGAGCGCCGCGTCCTCGGAGATGCAGTTCAAGACGCAGGAGCTGTTCGGCGGCGTCCTGTCGATCATCGCGGTGGGGCTGGTCACCTGGATGGTCTTCTGGATGCGCAGGACCGCCCGGTTCATGAAGGCGGAGCTGGAGGGCAAGCTGGAGGGCGCGCTGAACGTCGGGCCGCTCGCCCTCGCCGCGGTCGCGTTCCTCGCCGTCGGGCGGGAGGGCCTGGAGACCGCGCTGTTCCTGTGGACGAACATCTCCAACTCCTCCGGCGGCTCCACCCAGCCGATCATCGGCGCGTTCCTCGGGCTCGCCGTCGCCGTCGTGCTCGGCTACCTGCTCTACCGCGGCGGCCTCAAGATCAACCTGAAGCGGTTCTTCACCTGGACGGGCGCCGCGCTCATCGTCGTCGCCGCGGGCGTGTTCGGCTACGGCTTCCACGACCTGCAGGAGGCCGAGGTCTTCCCGGGCCTGAACGCCGTCGCGCTGGAGCCGCACACGTTCTTCGCCAAGTTCGGCAGCGCGGGCGACTGGATGCAGACGATGTTCCAGGGCGTGCTGAACGTCACACCGCAGATCACCTGGCTGCAGCTGGTCATGTGGGCGGCGTACCTGGTGCCGGTGATGTTCCTGTTCCTGCGCACCCCGTCGGCGCCCAAGCCCGCCCCCGCCAAGACCACGGAGCCGGCCGCCACGTCCTGACCCGGGCCCTCAGAGGTCGGGGAGCGGGTCCCTGGGGAGGCTGTCGCGGGCGAAGATCTCGGCGTCGGCGGCGTTGACGACCGGGACGTACTCGTCGTCCACCTCGAACACGGCGCCGGCGAACTCGAACGACGCGCCGGCGCCCGTCTCCACCGGCCCGATCCGGGTGCCGCGCGGGTAGCTGCCCCAGATCGTCTTCGGGTTGCTGCTGCGCAGCGAGCCGGTGGAGATCACGGCGACCTGGTCGTCGGTGACGACGAAGACGAAGCCCGCGCCCCCGCCGTAGGCCATCGCAGGGAAGATGTAGCGGATCTCCCCGTCGATTCCGAGGAACTCCCTGCAGCGCTCGCGTAGCGGGCGTGGCACCGGCATGGCGGTCGAGGCACCTCCCCCGGGGGCGGAACACAGCTGCCTCCCACAATCATGCACCGCCCCGGGCGAACGTGACCAGTGTCAGGCCGACGCCAGCGCCTCCGTCGGCGGCAGCCTCGCGGCGCGCACCGCCGGATACAGCCCGGCGGCCGTCCCGATCGCCAGCGTCGCGGCGAGCGCGCCGCCGAGCGCCCACACCGGCACGACGGGCGGCCACCCCTTCCACAGCGCGAACCCGGCGGTGACGGCCGTGCCGAGAAGGACGCCGGCCGCGCCGCCGAACCCCGACAGCAGCAGCGACTCGGCGAGGAACTGGACGCGCACCTGCCCGCGGGTCGCGCCGAGCGAGCGGCGCAGCCCGATCTCCCGGCGCCGCTCCAGCACCGAGATCACCATCGTGTTGGCGACGCCGACCCCGCCGACCAGCAGCGCGACCGCGCCGAGCCCGAGCAGCAGCCCGGTGAACGCGCCCGCGGCGGCGGCCTTGGCCTCCAGCGCGTCCGAGGGGCGGCTGACCTCGACCTCCTCGGGATGCTCGGGGCTGACCGTCCGCGCGAGGACGTCCCGGACGTCGTTCACCGACGCGTCCGCCGACCGCTCGTAGATCGTCGTCGGATGCCCGTCGAACCCCAGGTAGCGGCGGGCCGCGTCCCACCCGACGAGGGCGGAGCGGTCGATCTCCGGGGCCAGCTCCGCGGGCCGCAGGACGCCCAGGACCGTGAACCACCGGCCGCCGATCCACACCCGGCCCTCGCGGACGCCCAGCCGCTTCGCGGCCTCGGAGCCGAGCACGACGCCGGGATAGCGGGCCGTGCCCGCGTTGAGCGAGCTCCCGCTCGCCGTCTCCACGCCGAGCGTGCCGAACAGGTCCGTCGTGGCGGCCTGCACGGCGATGCCCTGCGTGACCTCCTCGGGGATCTTGTCGGTCCGGCGGACGGTCGCGTCCACCGCCCCCGTCGCGCCGACCGCGGTGACCGGCCCGATGCGGCGCACCATCTCCGGCGCCGTCTCGGGCAGCTCCGCCTTCTCCCCGAACAGGGTGTCGCCGGGCTTCGCGGTCAGCAGGTTGGTGCCGAGCCGGTCGAGCCGCCGCAGCAGATCCTCCTTGCTGGACGAGGAGATCCCGATGACCGCGACCATCGTGGCGATCCCGATCGCGATGCCGAGCGCGGACAGCACGACCCTGGCGGGGCGTGCCCGGAGCCCTCCGAGGCCGACGCGCAGCACGTCGTCCGGCCCCAGCCGCGCGGGCGCGAGCGCCGCCTTCATCGGCTGCCCACCTCCGCCCGCTCGTCGGCGACGATCAGCCCGTCCCTGACCCGGACCCGGCGCGGCGCCCGGCCGGCCACCTCCGCATCGTGCGTGATGATCGCGACGGTGGTGCCGGCGCGGTTCAGCTCGTCCAGCAGGGCCAGCACCTCCGCGCCGGCCGCCGAGTCGAGGTTGCCCGTGGGCTCGTCGGCGAGCAGCAGGTCCGGCTCGCCCACCACGGCCCGCGCGACCGCGACCCGCTGCTGCTCGCCGCCGGAAAGCTGGTGCGGCCGGTGCCCGGTGCGGTGCCCGAGCCCGACGCGGTCGAGCGCGGCGCGCGCCCGCTCCCGCCGCTCCCGCAGCCGGGCGCCGCCGTACAGCAGCCCGTCGGCGACGTTGTCGAGCGCGCTCACCCCCGCCGCCAGGTGGAACTGCTGGAACACGAACCCGATGTGCCGCGCCCGCAGCGCCGACAGCTCCCGGTCGCCGAGCACGCCGACCTCGTGCCCGGCGACCCGCACGCTGCCCCCGGTCGGGCGGTCGAGCGTCCCGATCATGTGCAGCATCGTCGACTTCCCCGAACCGGACGGCCCGACGATCGCGACCATCTCCCCCGGCGCGATCACCAGGTCGACGCCCTTGAGCGCCGCGACGCCCGTGTACTCCTTGGTGACCCCGGCGAGCTCGACGATGTTCCCACCCACGTCCAGCGTGCTCATTGGGCGGGCACCCCGACCTTCATGCCCTCGCTCAGGCCGCTCCCGCTGACCTCGACCCGGCCCCCGCCGAACGTCCCGACCTGCACGGGCACGATCCGCCTTCCGGTATCGACGACCTCGACCCCGAAGCCGCCCTCCCTCAACGCCAGCAGCGCCTCGACCGGCACCGACAGGACGTCCTTCTTCCGCTCGCTCTCCAGCTCGACGCTGACGGGAGCCTCGTCCAGCCGTCCCGTCTTCGCGTCGCCGATCGAGATGTCGACGCCGATGGTGGTCTTCTTGTCCTGCCCGGACCCGGTGCTCTCGGCGACGCTGCCGACCTCGGTGATCTTCCCCTTGACGGACTTGCCGCCGGGCAGCTGCACCGAGACCCCGGCGCCCTCCTCGGCGAGGTCCTGCTTGTCGGCGTCCAGATCGACGTGCACGACCCGCTTCGTCCCGGCCACGGTCAGAGCGGCCTGCCCCTGGCCGACCCGCCTCCCCTCGGGCGCCTTGACCTCCCGCACCCGCACGGCCCCGCTCAGGAAGACGACCTGGCCGGAGTCGACGGCCCCGGTCTCCGCCAGCCCCCGGTCGTCCTGCCACTCCTTGACGGCCGCCCCGGTCGCGGCGGTGAACTCGTCGTCCACGGTCATCCCGCCGTACCCGAGCGCCCGCAGGTTCTCTTCGAGCTGCCGGACGTCCTTGCCCGACGTGCCCTCCCGCAGCGTCCGGTACATGGGGCTGCCGCCGTACATCAGCGTGACGGGCTTGCCCGCCACCTTGAGCAGCGTCCCGCCCCGCTTGACGACCGCTCCCTTCTCCGGCGCCCACGTCACCACGCCCGACGCGCCCGTCCACACCTCGCGCACATCGCCGTAGGTGAGCTTCCCGTCCACCGTCTCGGTGTCCACGAGATCGCCCCGGGTCACCACGGCGGTGCCGAGCCTCGCCTCATGGACGCTTTCGGGCTCGCTCCCGTCCATCGTCCAGGCCAACGCACCGCCACCGCCGGCGACCACGGCGACGGCGACTCCGCCGGCGACAACGACACGCCTCACCGCCCGACCCCCGGCAGGTCCGCCTTGCACGCCTCGCGCGCCTTCTTCAGCGCGCCCCGGTCGATGCCCCCGGTCGGCAGCTTGAACTGCCCGTCCGGCCCGGGATCGGGGATGTCCACCCCGTGCTCGCGCATGCACTGCGCGAACTTCACGAACTGGTCGCGCACCTTCGGGTCCTTCAGATCGGGCAACCTCCCGCCCGCCTGCAGCCACTGCTTGCAGTTCTTCAGCGCGCCCTGCAATTTCGTCCGGTCGGTGCTCTTCCCGAGGCGCAGCGCACTCCGATCCCCGCTCCCGGGGTCGGGGAGGTCGACCCCGTTCTCCCGCATGCACTGAGCGAACTTGAGCTGCGCGTCCTCCGCCGAAAGCGACGCCGTAGGCGAGGCCGACGCAGAAGCCTTCGCCGTCCCACCGGCGGAGGCGACCCCGCCCCCGCCGTCGTCGCTCCCACAAGCCGAAAGCCCCAAGACCAGCGCCAGGGCCACCCCGGCAACCCACGGTTTCCTCATCGCGTCCTCTCCGCCAAGGCACCTCGCCCAGGCGGAAGCCATGAGACCGGCCCCGGGGTTAAACCCGCATTAGCCATGTAGTCCAGCAGGGGCGGTTACGGAGAGTAAGATCACGAGGCATGTCGCGAGTGGTCACGCGGGATCCGGATCGGCTGGTCCTGTTCACCGACGCGGTGGTGGCGATCGCGGTGACGCTGCTGATCCTGCCGCTGGTGGACGTGGTGCCGGAGGTGGTCGGCGAGCACGGGCGGTCGACCGAGGTGATCACCGGGCATCAGGCGCAGGTCTGGAGCTTCCTGCTCAGCTTCGCCGTCATCCTCCGGCTGTGGTTCGTGCACCACCAGGTGTTCCAGCACATCCGCGGCTACACGCGGGCGCTGATGATGTGGAACGCGGGATGGCTGCTGGCCATCGTGATCCTGCCGTTCTCCACCGAACTCGTCGGGGCCTATCCCGGTGACGACCGTTTCACCCTGATGTTCTACATCGGGAACATCCTCGCCGCGAGCACCTGCCAGAGCATGGTGAGCGTGATCTCCTACCGCGACCGGGAGGTCGCGTCGGAGTCCGATCCGCCGGACATCGAGGCCGTGCGCGGCGGCCTGTCGGCCGCGGCCCTGCTCGCCGCGGCCCTCGCCGTGGCCGCCGCCATCCCCGCGGTCTCCTATTTCGTTCTGCTGCTGCTGTTCCTGGAGCGGCCCGTGACCAGGTTCTGGCCCCTGGTCGGGCTCTGACCTCCGCCTGAACCGAAACCCTCCGCCGCACCGCCCGTTCGGGGGCTGCCAGGGTGTGCGCGCGGCCGGGCCGCCTACGCGGTGCTACATCGGCGGACGCGGCACCGGAACGGTCGCGCCCGAGCCCGGCGGCAGCGCTTCCGTGACTTGCACCTGCCGGCGCCGACAACGCTCGCCGACGGCGACCGGCCGGAATGATCTCGGCTTGAGATCAATAACTGCGGGCGGATCATACTTGTGGATCGTTAACGGGCATCCGATAAGCAGATAAGTACCGGAAACACCGGCCCATAATTGCCGCGCATGGCCAGGTGCGGGCATCGGAAAAATATGAGCTTGCCGAAGAATTACATTGTCCGCGTATGCCGGAGGGAAGTTCGGGGACCCGCAGGAGGTGATAGTGGAAGACGCCAAGGCGGAGATCACGGATGCGGGCGGCCTCGGTTTCGACCCTGCCTCCTCCCGGGTGACCGAACTTCTGCGCCGCGCGGTCCACGACCGGCCCGACCGGATGGAGGCCCTTCGCCGGAAGCTGCGCGGACGCAACGCGGACTCGCCCGAGCCTCCGCAGAGATTCAGCCGCAGGCGGCGCATCTATCTCAAAGGGAGGGACGAGTGCCCTCCACTGGGCCTGCCCGCCGCCCGCTGGACGGTCGACCGCATCATCAAGGGCCCGCCGGCACCCGTCCCCTCGTACGGCTTCGACCTCGAACCGGTGATGCTCGCCTCGCTCGATGCGGTACGGCTGCTCTGGATCCGCCGCGTGCTGTGCGGATCGGTGCTGCTCACCGCGACCGTCCTGGCTCCGTCGGCGATGGCGCTGTGGACCCTGCCCTTCGTTTCGGCGGCCCTGCTGGTCGAGGTGGAGCGGTGGTGGAAGCGGGCGGTGCTGATCACATCCGCCCTCGTGTTCGCGAGGCTCATCCCGGCCGGCGGCCTCACCCCGCCGGGGGCGGCGCTTTGGGCGCTGCCGCTCGGAGTGCTGGCCGGCCTGACGTCCGCTTTCGCGCTCGACCGGGTTCTCGCGATCAAGGCGATGAGTCGTGAACTCTTCCCGCGCATCCCCGTGCTCCCCTCCTACCGGCGGGTGCGCGCTCGGGCGGAGGCGCAGTTCGGCAGGCGGCTGCCCTACGACGACACCGATGAGCATTTCATCGGCGCCGGCCGCGATGTCTGGTACCCCGCGGTGATCAGCCTGCCGCTGCGGCTCAGGGAGGGCGTCACGTCGCCGGGCCGCCTCCACGACGGCGAACTGCTCGACGCGATCATCCGGAAGGTCTGCGCGCCGGTCCACGAGATGACGGCCCCGCTGCCGCACCTGTCCGCCGTCCCGGTGGTCGGGATGCCCGCCGCCCGATGGCTGACCGCCAACTGGAACGGGGCCGGGCAGGACGTCGATCTCACCGCGCTCAGCGGGCGGGCACCGTCCAGCCTTCCGGAACGGCCCTACCTCCGCATCCAGGCGATCAGCTGGCAGGGCCAGGTCGTGGTCAACGTGTTCGTCCACGCGGCCTTCGAGGCCGGCGAACTGCGCCTGACTCTGCGGCCCCAGGTCGGCACGCCTCCGTACCCCAGATTGCGCACGGTGTCCCAGCGGATGTCCCGGACGCTCCCCCTCAACGCCTTCCTGGACGCTCTCGACTTTCTGCGGCCGCCGAAGCCCGCCAAGGCAAAACCTCCGGCCGATGTCGATCCGGTGAGCCTGCGCGACAGATTTTCCCTGGAAGAGGCCACGGACAGGCACCAGAACGACGACGCCAAGCGGCACGTGACCCTGATCCAGCGGCTGGTCTTCGAGATCGTCCGGCACCATCTGAACGAGAAGGGAATAGCGACCGAGGAGTACGCCAAGCAGGTGGACTCGGTATTCAACATGATCACCATTTATGGCGACAACAACGCTCCCGTTCAGCAGGCCGCCGCGGGCGGCGACGCGAATGCCGGTCAGAGCGATGGAAAGGGCAGCGCATGATCCCGAGGCGTCGGCCGACGAACAGCATCGAGATAGGCGGACCCAACAAGGGGGCGATCCAGCAGTCCGCCGGGGAGCACCTGCAGAACGTGAGTCAGACCGTGCACGAAAGCGCGTCCTCCCTGGCCGATGTCCGGCGGCTTCTCGAGGAGTTCCGGCAAGAGCTCGAACAGCACTCGGACGCCATCCCCGCCCAGCAGCGCAGGGACGCAGATGACGCGGCCGCGACGATCGAGGCGAATCTCAACGATGTCGACGGCGGCCGTCCGGCGCTGCGGACCGCCATCAACGCACTGCCGGCGCTGATCGCGGGGACCGTGGTCGAGCAGGCCGGGACCGCACTGGCGCAGGCCGTCCACGCGTTGGTCGACTGACCCCACCGGGGCGCGCCGACGGTCGGCCCCCTCGGCGAGCACCAGGGCTTATCGGGGTTTAACCCCGGGGGCGGGATGCTCTGGGCATGCGTGTTCTTGTCGTTGAGGACGAGCGGGTGCTCGCCGACACCATCGCCGAGGGGCTGCGGGACGAGGCCATGGCCGTCGACGTTGTCTATGACGGCGATGAGGCGTTGGAGCTGGCCTCCTACAACGAGTACGACGTGGTGGTCCTCGACCGGGATCTGCCCACGGTGCACGGGGACGACGTGTGCCGGGAGCTGGTGGTGCGGCGGAGTCCCGGGCGCATCCTGATGCTCACCGCGGCCGGCGACGTTGATGACCGGGTCGACGGGTTGTCGCTCGGCGCCGATGACTATCTGCCCAAGCCGTTCGTGTTCAGCGAGCTGGTGGCGCGGGTGCGGGCGCTGGCGCGGAGGTCGGGGACGGCGGTGCCGCCCGTGCTGGAGCGCAGGGGGATCCGGCTCGACCCGTACCGGCGGAAGGTCGACAGGGACGGGCGGGAGCTGCGGCTGACGAAGAAGGAGTTCGCCGTGCTGGAGGAGCTGATGCGGGCCGAGGGCGGGGTGGTGAGCGCCGAGCGGCTGCTGGAGCGGGCGTGGGACGAGAACATCGACCCGTTCAGCAACATCGTCCGGGTCACGATGGCGACGCTGCGGAGGAAGCTCGGGCAGCCGCCGGTGATCGAGACGGTGACGGGTTCCGGGTACCGGCTGGAGGCGCGGTGAAAAGGCTCAGTGTCCGGACGCGGCTGACGCTGGTCTACGGGTCGCTGTTCCTCGTCACCTCGGCGGTGCTGGTCGCCGTCACCTATCTGCTGACGGTCCGGACGATGGACAACCGGTTCTCGGCCCGCGACATCGACCCGGGGACGCTCGCGCGGGTGCGGGCCATGGCGATCGACGGCGACGTGAACCAGCTGATGGCGTTGAAGGCGGACGCCGACCGGCAGATGGCGCAGCAGAAGCACGACGCGCTGGAGCAGCTGCTGCAGAGCTCGCTGGTGACGATGCTCGTGATCGGGGTCCTGGCGGTGGTCATCGGGTACCTGGTCGCCGGGCGGATGCTGCGGCCGCTGCACAAGGTGACGGCGACGGCGCGGCGGCTGTCGGAGAGCAACATGCACGAGCGGATCGCGCTGGACGGCCCGCAGGACGAGATCAAGGACCTGGCCGACACGTTCGACCGGATGCTCGACCGGCTGAACAGGGCGTTCGACGCGCAGCGGCGGTTCGTCGCGAACGCCTCGCATGAGCTGCGCACGCCGCTGACCATCAACCGGACGGTGCTGGAGGTCGCGCTGGCGAGCCGGAAGAACCCGCCGGAGACGAAGGCGCTCGCGGACGTCCTGCTCGGCAACACCGCCAGGCACGAGCGGCTCATCGAGGGGCTGCTGCTGCTCGCGAAGTCCGAGCGGGACCTCGGCACGCGGGCGCCGACCCCGCTGCCGGAGGTGGTCCGCAGCGCGCTCGACCAGCTGGACGACGCGGCGGTCGACGTGGAGGCGCGGCTCGCGCCCGCGGTCGTGACCGGCGATCCGGTGCTGCTCGAGCGGTGCGCGGTGAACCTGCTGGAGAACGCGGTGAAGTACAACGTGCGGGACGGGCGGGTGTGGGTCCGCACCGGGGTCGCGGACGGCGAGGCGTTCCTGCAGGTCGTCAACACCGGGCGGCCCGTCCCGGCCTACGAGGTCGCGGCGATCTTCGAGCCGTTCCGGCGGCTGCGCGCCGACCGGACGGGGTCGAAGGAAGGCGCGGGCCTCGGCCTGTCGATCGTCCGGGCGGTGGTGGACGCGCACGGCGGCACGATCGAGACGCTGCCGCGCCCCGACGGCGGCCTGTCGATCACCGTCCGGCTGCCCGCGGACGCGGCCACGCCACATGACCCTCCGGTAGCGGCCGGCCTGGGCGCGCGCCGAGCCAGCGGGTGACGACCTTGCCGGTCGCGTTGCGCGGCAGCTCGGCGATGAAGTGCACGTCGCGCGGCACCGCGAACCGGGCGACCTGCGCGTGCACGTACGCGCGGACGGCGTCGGCGTCGAGCCGCGCGCCGGGCCGCAGGACGATGTAGGCGGCGAGCCGCTGCCCCCATTCGTCGTCGGGCACCCCGGTGACCGCGGCCTCCAGGATCTCGGGCAGCTTCAGCAGCGCGTCCTCCACGTCCTTCGGGAGGATGTTCTCGCCGCCGGACACCACCATCCCGTCGCTGCGCCCGTCGACGAACAGCAGGCCGCGGTGGTCGATGTGGCCGAGGTCGCCGGTCGCGAGCAGCCCGTCGCGCACCTCCATCGGCTCGCCGCCCGTGTAGCCCTCGAACAGCAGCTCGTTCGCGGCGAAGATCTGCCCGCGGGTGGAGCGGCCCACCCGGCGGCCGTCGGCGTCCACGATCGCCAGCGCGGTGTTGCGCGGCGGGCGCCCGGCGGTGCGCGGGTCGAGCCGCAGGTCGTGCGGGGTGGCGATGGACACCCACGACGCCTCCGTGGACCCGTAGACGTTGTAGAGCCGGTCGCCGAACGCGTCCATGAACCGGGTCGCGAGGTCGCCGGGCAGCGCGGCGCCGCTCAGCGCGAAGATCCGCAGCGAGGACGTGTCGTAGCGGTCGCGGACGTCCTGCGGCAGCTCCAGGATCCGCTGGCACATGACCGGGACGGCGAACACGGCGGTGTCGCGGTGGGACGCGATGGACCGCAGCGTCTGCTCGGGGTCGAACCGGCGGTGCAGCACGACCGGCGCCCGCATCGCCCACGCCATCTGCAGCGCGGCGTACCCCCAGGTGTGGAACAGCGGCGCGTCGACGATCATGGTCTGCCGGGCGCGCAGCGGGATCCGGGAGGTCATCGAGGCGAGCGGCCACAGGCCCGGCCGGGGCGGGCGGCGGGCGCCCTTGGGGCGTCCGGTGGTCCCGGAGCTGAGCATGATCGTGCGGCTCTGGATCTGCGGCGGGCCGGCCTCGGCGGCGGACGCGGGCGCCGAGGAGATGATCTCGTCGATGCTGGGGCCCGACCCGGCGGCGGGGCGGGGCAGCGCGTCCACATCGGGCCGCGGCGCGGGCGGCAGCGCGGCGAGCGGGACGGGCGCGGCGAGCGGCATCCCGGCGTCCGGGCGGCGGTCGGCCCACAGCACGTTCCGGCGCAGCGCGATCGGCACGTTCGCCAGGAGCGGCGCGAACTCGGCGTCGGCGACGATGAGCGCGGGCCGCAGCTCGCTGAGGACGGCGCGGGTCTGGCCCGCTCCGAAACCGGTGTTGAGCAGCACGACCTCCGCGCCGCGCCGGGAGCAGGCGACGAGCGTCAGGGCCATGCCGCGGTGGTTGCGGCACAGGACGCCGACGCGGGGGCGGGGGCCCCGCAGGGGCAGCCCGGCGGCGAGGCGCGCGGCCTGCTCGTCCAGCTCCGCGAACGTGAGCGCGCCCTCGTCGTCGATGAGCGCGGGACGGGACGGGGAGCGCGCGGCGCCCGCGGCGACGAGCCCGGCGAGCGTGGTGCCCCAGCGCCGCAGCGTGCCGAGCTGCCGGAAGATGCGGCGCGGGCCGCCGCCGAACAGCAGGCCGGTGCGCAGCAGGAGCGCGGTGAGATCGCGGATATGCCCGATCCGCCGGCGCATCCCCGGCCGGTACGCGGGCCTCGCGTGCGTCACCGTGCCTCCTCCCCCGCCACGTTACTCACCCGTCATAAAGCGAACAAGAGCGCCGCGGCGTCAGTGGTTACTGACGAGTAGCATTAAGGGTTACCAGCGAGTAGCATCGCTGTCGCGGGCACTCGTGCCGCCGTCGAAGGCAGGGGCGGCACGAGGCTCGACGACCCACCGAGCCCACCGCAGGGAGGACGATCCCGTGCCTCGCACCGCACGCGACGTCGTGTTCGTCGACGGCGTCCGCACGCCGTTCGGCAAGGCCGGCCCGAAGGGCCTGTACGCGCAGACCCGCGCCGACGACATGGTCGTCCGCGCGATCCGCGAGCTGATGCGCCGCAACCCGTCCCTCCCGCCCGAGCGGGTGGACGAGGTCGCCATCGCCGCCACCACGCAGACCGGCGACCAGGGCCTGACCATCGGGCGGTCCGCCGCCGTGCTGGCCGGGCTGCCGAAGAGCGTCCCCGGCTACGCGATCGACCGGATGTGCGCGGGCGCGATGACCGCCGTGACCACGTCCGGCGCCGGCATCTCGTTCGGCTCCTACGACGTCGTCATCGCGGGCGGCGTCGAGCACATGGGGCGGCACCCGATGGGCGAGGGCGTCGACCCGAACCCGCGGTTCCTCGCCGACCGGCTGGTCGACCCGTCCGCCCTGGTCATGGGGGCGACCGCGGAGAACCTGCACGACCGCTTCCCCGGCATCACCAAGGAGCGCGCGGACGCCTACGCCGTGCGCAGCCAGCAGAAGGTCGCCGCCGCCTACGCCGCCGGGAAGATCCAGCCGGACCTCGTCCCCACCGCGATCCGCTCCGCGGAGAAGGGGTGGGGGCTCGCCACCGAGGACGAGCCGCCGCGCCCCGGCACCACGATGGACGACCTGGCCGGGCTGAAGACCCCGTTCCGCGTGCACGGCAACGTCACCGCCGGGAACGCCGCCGGCCTGAACGACGGCGCCACGGCCTGCCTGCTGGCGGCCGAGGACGTCGCCCGCGAGCTCGGCCTCGCGCCGAAGATGCGGCTGATCGACTTCTCGTTCGCCGGGGTGGAGCCGGAGGTCATGGGCGTCGGGCCCGTGCCCGCCACCGAGAAGCTCCTCGCCCGCAACGCGCTGACCATGGACGACATCGGCCTCATCGAGATCAACGAGGCGTTCGCCGTGCAGGTGCTGGCGTTCCTGGAGCACTTCAAGATCGCCGACGACGACCCGCGGGTGAACCCGTGGGGCGGCGCGATCGCGCTCGGCCACCCGCTCGCCTCGTCCGGCGTCCGGCTGATGAACCAGCTCGCCCGCCTGTTCGAGGAGCGCACCGACGTGCGTTACGGGCTGACCACGATGTGTGTAGGGATGGGCATGGGCGGAACCGTCCTCTGGGAGAACGTCAACTGGGGGGATGCACAGTGAGCGACGGAGTCGTTCGGGGGGTCCGGGGGACCGCCCCCGGGGAGGACGCAGTGAGCGACGGAGTCGTTCGGGGAGTCCGGGGGACCACTCCCGGAGAGGACGCAGTGAGCGACGGAGTCGTTCGGGGGGTCCGGGGGACCGCCCCCGGGGGGAGGACACAGTGAGCAGCCTTCGAGAGGTATTCGGCGACGAGGTCGTCACACACGCGCACGTGCGCGACGTGACGCTCCCCTACGGCGCGGGCACGCTCGCGCTCATCACGCTCGACAACGGATTCGACCACACCAAGCCCAACACCTTCGGCCCCAACGGCCTCGCCGAGCTGGACGCCGCCATCGACACCATCGCGGGACGCGACGACATCGCGGCCGTCGGCGTCACCGGCAAGCCGTTCATCTTCGCGGTCGGCGCCGACCTCAAGGGCGTCCCGCTCATCACGAACCGGGACGACGCGCGGGCCATCGGCAAGCTGGGCCACGACGTGTTCCGGCGGCTCGGCGAGCTGGACGTCCCGTCGTTCGCCTACTACAACGGCGCGGCGATGGGCGGCGGCGTCGAGATCGGCCTGCACTGCACGTACCGGACGATCTCGTCCGGCGTCCCGGCGTTCGCGCTGCCCGAGACGTTCCTCGGGCTGGTTCCCGGCTGGGGCGGGACGTATCTGCTGCCGAACCTCATCGGCGCGGAGAACGCGCTCAAGGTCATCATCGAGAACCCCCTCGCCCAGAACCGGATGCTGAAGGGCGGGCAGGCGTACGAGCTGGGGATCGCCGACGCGATCTTCGACTCGGCCGACTTCCTGGAGGAGTCGCTCGCCTGGACGGCCCGCGTCCTCAACGGCGACATCACGGTCACCCGGCCCGAGGTCGACAAGGGCAAGGCGTGGGACGACGCGGTCGCGGCGGCCCGCTGGAACGTCGACGGCAAGCTCCACGGCGCCGCCCCGTCCTACACCCGCGCGCTGGACCTCGTCGCCGCCGCCAAGGACCGCACCCGCGACGAGGGCTTCGCCGCCGAAGACGAAGCGCTGTGCTCCCTCATCATGAGCGACGAGCTGCGGGCCGGCCTCTACGCGTTCGACCTCACCCAGAAGCGGGCGAAGCGCCCCGCCGGGGCGCCGGACAAGGCGCTCGCCCGCAAGGTCACCAAGGTCGGCGTCGTCGGCGCGGGCCTGATGGCCTCGCAGCTCGCGCTGCTGTTCGCGCGCCGCCTGGAGGTCCCGGTCGTGCTGACCGACCTCGACCAGGAGCGCCTGGACAAGGGCGTCGGCTACGCGCACGGCGAGATCGACAAGCTGCTCGGCAAGGGGCGCCTCTCCCCCGACGCGGCGAACCGCCTCAAGTCGCTCATCTCCGGCTCGCTGACGAAGGACGCGTTCGCCGACGCCGACTTCGTCATCGAGGCCGTGTTCGAGGAGATGGCGGTCAAGCAGAAGGTGTTCGCCGAGGTCGAGGAGTACGTCTCGGCCGAGTGCGTCCTCGCGACCAACACCTCGTCCCTCTCCGTCACCGAGATGGCGTCGAAGCTGAAGCACCCGGAGCGGGTCGTCGGCTTCCACTTCTTCAACCCGGTCGCGGTGCTGCCGCTGCTGGAGGTCGTCCGCGGCGGGCGGACCGACGACGCCGCGCTCGCCACCGCGTTCGCGACCGGCAAGGCGCTGAAGAAGTCGTGCGTGCTGGTCAAGGACGCCCCGGCGTTCGTGGTCAACCGCGTCCTGCTGCGGCTGCTCGCCGAGATCGTCAAGACGGTCGACGAGGGCACCCCGATCGAGGTCGCGGAGCGGGCCGCCGCGCCGCTCGGCCTGCCGATGCCGCCGTTCGTCCTGATGGGCCTGGTCGGCCCGGCGATCGCGCTGCACGTCAACGAGACCCTGCACGCCGCGTTCCCGGACCGGTTCCCGCTGTCGGACAACCTCGCGAAGATGGTCGCGGCCGGCAAGCCCGGCGTGTACCTGCCGGACTTCTCCCTCGACCCCGAGGTCGTGGAGATCTTCGCGGGCGGGACGAGCCCGTCGACCGAGGAGCAGGTCCTCGACCGGGCGCTCGCCGCGCTCGCCGAGGAGATCCGCATCATGCTGGACGAGGGGGTCGTCGCGGCGCCGGAGGACATCGACCTCTGCATGATCCTCGGCGCCGGCTGGCCGTTCCACCTGGGCGGCATCACCCCGTACCTGGACAGGTCGGGCATCGCCGAGAAGGTGACCGGCCGCCGCTTCCTGGAGCCGGGGGTCGCCTCCCTGCCCGCCTGACACGGCCCGCCTGACACGGCCCGCCTGACACGGCCTCCGCCGCTCCCCGGAGAAGTGGCGTTCCGAGCCGCATTCGGAACGCCACTTCTCCGGCATTCCCGCACGTCACAGGCGCTCATCCGGCCCCGCTGATCATAAGCCGCGCTCATCTGGGCATACGGCAGACAGCCGAGCACACCGCCGGGACGGGCACGAGGGACGCGGAGGGGCGGCGAGGATGAACCTGCTGCGCACGAAATCGGTGGAGCAGTCGATCCGCGACACCGAGGAGCCCGCGCACCGGCTCCGGCGCGCCCTGTCCGCGCTGGACCTCACCGTGTTCGGCGTCGGAGTGATCATCGGGACCGGCATCTTCGTGCTCACCGGGCAGGTCGCCCGGGACAAGGCCGGACCCGCGGTCGCGCTGTCGTTCATCCTCGCCGCGGTCGTGTGCGGGCTCGCGGCGCTCTGCTACGCCGAGTTCGCCTCCACCGTCCCGGTCGCGGGCTCCGCCTACACCTTCTCCTACGCCACCATCGGGGAGTTCCCCGCCTGGATCATCGGCTGGGACCTCATCCTGGAGATGGCGCTCGGCGCGGCCGTGGTGTCGGTCGGCTGGTCCGGCTACTTCGCCTCGCTGCTGGACGACATCGGCGTCACCATCCCCGAGTCGCTCGCCGCGCCGCCGGGCGAGGGCGGCACGGTGAACGTCCCCGCCATCGCCCTCGTGGTCGTGGTGACCGCGCTGCTCGTCCTCGGCGTCAAGATCTCCTCCCGGGTGAACGCCGTGGTCGTCGCGATCAAGGTGTCGATCGTGCTGCTGGTCATCTTCGCCGGGCTGTTCTTCGTCAAGGCCGCCAACTACGAGCCCTTCATCCCGCCGTCGAAGCCGGCGCCGGAGGGCAGCGGCCTCACCGCGCCGCTGATGCAGGAGCTGTTCGGCTTCACCCCCGCCAACTTCGGCTGGCTCGGCATCTTCGCCGCCATCGCGATCGTGTTCTTCGCCTACATCGGCTTCGACATCGTCGCCACCGCCGCCGAGGAGGCCCGCCGGCCGCAGCGGGACGTGCCCATCGGGCTCATCGGGTCGCTCGTCATCACCGCGGTCCTGTACGCCGCCGTGTCCACCGTCGTCGCCGGGATGCAGAACTACACGAAGCTGAGCACCGAGGCGCCGCTCGCCGACGCGTTCAAGGCCGCCGGGCGCCCGGTGTTCGCCACCTTCATCGACGTCGGCGCCGTCATCGGCCTCACCAGCGTCGTGCTGATCCTGCTGCTCGGCCAGAGCCGCATCTTCTTCGCGATGGGCCGGGACGGCCTCATGCCGCCCTGGCTGTCGGCCGTCCACCCGCGGTTCGGCACCCCCTACCGCTCGACGATCCTGATGGGGACCGTGGTCGCCGTGCTCGCCGGGTTCATCCCGCTCGCCAAGCTGGCCGAGCTGGTCAACATCGGCACCCTGTTCGCGTTCCTCGTCGTCTCGATCGCCGTGATGGTGCTGCGCCGCACCCGCCCGGACCTGCCCCGCGCGTTCCGCACGCCGTGGGTCCCGGCCGTCCCGGTCCTGTCGGTGCTCGGCTGCCTGTTCGTGATGATCAACCTGCCGGTGGACACGTGGCTGCGGTTCCTCGCCTGGATGGTGATCGGCATCGTCGTCTACGGGTTCTACGGGTACCGGCACAGCCGGGTGGGCCGCGCGGAACCGGCGTCCATCAAGTCCTGACTCCGCCCCGTGGGACGACTCCCGGGACGGCTCCGGGGCGACCTGATCTCGTGACGGGCGTCACTGTGTCCTTTTGCGCGGCGGGTGGGCACAATGGCCCGCATGGCTTCTCCAGTGCTCGTCGCGGTGATCGGTTCCGGCCCGGCGGGGATCTACGCCGCCGAGGCCCTCGTCAAGCAGACCGGCGGCGACGTCCGGGTGGACGTGTTCGACAGGCTGCCCTCGCCGTACGGGCTGGTCCGCTACGGCGTCGCGCCCGACCACACGTCCATCAAGTCGATCGCCCGGTACCTGCAGAAGGTCCTGGAGAACCCCGCCGTCCGGTTCTTCGGCTGCGTCGAGCTGGGCCGCGACATCACCCGCGCCGACCTGCTCGACTGCTACGACGCCGTCATCTACGCCACCGGCGCGATGGTCGACCGGCACATGCGGATCCCCGGCGAGGAGCTGCCCGGCAGCATCGCCGCCACCGACTTCGTGAACTGGTACTGCGGGCACCCCGACGCCGCCGACCACGAGTTCGACCTGTCCGTGGAGGAGGTCGCGGTGGTCGGCGTCGGCAACGTCGCCGTGGACGTCGTCCGCATCCTCGCCAAGTCGGCGGGCGAGCTGCGCGACACCGACGTCCCCGAGCAGGTCATCGAGGCGCTGTCGCGCAGCAGGGTCAAGCGCATCCACATGATCGGGCGGCGCGGCCCCGCGCAGGCGAAGTTCACCACCAAGGAGGCCCGCGAGCTGGGCGAGCTGCCCAACGCCAGCATCCACGTCCGGCCGGAGGACATGGAGCTCGACCCGGCGAGCGCCGAGCTGGCCGCAAGCGACCGCAAGACCGGCGGCAACGTCAAGGTCCTCAACGGCTGGACGGGCGAGCCGGCCGCCGGCCGGGCCCGGCACATCGACGTGCGGTTCTGGCGGGCGCCCGTCGAGATCCTCGGCACCGGCCGGGTCGAGGGCCTGAAGCTGGAGAGGACGCGGCTGGACGAGTCGGGCCGCGTCGTCGGCACCGGCGAGTTCGAGACGCTGCCCGTCGGCATGGTGCTGCGGTCGGTCGGCTACCAGAGCGTGCCGCTGGACGGCGTCCCGTTCGACGAGCGCTCCTACGTCGTCCCCAACGAGGGCGGCCGGATCCTCGGCCCGGACGGCGCGCCCGTCCCCCGCGAGTACGTCGCCGGGTGGATCAAGCGCGGCCCGTCCGGCGTCGTCGGCACCAACAAGTCCGACGCGGCCGAGACCGTCCGCAACCTCCTGGAGGACGCCGCCGGCACCGACGCGTCGCCGAAGCGCACCATCGAGGAGCTGCTGGAGGCGCGCGGGCTGCCCGTCGTCACCTACGCGGACTGGCTGAGGCTCGACGCCGCCGAGATCGCCCTCGCGCGCAGCCTCGACCGCGGCGAGCGGGTCAAGCTGGCCCGCTGGGAGGCGATGACGGCCGCCTGCCGCGGCGCCGAGTGACGCCCCTGTAATTCACCTTCACGCGAATTGCCCGGCCGCAAGGTAGTGACGGACATGTGACCCGGGCGCTACGGTGCGCGTGTGACCGGTGGTCCAGAACTGTACGGGTTCCCCCCACCCGAGACGGTCCCCGACCTCAGGTGGCTGGGCCCCGACTACGTGTCCGTACTCGTGTACGACCTGACGCAGGGGCTCCTGCGCCAGGACCCGCGCACGTCCGTGATGGGCGTGCGGTGCGAGGGTCGGCCCCGGCTCGCCCCCTCGGTCGACCCGGCGGGCGTCATCCGCGCGCACGACGCCTGCTTCCCGCTGCAGGTCTTCGTCCAGGACGGCGCCGGGCGCCCCTGGCGCCTGCGCGGGCAATGGACGTACTCCGGACGCGAACTCGGCACGTCCGCCGCGTCCATCACCCACTCCTGGCGCCTGCTGTCCGCCGACGGCGTCTAGCCGCCGGCCCGGCCGGGCCTCCCCGGCCGGGGCCTGCCGTCCGGGGCGTCAGGGCTTCTCGTCGCTGGTCTGCTCGGAGGCCCGCTCGGACGCCTCCGGGGTGTCGCTCTCCGTCGCGGTGATGCGGGCCACGTACTCGGTGATGTCGCGGGCGAGCGCCTGCGGCGTCAGGCCGATGTCGGCGAGGATCTCGCCGCGCGAGGAGTGGTCGAGGAACTCCTGCGGGATGCCGAACGTGCGGACCGGGGCGTCCACCTCGGCGTCGCGCAGCAGCCGCGCGACGGCGTCGCCGACGGCGCCGGCGCGGCCGTTGTCCTCGGCGACGGCGACGAGCGCGTGGTCGCGGGCGAGGTCGAGCAGCGCCGGGTCGAGCGGCTTCACCCAGCGCGGGTCGACGACGGTGACGCCGATGCCCTGCGCGGCGATGAGCCCCGCCGCCTCGACCGCGGGCGTCGCCATCGAGCCGGCCGCGACCAGCAGCACGCGGGTGCCGTTGAAGCCGTCGTGGCGCGCCAGCACGTCCATCTCGCCGACCTTGTCGATCGCCTCGATGTCGTCGGCCGCCGGGCCCTTGGGGTAGCGGATCGCGGTCGGGCCGTCGGAGACGGCGACGCACTCGCGCAGCAGCTCGCGCAGCCGCGCCCCGTCGCGCGGGACGGCGATGCGCATGCCCGGCACGAGCTGCAGGATCGACAGGTCCCACATGCCGTTGTGGCTGGCGCCGTCGTCGCCGGTCACGCCGGAGCGGTCCAACGCGAACGTGACGGGCTGCCTGTGCAGCGCCGCGTCCATGAGGACCTGGTCGAAGGCCCGGTTGAGGAACGTCGCGTACACCGCGACGACCGGGTGCAGGCCGCCCATGGCGAGCCCGGTGGCGGAGGTGACCGCGTGCTGCTCGGCGATGCCGACGTCGAAGATGCGGTCGGGGAACGCCTCGGCGAACGGCGCGAACCCGACCGGGTGGAGCATCGCGGCGGTGACGGCGACGACGTCGCGGCGCTCCCGGCCGATCGCCACCATCTCCTCGCCGAAGATCTTCGTCCAGGCGGGGCCGCTCCTCTTGACGACGAACTTGCCGGTGGCGGGGTCGAACGCGCCGCCGCCGTGCATGCAGTCCTCGGTGTCGTTCTCCGCGGGCGCGTAGCCGCGCCCCTTGGTGGTGATGCAGTGCACGATGACCGGGCGGCCGAACCCGCGGGCGCGGCGCAGCGCGCGCTCGACGGCGTCCTCGTCGTGGCCGTCGATCGGGCCGACGTACTTCATGCCGAGGTCCTCGAACATGGCCTGCGGCTGCAGGACGTCCTTGAGGCCCTTCTTGATGCCGTGCAGCGCCTCGTAGGTGAGGTTCCCGACGACGGGGGCGCGCGGCACCGTCTTCTTGATGAGTTCGAGCGCGTTCTCGTAGCCCTGGGTGACGCGCAGGTCGGCGAGGTGGGACGCGAGGCCGCCGATGGTCGGCGAGTAGGACCGGCCGTTGTCGTTGACGACGATGATGACCGGCCGGTCGACGCCGGCGGCGATGTTGTTCAGCGCCTCCCAGCACATGCCGCCGGTCAGCGCGCCGTCGCCGACGACGGCGACCACCGCGCGGTCGGTCTCGCCGCGCAGCTGGAACGCCTTGGCGAACCCGTCGGCGTAGGAGAGGGCGGTGGAGGCGTGGGAGTTCTCGATGACGTCGTGCTCGGACTCGTTGCGGCTCGGGTACCCCGACAGGCCGCCGCGCTTGCGGAGCAGCTCGAAGTCGTGCCGCCCGGTGAGGATCTTGTGCACGTACGCCTGGTGCCCCGTGTCGAACAGGACCTTGTCGTGCGGCGAGTCGAAGACGCGGTGCAGCGCGATCGTCAGCTCGACCGCGCCCAGGTTGGGCCCCAGGTGCCCGCCGGTCTTGGAGACCGCCTGGACGAGGAACTCGCGGATCTCCTCCGCGAGCCGAGGCAGTTGAGCGGCGTCCAGTCGTTTGAGGTCGTCGGGACCTTTGATCGACTCAAGCAAGCTCACTCGTTTCAACTCCTCCGTCGGGGATCGGGTCTCCCCTGGCTCGGGCCGTTCCGAGTTTAATCCCGGTTCGCCCGCGACGCGCCGAAGGCCGCCCGCGCGCCGGGTGTGAAAAGACTGACCCCCGGGGCAGGGATGGGGTAGGAGTAGAGCATGGGCGTCGAAGAGATCGTGCTGCTCAACGCGGCGGACGAAGCCG
Source organism: Spirillospora sp. NPDC127506 (assembly GCF_040302145.1). Lineage (NCBI taxonomy): Bacteria > Bacillati > Actinomycetota > Actinomycetes > Streptosporangiales > Thermomonosporaceae > Spirillospora > Spirillospora sp. NPDC127506. The sequence goes on along the minus strand of NZ_JBEORG010000017.1, from coordinate 97,945 downwards.
TCGGAACCGCTCCGAAGAGCGCCAGCCACCACAGGCGCACGCCGTACCACCTGGCCTTTTCCTGCTATGTCGTGGATACGGAAGGTCGCGTCCTGATCACTCAGCGCGCCCTCGACAAGCGGACGTTCCCCGGGGTCTGGACGGGGAGCTGCTGCGGGCACCCCGCGCCGGGCGAGAAGCTGCGCGACGCGGTGCTGCGCCGGCTGCGGGACGAGCTGGGCATGGCGGCGGCGTCGCTCACGTCCGTCCTGCCGCGGTTCCGGTACCGGGCCGCGGCCGCGGACGGAACGGTCGAGCACGAGCGCTGCCCGGTCGTGCGCGCCACCGCCGCCGACGGGGCCGTCCACCCGAACCCCGACGAGGTCGAGGCGGCCGAGTGGTGGACGTGGGAGCGCTGCCTGGAGCTGGCCGAGCGCCCCGAGTCCTCGCCCTGGTACCGGCTGCAGCTGGCCGAGCTGGCGCCGCTCGGCGCCCCGCTCGACTGGCCGGACGCCGGGCAGGACGACCTCCCGCCCGCGCTCGCCTGGTAGGCCGGAGCGACCGCATCACCGCTTGATCACTTTTCGGTCCCCGGTGTTGACCGCCCGCGCGTCCGAACGGACGCTTGCTCTCCCGGGGTTACCGAAAGGACGGACGATGCGAGTACGTGCTTTCCGGCGCCGCTGGACCGTCTTCGCGGCCGTGGCCATGACCGGTGCCCTCGCCCTGTCGGGCTGCGGCGGAGACGACGGCGGAGGCTCGAACGACGACAAGTCCGAGGTCGAGGTCTTCTCCTGGTGGACCGGCCCGGGCGAGGCCGACGGGCTGAAGGCCATGCAGGCAGACTTCGAGAAGAAGAATCCCGGTACGAAGTTCGTCAACGCGGCGATCGCCGGCGGGTCGGGGACGCAGGCCAAGGCCGTCCTGGCGAGCCGGCTGCAGAACCGCAAGCCGCCGGACTCGTTCCAGGGCCACGCGGGCGCGGAGCTGCTGGACTACATCAAGGCCGGGCAGATCGAGCCGCTGGACGACTTCTACCAGGAGAACAACCTGAAGTCGGTCTACCCGCAGCAGCTTCTCGACCAGATCACCTACCAGGGGCACATCTACTCGGTCCCGGTGAACATCCACCGGTCCAACGTGCTCTGGTACAACCCGGGCATCCTCGAGGACGCCGGGATCGACGGGCCGCCGAAGTCGATCCCCGAGTTCATCACCGCGCTGAAGGCCGTCAAGAGCAAGACGAAGAAGGTGCCGCTGTCGCTCGGCGCGCAGTGGACGGCCGACCACCTGCTGGAGAACGTCCTGCTCGGCAGCCTCGGCACCGACGGCTACAACGCGCTGTGGAAGCCGGGCGCCGACTGGAGCACCCCGGCGGTCACCAAGGCGCTGAACGACTTCGGCGAGATCATGAAGTACACGACGCTGGAGGCCGCGTCCACCGACTGGCAGGGCGCCGCGAAGGCCGTCGTGGACGGCAAGGCCGCGTTCAACATCATGGGCGACTGGGCCTACGGGTACTTCATCGGCGACGCGCCCAACGGCCTCGGCAAGAAGCTCGACACCGACTTCAAGTTCGCGCCGGCGCCGGGCACCGAGGGCACCTACATGTGGCTGTCGGACAGCTTCACCCTGCCCAAGGGCGCGCCGCACCGCGCCGGGGCGACCGCGTGGCTGAAGGAGGTGTCCAGCAAGGAGGGGCAGGACCTCTTCAACCCGAAGAAGGGCTCCATCCCCGCCCGTAAGGACGCCGACAAGAGCCTCTACACCGGCTACCTGCAGACCGCGTTCGAGGAGTGGAACAACCCGCAGACCAAGCTGGCGGGCTCGTTCTGGCACGGCGTGAACGCCAACAACAAGTGGCACACCGACATCGACACCGCGATCGGCCTGTTCCTGCAGAACCGGGACGTGGCCAAGCTCCAGCAGGGGCTGGTGACCGCGGCCAAGAACAGCGGACAGTGACCGCGTCGGATGAGGGCCTGAAAGCAGCCGGCGCCGGCCGCCGGGAGACGCCGGAGGAGCACCGCTCGTCGCTCCTCCGGCGCAGCCGCAAGTGGCTGCCGGGGCTGCTGCTCGTCTCGCCGTCCATCGCCGCGATCGGGCTGTTCGTCTACGGGCTGCTGTTCTGGAACACGCGGGTCGCGCTGAGCGGCAAGCACGACGAGGTCTCCGAGTACGGGTTCGACAAGGGCAGGAACTTCGTCGACCTGTGGTCCCAGCCGAGCTGGCCGGGCGCGGTCAAGCACGCGCTGCTGTTCACGGCGGTGTTCGTGGTCGGCGCGCTGGCGCTCGGCGCCTTCCTGGCGTTCCTCATGGACAAGGGGATCCGCGCCGAGGCCGGCTTCCGGGTGGTGTACCTGTTCCCGATGGCGGTGTCGTTCATCGCCAGCGGGGTCGTGTGGCGATGGCTGATGAACCCGGCGCCGCCGCAGCGCGCCGTCGGGTTCAACCAGCTGTTCGACAAGCTCCATCTGGGGTTCCTGTCGAACAGCTGGTGGCAGCATCCGGACTGGGGCATGGCGGCGATGGCCCTCCCCGCCATCTGGCAGATGTCCGGATATGTCATGGCTTTGTATCTGGCCGGGTTCCGGAGCGTCCCTGAGGAGCTGCGCGAGGCGGCGCGGGTGGACGGCGCCTCCGAGTGGAAGGTGTACCGGTACGTGGTGTTCCCGCAGCTCCGCCCGGTGACGCTGTCCGCGCTGATCATCCTCGGGCACATCTCGCTGAAGGTGTTCGACCTGATCATGGCGATCGCGGGCAAGCAGATCATCACCTACGTCCCGGCGATCGCCACCTACGTGGAGATCTTCGACCGGCACGACCCGGCGAACGGCGCGACGATCGCGACCTACATGCTGGTCGCCGTCGCCGTCCTGGTGATCCCGTACCTGGTCTGGTCGGTGCGATCGGAGCGGACCCGATGACGCGCGTGGAAGCACCCCCCGCGGCGCCGGCGTGGCGCCGGCTGGCGGGCGGCCTGCGCGGACGCGGCGGGGGCGGCGCGGGCACGAGCGCGCCCGGCCGGTCGTCGCGGGCCGTGCAGGCGGTCAAGCTGGCCGTCCTGCTGGCGTTCGTGCTGCTGTTCCTCATCCCCGTCTACGTCCTCATCGTCACCAGCTTCAAACCGCTGGCCGAGGCGGACCCGAGCAGCGCGTGGAGCCTGCCGAGCAACTGGAGCACGTCCGGCTGGAGCACGGCCTGGGACGCGCTGAAGCCGGGCCTGGAGAACAGCGTCAAGATCGCGGTGACCGGGTCGGTCATCTCGGCCGTGCTCGGCTCGATGAACGGCTACGTCCTGTCCAAGTGGCGGTTCCCGGGCGCGGACGTCGTGTTCACCCTGTTCCTGTTCGGCATGTTCATCCCCTACCAGGCGGTCATGATCCCGCTGGCGGGGCTGCTGACGGACATGGAGCTGGCGGGCACGATCCGCGGCCTCGTCCTCGCGCACGTCGTGTACGGCATCCCGATCTGCACGCTCATCTTCCGGAACTACTACGTCACGATCCCGGACGAGCTGATCGAGGCGTCCCGCGTGGACGGCGCCGGCATGCTGCGCACGTACTGGTCGGTGGTCCTGCCGGTGTCGGCGCCCGCGTTCGCGGTGACGCTGATCTGGCAGTTCACCTCGATGTGGAACGACTTCCTGTTCGCGGTGTTCCTCGGCGCCCCCGACAGCTGGCCGGTCACGGTGATGCTGAACAACACGGCGGGCTCGGGCGCGGTCGCCGTCCAGTACAACCAGCAGATGGCCGAGGCGCTCCTGGCGTCCCTGCCGACCCTCCTGGTGTACCTGCTGCTGGGACGGTTCTTCATGCGCGGCCTGATGGCGGGAGCGCTCAAGGGATGAGACGGACGAACACACCGGCCGCGCGCGCCGCACCTCTGGCCCGTCCGTTATGGACCCCCGCGTCAATTCGTGTTAATCCGTATTAGTCGCAGGAGCACGTCAACCCGGCACGGTGCTCACGCGTCACAAGGATGATCAAAGGAGATCCGCATGGGAATTGCACGGCCCGGCAGCCGTCCCATGGCGGACATCAATCCTTTCGACCCGCCCGTTGGCAATTCCGCCGGGATGCGCCTAGCCTCTCGGGCATCGTCGCGCGGCACACCGGCATCCGCCGGGGCCTCGGCGATCCCGGGTCGACGGAGACGGGGACGAGCAGTGGAGGTGGCCGCGTGCAGGCGATGAGTGTTCAGCAGCCCTGGGCGTTCGCGATCGCGCGCGGCGGCAAGTCGGTCTCGAACCAGAGCCTGCCGACGGCCTACCGCGGCCCCCTCCTCGTCCACGCCTCCATGCGCGTCGACCTGAAGGCGTGCGACTCGCCGCTGATCCAGGCCGCCGGCTGGGACCCGCGCGACCCGCTCGCCACGATCGGCGCCGTCATCGCGGTCGCCGAGCTCGACGACGTCTGCTCCGCCGCCGTCCGCGGCGGCTCCTGCGACTGCGGCCCCTGGGCGGAGCGCGGCCACCACCACTGGCACCTCAGCGGCGTCCGCCCCCTCCCCCGGCCCATCGTCGCCCTCGGCCGCACCGACCTGTGGCAGCCGCACCCGTCCCTGGTCAAAGAGGTGAACACGATGTTCGCCCTCAACCCCTGAGGGCCTCGGCGGCTTCGCGCAGCCGGCGGAACTCGGCGGCGATGCGGTCGAGCGGCCACCCGGCGTTCAACCCGCTCGGGTTCGGCAGCACCCAGACCCTCGCCGGGCCGAACCGCTCGTCCTGCGGGCCGATCTGGGCGCGGGGGCGGCCGAAGGCGGTGCGGTAGGCGGTGACCCCGGCGACCGCCAGGTAGGCGGGACGGTGCCGGTCCGCGAGGGCCTTCAGGCGGCGTCCGCCCTCGCGCAGCTCCTCGCCGGTCAGTTCGTCCGCGCGGGCCGTGGTGCGGTGCGCCAGGTTGGTGATGCCGAGGCCGTAGCCGGGCAGGAGGTGCTGCTCGGACGGGTCCAGGAGCCGGTCGGTGAAGCCGGAGCGGTGCAGCGCGGGCCAGAAGCGGTTGCCGGGACGCGCGAAGTGGTACCCGGTGGCGCCGGAGTACAGGCCCGGGTTGATGCCGCTGAACAGCACCCGGAGCGTCCCGCCGTCCAGGGGCAGGACATCGTCGATGACACGGTCGCGAGCCGCCTCAAGGTCGGCCTTGCTGGGACGCATCAGGCAAAACTACCGGCGGTACCGCGGAAGGGCGGCCTCACCGGGCGCCTCAGATCAGGTTGCGGACGATCAGCACCACCGCGGACGTCCCGACGACGAGGAGCAGCGCCAGCCGGAGGCGCCCGGCGTCCAGGTAGCGGCGCAGCGGACCGGCCGCGAGGAACCCCGCGAACACGAACGGGAGCAGCAGCAGGCCCGCGACGACCTGCCGGGCGGGGAGGTGCCCCGCGACGCCGAGGACGGTCAGGGAGAGCAGCGTGCCGCCCACGAAGTACAGGGCGAGCGTCGCCCGCACCCGGGGGCCGCTCTCGCGCTGGTAGAGCAGCGCGATGGGCGGGCCGCCGATGCCGGACGCGGTCCCGGTGGTGCCGGAGACGACTCCGGCGGCGGCGAGCGTCCGGCGGTTGCGCGGCACGTCCGCCGACCGGGCCGTCACCGCGAGCGCGGCGAGGACGATCACGCCGATGACGATGCTGAGGACGCGGGTGGGGACGGCGGCGACCAGCCACACCCCGAACGGCGTCCCGGCGAGCCGGCCGCCGAACGCCCAGGCGAGGCCGCGGGAGTCGACGTGCCCGACCTCCTGCGCGAGCGTGGCCAGCGGCAGGACCAGCGCGACGACCAGGATCGCGCCCGGCATCAGCGACGGGTACAGCATCGTGACGATCGGGGTGGCGACCAGGCCGACGCCGAGGCCGACGCTTCCCTGCACGATCGCGCCGACCAGCGCGGCCAGGCCGCCGAACAGGAGGAACTCGAAAGGCGGCACAACGCGTGACGCTACATCCCTACTTATCCGGTCATCATCAGGCGGATGCCTCGGTGAGGCGCTTCAGCTGGTCGTCGGTCAGGGTCGTCCGGGCGCTCTCGACGAGGGGCGGGAGCTGGTCGGGGGTGCGGGCGCTGGCGATGGGCGCGGCGACGGTCGGCTGCGCGGCGAGCCAGGCCAGCGCCGCGGTGGCGACGGCGACGCCCTGCTCCTCGGCGACGAGGTCGAGCGCGGCGAGCACCCTGCGGCCGCGCTCGGTCTCCAGGTACTTCGCCGCGCGGCCGGCGCGCACGCTGTCCACCTTGCCGCCGGGGCGGTACTTGCCGGTCAGGAAGCCCGACGCGAGTCCGTAGTAGGGGACGGCGGCCAGTCCGTACCGTTCGGCGAGGTCGCGGCGCGGCCCCTCGTAGGTGTCGCGGGACACGAGGTTGTAGTGCGGCTGGATGGCGACGTAGCGGGCGGTGCCCTCGCGCTCGGCGAACTCCAGTGACGCCTCAAGCCGGTCCGGCTCGATGTTGGACACCGCGATGTGCCTGACCTTGCCCGCCGTCACCAGCTCGTCCAGGGCGCCCATGATGTCCCCGACGGGCACGGACGGGTCGTCGAAGTGCGTGTAGTACAGGTCGATGCGGTCGGTGCGGAGCCGGCGCAGGGAGTCGTCCGCGGCGGCCTTGATGTTGGCCGGGGCCAGCCCCTGGCGGTCAGGGTGCCTGCCCACCTTGGTGGCGATGACGATGTCGTCCCGGTTGCCGCGGGACTCCGCCCACTCCCCGATGATCGTCTCGGACTCGCCGCCGCTGTTGCCCGGCGCGGACGCCGTGTAGGAGTCGGACGTGTCGATGAAGTTGCCGCCGGCCGCCGCGTAGGCGTCCAGGATCTCGAACGAGCGCTCCTTGCCGGTCGTCCAGCCGAAGACGTTCCCGCCCAGGCACAGCGGGAAGACGTCGAGGTCACCGATCTTGTTCATGCCGGCCATCCCCAGATCCAATCAGACGTTCCGAACGCCCATTCCCACCGCGCCGCGGAACACTCCTGCGACATCTCCGGCATGACCCCCCCGCCTGCCACACCCTCGCCGCCCGGCCGCACTGCTGACGATCACCCCGGCGTCGACACGATGCTCGTGCTGCGCAGCACCGCGACCGGCGGTCCGGCCCCGGCCCCTCCAGCCGTGCGGAGACGGAACGGGCCGCTCCGGGGTGGAGCGGCCCGTCGCGGTCGTGCGGGTTACTTGCGGATCAGGTTGCGCAGGACGTACTGGAGGATGCCGCCGTTGCGGTAGTAGTCCGCCTCACCCGGGGTGTCGATGCGGACGATGGCGGTGAACTCCTTGTCGTCGGCCTTCACGGTGACCTCCTCCGGGATGCCGCCCTCGTTGAGGGCGGTGACGCCGGTGATGTCGAAGGTCTCGGTGCCGGTGAGGCCGAGCGACTCGGCGGACTCGCCGTCCTTGAACTGCAGCGGCAGGACGCCGAGGCCGATCAGGTTGGAGCGGTGGATGCGCTCGAAGGACTCGGCGATCACGGCGCGGACGCCGAGCAGCGCGGTGCCCTTCGCCGCCCAGTCGCGGGACGAGCCGGAGCCGTACTCCTTGCCCGCGATGACCACGAGCGGGATGCCGCGCTCGAGGTAGTTTCGCGAGGCGTCGTAGATGAACGCCTGCGGCGCGCCCTCCTGGGTGAAGTCGCGGGTGTAGCCGCCCTCGACGCCGTCCAGGAGCTGGTTGCGGAGCCGGATGTTGGCGAACGTCCCGCGGATCATGACCTCGTGGTTGCCGCGGCGCGAGCCGTAGGAGTTGAAGTCCTTGACGGCGACGCCGTTGTCCTGGAGGTACTGCGCGGCGGGGGTGCCGACCTTGATGGCGCCCGCCGGGGAGATGTGGTCGGTGGTGACCGAGTCGCCCAGCTTCGCCAGGACGCGGGCGCCGTGGATGTCGGCGACCGGCTCGGGCTCGGCGCCCATGCCGTCGAAGTACGGGGCCTTGCGGACGTAGGTGGACGACGGGTCCCACTCGAACAGGTCGCCGGTGGGGATGGCGAGGTTGCGCCAGCGCTCGTCGCCCTTGAAGACGTCGGCGTAGCTCTCGACGAACATCTCCTGCCCGATGGACGACTCGACGATCGCCGCGACCTCCTCCGGCGCGGGCCAGATGTCGCGCAGGTAGACCGGGCCGTCGGTGCCCTCGGCGATCGGGTCGTTGAGGATGTCGATGTCCATCGTCCCGGCGAGCGCGTAGGCGATGACGAGCGGCGGCGACGCCAGGTAGTTCATCTTCACGTCGGGGCTGATGCGGCCCTCGAAGTTGCGGTTGCCGGACAGCACCGCGGTGACCGCCAGGTCGTTGTCGTTGACGGCCTTGGAGATCTCCGGCTGCAGCGGCCCGGTGTTGCCGATGCAGGTGGTGCAGCCGTACCCGACCAGGTTGAAGCCGATCTTGTCGAGGTAGGGGGTGAGCCCGGCGCGCTCGTAGTAGTCGGTGACGACCTGCGACCCGGGCGCGAGCGAGGTCTTCACCCACGGCTTGCGGGTGAGGCCCTTCTCCACGGCGTTCTTCGCCAGCAGCGCCGCGCCGATCATCACGTACGGGTTGGACGTGTTGGTGCAGGACGTGATGGCCGCGACGGCGACGTGCCCGTGGTCGAGGACGAACTCGGTGCCGTCCTCCAGCTTGACGGGGACGCGCTTGTGCGGCCGCGTGGAGCCCTCCGGGTCGACGTGCCGCGGCTTGTCGCCGTTGGTCGCGTGGGTGATCGCCGGGGTGTCGGAGGCCGGGAAGCTCTCGTCGGACGCCTCGTCCAGCGCGCCCATGATGCTGGAGACGTAGTTCTGCACGTCACGCCGCCAGATCCGCTTGGCGTCCGACAGCGGGATGCGGTCCTGCGGGCGCTTCGGGCCGGCGAGCGACGGCACGACCGTGCCGAGGTCCAGCTCCATGTACTCGGAGAACTCGGGCTCCACCGACGGGTCGAGCCACAGGCCCTGCGCCTTGGCGTACGCCTCGACGAGGCTGATCTGCTCTTCGGTGCGCCCGGTCAGCCGCAGGTACTTCAGCGTCTCGTCGTCGATCGGGAAGATCGCGCAGGTGGAGCCGAACTCGGGGCTCATGTTGCCGATCGTGGCGCGGTTCGCCAGCGGCAGCGCGTGCACGCCCTCGCCGTAGAACTCGACGAACTTGCCGACGACGCCGTGCTCGCGCAGCATCTCGGTGATCGTGAGGACCAGGTCGGTCGCGGTGGTCCCGGCGGGCAGCTCGCCGGTCAGCTTGAACCCGACCACGCGCGGGATGAGCATCGAGATCGGCTGGCCGAGCATCGCGGCCTCGGCCTCGATGCCGCCGACGCCCCAGCCGAGGACGCCGATGCCGTTCTCCATCGTCGTGTGGGAGTCGGTGCCGACGCAGGTGTCGGGGTAGGCGACGCCGTCGCGGTCGAAGACCACGCGCGCGAGGTGCTCGATGTTCACCTGGTGGACGATGCCGGTGCCGGGCGGGACGACCTTGAACTCGTCGAACGCCGTCTGCCCCCACCGCAGGAACTGGTAGCGCTCCTTGTTGCGCTCGTACTCCCGCTGCACGTTCCGCTCGAACGCCTGCGGGGTGCCGAAGTAGTCGACGATCACCGAGTGGTCGATCACCATCTCGGCCGGCGCCAGCGGGTTGATCTTCGTGGGGTCCCCGCCGAGGTCCCGTACGGCCTCGCGCATCGTGGCGAGGTCGACCACGCACGGCACGCCGGTGAAGTCCTGCATGATCACCCGGGCGGGGGTGAACTGGATCTCCTTGCTCGGCTGCGCCTGCGGGTCCCACTGCGCGAGCGCGCGGATGTGGTCTGCGGTGACGTTCGCGCCGTCCTCGGTGCGCAGCAGGTTCTCCAGCAGCACCTTCAGGCTGTACGGGAGACGGGCCGCGCCCTCGACGGCGTCCAGCCGATAGATGTCGTACGACTTGTCGCCAACCTGCAGCTTGTCAAGGCTGCCGAAGCTGTTCGCGGACACGGACTCCTCCTCCATCGCAACCGCGCGTCCGGTCCGGGACATGAGCGCGCGGCGCTCCTCGTGAATTGCAGTGCGCCCGTCCGCGGGGCCGGCACGTGGCGGCGCGCGGCGGGACGGGCCGGGTGCTCGTCTACCTTGATCCTGCCTTAGTCGACCACATCACCCGCAATCAGGGCCGCCTAACTTCCGCAGGATTTCTCTCGACGTCAAGCTATCTCCAATTTATCTCGATATCGAGCTACTTGAATCTCCGTCCGACAGCGCCCGCCGGACCCTCTCGGGGACGGGCGCCGGCTCGTACCCGCCCGGCGTGATGCTGACCAGCACCAGCTCTCCTTCGCCGACGGCACGGTCACCGACGCTGAGCCCGATGCGGACATCGAACGACGTGCGCCCCCACCGCGTGACCACGGGCCGCAGGTCGACGACCTCGCGGGCGCGAGCCGGAGAGGCCCACTCCATGGCCGCCTTCTTCACCGCGTAGTCGAACTCGTCGAGGTACTCCTCGCCGAGCGCGTGCTGGAGCCACATGTCCATGGCGTCGTCGATGTAGGCGAAGTAGTTGGCGTTGAACACCACTCCCTGCATGTCGCAGTCGCCGTACCGGACCCGGATCCGATGCACGTACCCCGACCCCGCGTCTCTCTCCACCATGCCGCCACGCTAGTACCGTCCCGCACGCGAGTACTCACCGGCGGAGCCTCGCCCACGTGCCCTCGGCCTTGGCCCCGCGCCCTGGTCGCGGAATGAGCCGGAGCGATGAGTTCCGCCGTCCCGCGAGGTCTCTTCCAGGAAGAGCACCAGCCGCTCCGGAGGACACCATGACGACCCGATCCAAGAGCACGCCCCTGGACAAGGAGTTCACCGAGACGCTGCAGAAGAGTCCCGCCAAGGGCGGCTGGACGTACGTCGTCTGGCCCGAGTCGGCGGAGTTCTTCGGCACCCGCGGCCTGGTGAAGGTCAAGGGCACCATCGACGGGCACCCGTTCCAGGGCTCATTCATGGCGCTGGGCGACGGCGACCACAAACTGGCGGTGAAGGCGGAACTCCGCGAGGCGCTCGGCAAGGAGGTAGGCGACAAGGTCACCGTCCACCTGACCGAACGCCTCGGCTAGACGACTCGCCCTGCTTGAGCGGCCCGGCGGGCGGGGTCAGAGGGAGTTCCAGAAGGAGCACATGCTCCTCTCGGACGTGTCGGTCCGGTGGATGCCGCCCGGGCCGGGCGCCAGCGACAGGACGTCGTCCGACGAGCGGAAACGCGGCCAGTGCGGGGCGCGATGCGCCCTAGGCCGGCCGTTGTGGGCGAAGGACGTCCAGTAGCCGACCATGGCGTCGGAGAGACGCGTCTGCTCCGGGTTCAGGTCGCCGAGGAGGCCCGGGAACAGGAATGTCAGCTCCGTCGCGTGCTCGGCGCCCTCGTCGAAGCCCGGGACGTCGATCAGCGGAGGAGCCGTGCGGTCGGCGAACTGGTAGGCGTACACCGGGACGCCCGCCCGCTCGAGCAGCTGGAAGGCGTCCTGGTGCAGGCAGGACGACAGCGCGCCACCGGCGTCGGTCTGGATCGTGGACAGGGCGATCCTCGGGTCGGGGTAGTCGCCGGCCGGATAGCGGGCCAGGACCGCGTCGGCGGCGGCGCCGTAGGTGGCGCGGACGATGCCCTCGTACTGCGCCGCGGTGATGGGGTTCGGGTAGTAGAGCGAGACGAACAGGCGCATCTCGTCCAGGGTGTTGCCGTGCATGACGGGCACCCGGTTGAAGCGGCCCTGCTCGATCGCCTGGACGGGCTGCAGCGGCAGGACGCGGTCGCCGCCCGCGACGGGGCCGGCGCTCATCCCCTCGGCGTCGAAGGTCTCCAGCAGGGTCTTGGCGGGCACGGCGCGCAGGCAGGCCGCGTTCGCGGCGGGTGATCCCTCGTCGCAGCCGACGGCCTTGGCGAGCGCCTCGCCGTCGGCCTCGGCCGAGGCTTCGGTGCGCACCGGGGTAGCGCAGCTGAAGCTCTGCGAGATCACCTTGTGGAACAGCCCCGCGGCAGACGGCGAGACCAGGTTGGCGCACGAGTCCGCGGCACCGGCGGACTCGCCGAACAGCGTCACGTTGCGCGGGTCGCCGCCGAAGGCCGCGGCGTTGCGCCGGACCCAGCGCAGCGCCGCCTGCTGGTCGAGCAGGCCGTAGTTGCCCGCCTGGTAGCGGCGGTCGGAGCCGGTCTCCAGGGCCGGGTGCGCGAGCCAGCCGAGCGGGCCGAGCCGGTAGTTGACGGTGACCACGACGACGTCCCCGTCCACGGCGAGCTTGGTCGCGTCGTAGGCGCTTCCGCTGCCGGTCGTGTTGCTGCCGCCGTGCACCCACACCATGACCGGCAGCTTGTGCCGGCCGTGCGCGCGGGCGGGGGTGGTGACGTTCAGGTAGAGGCAGTCTTCGCCGTAGGTCGTCTCGCCGCCGTAGGGCGGGGCGAGCTGCGCGCACTGGCCGCGCGGGAACGTGGCGTCGTAGGTGCCGTGCCACGGCCGCGCCGGCTGCGGGGGCCTCCAGCGCAGGTCTCCGGTCGGCGGGGCGGCGTACGGGATGCCTTGGAAGAGGCGGTGGTCTCCTTGCACCTGGCCGCGGACGGGGCCGAGGTCGGTGCGGACGACGGCGGGCGGGCGGGGCGGGCGCGGCTGGGCCGCGGCGGGAGCCGCGCCGGCGAGGAGGAGTGCGGATGCGAGCAGTGGGATGCCGGTGAGCCTCACTGGGGCTTCCTTTCAGCACGACGCTTCTGGCGCCCCCCGATTCCCCCGGACCCAAATTAGAACTTGATTCTAAGATGGATGCAAGCCCCTCCCCGGCACGGCGCCGGAACGACCGGGCGGCTCACCACCGCTGCCGGGCCTCCTCCGCCCACCCGGTGAGGCCGTCGAAATCGATCCATCCGCCGGAGTCGGTCCGGACCCGCCCGCTGAAGTGCCCGAAGCACTGGTGGGTCTCCGTGCCGACGACGCCGAGTTCGGTGCGCGCGACCTTCTCGTGGAACGGGCGGAACTCGGCCTCGACCCGCTCGCCGCTGATCGTCCAGGGGCGCAGCCAGTCGGCCCGGTCGTACGACCAGTCCAGCTCCTCGCCGATCTTGTGGAGGCGGCCGTCGACGAAGACCGCGTTCTCGGTCATGCCGGTGCCGTCCGTCCACTTGCCGCCGAACTGCAGGGCCAGGCCCGGACCGCTCGCCGCCGCCCAGTTCCACGTCATCCGGTACGGCCACTTCCCGCGCCCGTGGTCGAGGACGGCGAACGCCCCTTCCCCGATCTCGTGCTCCCCCGACGGGAGCGTCAGCCGCCCCGCCACCGGCCGCCCGACGTCCTTCACCGTGTACTGGAAGCGCGTCGGCCCCCAGGGGATCACCACGCCGAGCGACTCGTGCCCGTCCGGCAGCGGGATCTCGACGTCGAGGTCCATCACCCCGGGCGCCAGGGCGCGCACCCGCGACCCGGACGGACGCTGCCGCACGCCGACTGCCACTCCCCCGCCCCGCACGGACGCCTCGCCGACCCCGCTGCGGTCCGGGAAGACGGCGCCTCGCGCGAACGGAACGACGGCGTCCTTCGCGGACTCCTCGCCGGTCTCGCGGTCCAGCACCCACACGCCGTGCACCCCGGCGTAGTCGAGCGACGACGCCACCAGCCCGATGATGTGCCGGGGCGTGACGATCCCCCAGTACTCCCAGCGCTTCACCCGCCCCCATCCGCGCAGGTTCGAGCGGTGCAGGGGCCGGCGCGTCCAGCCGACCGCGTCCGGGTTGAGCCGCCCGTCCGGCAGGCAGAGGTCGACGGGTTCGGTGATCTCGCGCTCGTGCGTCCCCATCCCCCGAGCCTACTGACCGGCCGCCAACACCGGGCGCTCCCCGCGCCCGCACCGCTATTTCCTCAATCTGCCACATGCGAGGAATGGCCTGTTCCAATGGCGCGGACGCCCAGGACTCCGCAACGGTCCAGGGCAGGACACGCGGCGTTTAAATAAGTCCATACCTGGGCCAGAGTTTTTCTGGTGCCGTACCTGCCGATCTCTCCAAGGTGATCATTCAACCGCCCTGGAGCGCCGAGGAGCACGACCGCGCGCTGGACCGGCTCGCGGCGCGGGAGAACTTCCCGGTGGCGGCGCGGGTGCTGCCCGCCCGGCACCGCGCCGCCCTGCGGGCCGTCTACGGCTTCGCGCGGCTCGTCGACGACATCGGCGACGAGGCGCCGCCGGAGCAGCGGGCCAAGCTGCTCGGCCTCGTGGACGACGACCTGGACCGCGTGTTCGCCGGACGGACGCCGAACCTGCCGCAGCTGAGACGCCTGGCGGGCACGGTGCACGCGCACCGGATCCCGGAGGCGCCCTTCCGCGACCTGGTCCAGGCGAACCGCCAGGACCAGGTCGTCCACCGATACGAGACGTTCGAGGAGCTGACGGGCTACTGCGCGCCGTCGGCCGCGCCGGTGGGGCGGATCGTCCTGCACCTGTTCGGCGCGCACCGGCCCGGCCTGGTGGCCGCGTCGGACGACGTGTGCACCGCGCTGCAGGTCATCGAGCACTGCCAGGACGCGGGCCAGGACTACCGGGACGGGCGCGTGTACCTGCCCGGCGAGGACCTGCGGCGGTTCGGCTGCGCCGAGCGGGACCTGGCGGGCCCGGTGACGCCGACGCGGCTGCGCGGCGTGCTGGCGCTGCAGGCGGGCCGCGCCGCCGAGCTGCTGGACCGGGGCGCGCCGCCGCTCATGGCCGGGCTCACCGGATGGGCGCGGATCGCAGTCGCGGGCTACGTCGCCGGGGGCCGCGCGGCCCTGGCGGCGCTGGAGCGGGGGCGCTACGACGTGCTCGCGCGCCGGCTGCGCCCGCGCCGCGCGACGCTGCCCGCCGGGTGGCTGCGCGTTCTTCGAGGAGGTGTGCGATGACGGCGCTGGAGGCGTGCGAGCGCTCCGAGCGGGTGGTGGAGGCGTACCGGCACTGCGAGCGGGTGGTGCGCGAGGAGGCCCGCAACTTCTCCTACGGGATCCGGCTGATGCCGGCGCCGAAGCGGCGGGCGATGAGCGCGATCTACGCGTTCGCGCGCGGCATCGACGACATCGGGGACGGCCCGGAGCCGGCGTGCGTGCGGCTCGACCTGCTGGACCGGTCCCGGCGGCGGCTGCGGACCGTGCAGGACGTGCTGCGGCGCCGCGCGGACGTCCGGGCGCTGGAGGGCCATCCGGTGCTGACCGCGCTGGCGGACGCGGCGGGCCGCTACCCGATCCCCCTGGAGGCGTTCGACGAGCTGATCGACGGCTGCGAGAACGACGTGCGGGGCGCCGACTACGACACCTTCGACGACCTGCTGCGGTACTGCCAGGCGGTCGCGGGGACGGTCGGGCGGCTGTCGCTCGGGGTGTTCGGGTCGGACGGCCGGCAGCGCGCCGAGGGCCTCGCCGACTCGCTCGGCGTCGCGCTGCAGCTCACCAACATCCTGCGCGACCTGCGCGAGGACCGGCTGGCGGGCCGCACCTACATCCCGCGGGAGGACCTGGCGCAGTTCGGCTGCACGCTGGAGCTGGACGAGTCGGGCACGTTCGTCGACCCGCCGTGGCGGCTGAACAAGCTCATCGGCTTCCAGGCGGAGCGGGCCCGCGCCTGGTACGCGGAGGGCCTGCGGCTGCTGCCGCTGCTGGACCGGCGCAGCGCCGCCTGCACGGCGGCGATGGCGGGCATCTACCGGCGGCTGCTGGAGACGATCGCGGCCCGCCCGTCGACGGCGCTGCACAGCCGGGCGTCGCTGCCGACGTGGCAGAAGGCCGTGGTGGCGGCGCGCGCCCTGTCGGGGGTCGAGCGGTGAGCGGTGCGGGACCGGCGCCCGGAGCGGGGGCGGCACGGTGAGCGTGGTCATCGTCGGCGGCGGGCTCGCGGGCATCAGCGCCGCCATCGCGCTGCAGGAGTCGGGCGTGCCGGTGACGGTCGTGGAGTCCCGGCCGTGGCTGGGCGGCGCGACGCACTCGTTCGTCCGGGGCGAGCTGAGCGTGGACAACGGGCAGCACGTGTTCCTGCGCTGCTGCTCGGCGTACCAGGGGCTGCTGCGCAGGCTGCGCGCCGACCACCTGGTGGAGGTGCAGGACCGGTTCGACGTCCCCGTCCTGCGGCCGGGGGCGAAGGCGGCGCGGCTGCGCCGATCGAGGCTGCCGGGCCCGCTGCACCTGCTGCCCGCGCTGGCCCGGTACTCGCCGCTGCCGCCCGGCGACCGGCTCCGCGCGATCCGCGCCGCGGCCGGGCTGAGCCGCCTCGACCCGGCCGACCCCGTCCTCGACACGATGTCGGCGGGGACCTGGCTGGCCGAGCACGGGCAGCGGGCGTGGGCGCGGCAGGCGCTGTGGGGGCTGTTCATCACCGCGGCGCTGAACGCCGAGGTGGACGACGCGGCGCTCGGGCTGTCCGCGATGGTGTGCGGGCGGGCGCTGCTGGGGCGCGCCGACGCCGCCGACATCGGAGTCCCGCTGGTACCGCTGGAGGAGCTGCACGGCGGGCCCGCGCTGCGCCGCATCGCGGAGATGGGCGGGACCGTCCGGCTGAAGGCGAAGGTCGAGGCCGTCACCACCGACCCGAAGGTGGTGGTGGACGGGGTGCCGATGGCCGCCGACGCGGTGGTCATGGCGGTGCCGCACGAGGCGGCGGCGCGGCTGCTGCCCGCGCAGGCGCTGCCCGAGCCGCTGCGCTGGCCCGAGCTGGACGCCAGCCCGATCGTGAACGTGCACGTCGTCTACGACCGCAAGGTGCTGGACGCGCCGTTCGCCGCCGCCGTCGCCTCGCCCGTCCAGTGGGTGTTCGACCGGACGGCGGTCAGCGGGCTGCGCCGCGGGCAGTACCTCGCGGTGTCGCTGTCGGCCGCGGACCGCTGGATCGACATGCCGACCGCCGAGCTGCGCGCCCGGTTCGTCCCCGAGCTGCGGCGGCTGCTGCCGGCCGCGCGGGGCGCCGCCGTGCGGGAGCTGTTCGTGACGCGGGAGCGGCGGGCGACGTTCCGGCAGTGCCCGGGCAGCGCGGCGGCCCGGCCGGGCGCGGCGACGCGGGCGCCCGGGCTGTTCCTGGCCGGCGCGTGGACCGACACGGGCTGGCCCGACACGATGGAGGGAGCAGTGCGCAGCGGCCTCACCGCCGCGCGGCTGGTCCGCCGCCACCTGGACGGGGTGAGGGACCGGTGACCGCCGCGCGCCGCCGGCCCTCCGCCGACCCATCGCCACTGGAGGGGGTGAGGGGCCGGTGACTGCCGTTCCGGTCTCGATGACCGATGTTCGCGAGCTGGTCGACGGGGCGCTGCGCGCCGCCGTCGGCCGGCTCGATCCGCGCACGTACCGCGTCGCGGCCTACCACCTGGGCTGGACCGACGAGGAGGGCCGCCCGCGCAGGGCGCCCGTCGGGAAGGCGCTGCGCCCCGCGCTGGCGCTGCTGTCGGCGCGCGCCGCGGTGGCGCCGCCGGAGAGCGCGCTGCCGGGAGCCGTCGCGGTGGAGCTGGTCCACGCGTTCTCGCTCCTGCACGACGACATCATGGACGGCGACCGGACGCGCCGGCACCGCCCCGCGGCGTG
The DNA here is from genome assembly GCF_040302145.1 of Spirillospora sp. NPDC127506. NCBI lineage: Bacteria > Bacillati > Actinomycetota > Actinomycetes > Streptosporangiales > Thermomonosporaceae > Spirillospora > Spirillospora sp. NPDC127506. The sequence continues at coordinate 80,490 of NZ_JBEORG010000017.1, read as the reverse complement.
GACGGTGTTCGGCGAGGCGTCCGCGATCCTGGCCGGGGACGCGCTCCTCGCCCTCGCCGGCGAGGTCCTGCTGGAGGCGCCGGGGCAGGGGTCGGCGAAGGCGGCGCGGGCGCTGGCCGCCGCGACGCGCCGCCTCATCGCCGGGCAGTCGCTCGACATGGACTTCGAGACCCGCCGCCAGGTGAGCGTGGACGAGTGCCTCGCCATGGCGTCCGACAAGACCGCCGCGCTGCTGGCGTGCTCCTGCTCGATCGGCGCCGTCCTGGACGGGGCGCCCGAGTCCGTCTCGGACGCGCTGGAGGCGTTCGGCGCGGAGCTCGGCGTCGCGTTCCAGCTCGCCGACGACCTGCTCGGCATCTGGGGGGACCCGGCGGCCACCGGGAAGCCCGCCATGTCGGACCTGCGGTCCCGGAAGATGTCGCTGCCGGTCGTCGCCGCGCTCGACTCCGGCACCCCGGAGGCGGCGAAGCTCGCCGACCTCTACGCGCGGCCCGACCCGGCCGAGGACGACCTGGCCGAGGCCGCCGCGCTCGTGGAGGCCGCGGGCGGGCGCGCCTGGGCCGAGCTGGAGGCCGAGAACCGCGTCCAGCGCGCCGCCGGGCACCTGCTCGGCGCCCGGCTGCCGGACTCCGTCCGCGCCGAGTTCCTCCGCATCGCCGACTTCGTCACCCACCGGGACCACTGATGACAACGCTGGAGACACCCGAGACCCCGGAGGCCGCCGCGCCCCGGACGGCCGCCGACGCGCTGGACGCCGCCCGCGAGCACCTGCTGCTGCTCCAGTCCCCGGAGGGCTGGTGGAAGGGCGAGCTGCGGACCAACGTCACGATGGACGCCGAGGACCTGCTGCTGCGCGAGTTCCTCGGCATCCGCACCGGCGAGGACACCCGCGAGGCGGCCCGCTGGATCAGGTCGCGGCAATCCCCGGACGGGACGTGGGCGAACTTCCACGACGGCCCGCCGGACCTGTCCACGACCGTCGAGGCGTACGTGGCGCTGCGGCTCGCCGGCGACCTCCCGGACGCCGGGCACATGGCCCGCGCCGCCGCCTACATCCGCGGCGAGGGCGGCCTCCCCGCGACCCGCGTGTTCACCCGGTTCTGGCTGGCGATGTTCGGCCGCTGGCCGTGGGACGAGCTGCCGGTGGTGCCGCCGGAGATGGTGCTCCTGCCGCGCTGGTTCCCGCTGAACGTGTACGACTTCGCGTGCTGGGCGCGGCAGACGATCGTGCCGCTGTCGGTGGTGGGCGCGCTGCGCCCGGTCCGGCCGCTGCCGTTCGGGCTGGACGAGCTGGTCCCCGACTACCGCCTCCCGCGGCCGGGGCGGCGGGGCCTGCCCGGCTGGGGCGAGGCGTTCGGCGCGCTCGACCGTGCCCTCCACGTGTACCAGCGGCGCCCGCTGCGGGGCCTGCGGGAGGCGGCGCTGCGCCGCGCCGCCGAGTGGATCGTCGCGCGGCAGGAGCGGGACGGGTCGTGGGGCGGCATCCAGCCGCCGTGGGTGTACTCGCTGCTGGCGCTGCACCTGCTCGGCTACGGCCTCGACCACCCCGTCATCCAGCGCGGCCTGGACGGCCTGGAACGGTTCACGATCCGGGACGAGCAGGGCCGGCGCCTCGAAGCGTGCCAGTCCCCCGTCTGGGACACCGCCCTCGCGATGAACGCGCTCGCCGACGCGGGCCTGCCCGCCGGGCACCCGGCGCTGGAGCGGGCCGCGCGGTGGCTGGTCGGCGAGGAGGTGCGGGGGCCGGGAGACTGGTCGGTGCGGCGCCCCGGCCTGCCGCCGGGCGGCTGGGCGTTCGAGTTCGACAACGACTGCTACCCCGACGCCGACGACACCGCCGAGGTCGTGATCGCGTTGAACCGCGTCCGGCACCCCCTGGCGGAACCGGCGATCGAGCGGGGGGTCCGCTGGATGGCGGGGATGGCGTCGAAGGACGGCGGGTTCGGCGCGTTCGACGCCGACAACACCCGCGCGCTGTGCCGCAGGCTGCCCTTCTGCGACTTCGGCGAGGTGATCGACCCGCCGTCCGCCGACGTCACCGCGCACGTCGTGGAGGCGATGTCGCACCGGGGCATGGCCGACTCGCTGCCGGTGAAGCGGGCCGTGGTGTGGCTGCTGCGGGCGCAGGAGCCGGACGGGTCGTGGTTCGGCCGGTGGGGCGCCAACCACGTGTACGGGACGGGCGCCGTCGTCCCGGCGCTGATCGCGGCGGGCGTCCGGCCGGAGAAGCCGGTGATCCGGGACGCGGTCGGCTGGCTGCGGCGCCACCAGCGCGACGACGGCGGCTGGGGCGAGGACCTGCGCTCCTACCGCGACCGGTCGTGGGTCGGGCACGGCGCGTCCACCCCGTCGCAGACCGCGTGGGCGCTGCTCGCGCTGCTCGCCGCCGGCGAGCGCGGCCCCGCCGTGGAGCGCGGGATCCGCTGGCTCGTCGAGCACCAGCGGCCCGACGGCACATGGGACGAGGACCACTACACCGGCACGGGCTTCCCCGGCGACTTCTACATCAACTACCACCTGTACCGGCTGGTGTTCCCGCTCTCGGCGCTGGGCCGGTACCTGAGAGGGGCCTGACCATGGGCATGCCACTGCGGCAGAGCCTGCGCGTCGGCGGGTACGTCCTGCGCAACAAGCTGGCGGGGCGGGCCAAGTTCCCGCTGATCATGGAACTGGAGCCGCTGTACGCGTGCAACCTGGCGTGCGCGGGCTGCGGCAAGATCCAGCATCCGGCGGACGTGCTGAAGCAGCGGATGCCGGTGGAGCAGGCGATCGCCGCCGTCGAGGAGTGCGGCGCGCCGATGGTGTCGATCGCGGGCGGCGAGCCCCTGATGCACCCGCGGATCGGGGAGCTGGTCGGCAGGCTCGTCGGGATGCGCCGGTACGTGTTCCTGTGCACGAACGCCGCGCTGATCCCGAAGAAGATCGACCAGTTCAGGCCGTCCCGCTACTTCGCGTGGGCGGTGCACATCGACGGGCTGCGGGAGCGGCACGACGCGTCCGTGTGCAAGGAGGGCGTGTTCGACCAGGCGGTCGAGGCGATCAGGATGTGCAGGGAGCGCGGGTTCCGGGTCACGACGAACACCACCGTGTTCAACACCGACACCCCGCAGACCGTGATCGACGTCCTCGACTACCTGAACGACGACCTGCGCGTCGACCAGATGATGATCTCGCCGGCGTACGCCTACGAGAAGGCGCCGGACCAGGACCACTTCCTCGGCGTCGAGGAGACCCGGAACCTGTTCCGCAAGGCGTTCGCGGACGGCCGCCGCCGGCGCTGGCGGTTCAACCACTCGCCGCTGTTCCTGGACTTCCTCGAAGGCAAGGCCGACTTCCGCTGCACGGCGTGGGCGATCCCGTCGTACTCGCTGAAGGGCTGGCAGCGTCCCTGCTACCTGATGGACGACGGCTACTGCGCCACCTACCAGGAGCTTCTCGACACCACCGACTGGGACGCCTACGGGCGGGGCCGCGACGACCGGTGCGCGAACTGCATGGCGCACTGCGGCTACGAGCCCACCGCCGTGTTCGCGACGATGGGCTCGCTCAAGGAGTCGCTGCGCGCGATGCGGAGCGCGTGACGGCTACTCCGGCTCGCTGCGGAGTTCCTCGATCACGTCGTGGACGGCGGCCATGAAGGCGTCGGCGTCGTCGGCCAGGCCGGGGTCGAGGGAGACGCCGAAGCACAGCTCGCGGTCGACGCCGAGCGCGGCGACCGCGAGCGGCGCGCCGGGCGCGAGCGGGACGATCGGGTACACGGCGGTGAGGGGCGCTCCGGCCAGCCGCAGCGGCTTGTCCGGCCCCGGGAGGCTCGACACGGTGCCCTGCAGGAAGCGCCCGCTGTAGGACATGCGGGCGAACCGGGCGTGCAGCGGCACCGGCAGGACGCGTCCCGCCTGCCACATCACGAACCAGGCGGCCTGCGCGCGGGTGCCGGAGCGCAGCACGCGGCCCCGCCGGGCGATCAGCGCGAGCCGGTCGACCTCGGCCATCTTCCCGACCGGCAGGTCCACCATGACGGCGGTGGTGTGGTTGCCGACCATCGCGCTGCCGGGCGGGCGCATCATGAGCGGCACGGCGACCCGGCAGGTGTCGGGGCGCCCGTCGTCCTCGCTGACGACGCGGTTCAGCGCGCCCGCGACCGCGCACAGCACGACGTCGGTGACGCGGGCGCCGTAGCGGCGGCCCACGTCCCGGACCTCGGCGAGCGGCAGCCGCATCGAGCTGAACCGGCGCTCGGCCGTCCCGCCGGCCGGCAGCCGCTCCGGCTTCGTCACCGCGGTGGCGAGCTGGGCGAGCCCGACCACGGTGGCGAGGGCCTTCCGGAACGGCCGGCGCGGGAAGCGCGCGCCGAGGTTGTCGGGCGGCGGCTCCATCAGGTACATCGCCTGCGCGACGATGCCGACGCCGTCGGCGACGACGTGGTGCATGAGGTAGACGACGGCGGTCCGGCCGGGCTCGGCGCCCTTCATCACGACCATCCGCCACGGCGGCCGGTCGAGCGGCAGCCGCTCCGACTGGATCTCGGCGACCGCGGCGCGCAGCCCGGCCATGCCGTCGACGTGCCGCTCGGCGACGTGCCACTCCCAGTCGACCGGGTCGTGGTCGTGCCAGACGGGGCGGCGCCAGCGGCCGCGGCGGACGAGCCGCTGCCGGAACCGGGGCAGCCCGGGCAGCCGCTCCTTGATGACGCGGACGAGATCCTCGCGCCCCACCTCTCCCTGCGAGGTGTCGAGCATGATGACGCCGCCGGCCTGCTGCGGCGCGGCGGGCGTCTCCACGGAGAGGAAGAAGGCGTCGGGGCCCTGGACGCGGGCGGCCTGCGGATGGGCGATGCGCTCGGCGATGTACACGGGGACCACCACGAAGGGGACGGCGGCCACCGCGTCCACCAGGAAGTGGTTCGCGGTCGCCAGGATGACGTAGAGGGTAAGGAGGATGTGGGCGACGTTCAACCATTGCACCCAGCGCTTGGCCTTCACGCGGGCGAGCTCGACGCCGACCCACATTGTCCAGGCCATGTGCAGGGACGGGACGGCGGCGAACTGGTCGGCGTGCTCGACCATCGGGGAGCCCCAGGAGCCCCAGGTCCGGCCCTCGGTGACGGTGTCGACGAACCCGAGGTCGGGCATCAGCCGCGGCGGCATCACGGGGAACAGGGCGAAGCAGGCGAGGCCGCCCAGGTTGAGCATGACGAAGGCGTTGCGGGCCGTGCGGTACCGCTCGGGATGCCGGACGAACAGCCAGGTGAGGAGCGCCAGCGCGCTCGCGATGTAGGTGATCGCGTACTCGTAGTTGGCGAACACGCGCAGGACGGGCTGGTGCGCGAGCCAGCCGTTGAGGGCCGGCTCGACGTCGATGTGCAGGGCGCGTTCCAGCCGGTACAGCAGCTCGCCGCGGTCGCGGGCCTCCAGCCGCCGCGCCTCCTCCGGCAGCATGGTGACCAGCGAGTACACAGCGAAGAGCGCCAGGCCGAGCAGCAGCTCGTTCCTGGCGCGGGGCCTGGCGCCGGCGGCGCCCGGCATCACGACCGCGTCCCGCGCGGTCACCACCTCGTGTGTGCCCATCGTCCCCCTCGGGTCGGGTGCCTACCCAAGATTCGCGGAATCAGACGGTGCCGCCCGGTATTGGGGATCATGCCCGGGTTCGCCGAGAGCGAAGCCTGAGACGGCGCCCCGGAATGTTCGGGAACCATCTGGCTCAGCGGTACGTCTTCGATATATCGTTGTCGTATCGCGAAGGATCAGAGAGAGATCTCAGAAGATCTCAGAAGGTGGTGCAGAACATGGGACACACACACGGGCACGGCCCCTGGGGCCGCGGCGACTTCCCGAACCTCGGCGCGCTGTTCGGCGGCGCGTTCGGCGGCCCGTTCGGCGGCGGACCGGGCGGGCCCGGCGGGTTCGGCCACGGGCCCGGCCCGCGGCCCCCCTGGGCGCGCGGGCGCGGCGGTCCGTGGGGCCGGGGCGCCGGCGGCGGCCGGGCGCGCAAGGGCAACGTCCGCGCGGCGATCCTCGTGCTGCTGGCCGAGGAGCCGCGCAACGGCTACCAGATCATCCAGGAGATCCACGAGCGCAGCGGCGGGGCGTGGAAGCCGAGCCCCGGCGCCGTCTACCCGGCCCTGCAGCAGCTCGCCGACGAGGGCCTGATCAGCGGCGACGAGGCGGGCGGCCGCCGCACCTACCACCTCACCGACGAGGGCCGCCGCTACGTCGAGGAGAACGCCGACCGGCTCGCCGAGCCGTGGGCGGAGATGACGCCCGACTACGGCGAGGGCGTCCCCGAGCTGTTCAAGCAGGCCGCGCAGACGGGCGCCGCGGTGATGCAGATCGTCCACTCCGGGTCGTCCGCGCAGGTCGCCCAGGCGAAGGACGTCCTGGCGGAGACCCGGCGCAGCCTGTACCGCATCCTGGCCGACGACCTCGAAGGCACCGACGACGACCCGGGGCCGACGGCCGCCGGCGACGAGGAGTAGAGATGGCGCGTCAAGACGAGATCCGCATCGGCGACGCCGAGCGCGACGCCGTCATGGTGGCCCTGCACGACCACTTCGCCGAGGGGCGGCTCGACCGCGCCGAGCTGGACGAGCGGCTGGAGTCCGCGCTGTCCGCCCGGACGCGCGGCGACCTGCGCGCCCTCGTCGAGGACCTGCCGTCCCCGACCGGGCTGCGCGAACCGGAACCCGAACCCGTGCGGGCGGTGCCGATGATGTTCGGCGGGCCGGGGCACCCCGCGTGGCAGCGCCGCCACCGGCACCTGGCCCGCCACCACCGGCACGGGCCGCGCTTCCCGGCGTTCCCGCTGCTGCTCGGGGTGTTCCTGGTGCTGACGTTCACGGTCGGGCCGGGCACGGGGTTCCTCACCGTCCTGCAGATCGCGCTCGCCGTCTGGGTGATCCGCGCGGTCATGCTGGCGTTCGGGGTGCGGCGGTCGCGCCGCCACATGCCCGGCGCCTGACGCGGCGCCCCCGTCAGGGCAGGCCGGCGTCAGGGCAGGCCGGCGTCGCGGGCGATGAGGCCGGCCTGCGTGCGGTTCGCGCAGCCGAGCTCGTCGAGCACGCGGGAATCGTGCCCCTTGACGGTCGCCTCGCTGAGGTGGAGGCGGCGCGCGATCCGCGCGTTGGACAGCCCCTCGCCGAGGCACGCCAGCACCTGCGTCTCCCGCTCGGTGAGGCCGCGCAGGAGCGCGCGGGTCCGGTCCCGGTCGGACGCGCGCCCGGCGGCCGTGCCGAGCAGCCGCACGTCGCGGCGGGCGCGCTGATCGGCGTCGTCGCCGCCGCGTGGCCGGCCCGCCGCGCCGCGCGGATGAACGTCCTGGAGGCGATCGCGGCGGAGTAGCGACCGCTGCGCCCGGCTATGCGGCCGCGAGCCGGGCGCAGCGATCGGGGACGGCGTCGTGGAGGGCACGCAGGCCGCGCACGATCAGCGGGTTGCTCCGGCTGCCGCGCCGCACGCAGGTCAGCACGCGCCGCCTCGGGACGGCGTCGCCGGTCAGCGGGACCCGCACGACCGGCTGGTCGGCCGGCCCGCCCGCCAGCCGCGGCACGAGCGACACGCCGAGGCCGTTGGCGACCAGCGCCCAGATCACCGACCAGGTGGTGGCGTGGTGCGCGAACCGGGGCGTGAACCCGGCGGCGCCGCAGTACGTCAGCACCTGCTGGTAGTGGGCGCACACCTCGGGCGCGACGCTGATCCAGACCTCCTCCGCCGCGTGCTCCAGCCGGACGCCGGCGCGGCCCGCGAGCGGGTGCCCGGCGGGGACGATCAGGTCGTAGGCCTCCTCCAGCAGCGGCTCGCGGTCGAAGCGCGGGTCGCCGGGCGGCGGCGCGTCCGGGGTCGGCTCGATGACCGCGATGTCGGTCTCGCCGGCGGCGAGCAGCCCCATCGCCACGTCGGTGTCGCACTCGCGGACCTCGACGCGCAGGCCGGGGTCGTCCCGCAGCAGCGCGCCGGCGGCCGGGGCGATGAGCCCGCCGACCGCCGTGGTGAACCCGCACATGCGCAGCGGCCCGGCGGCCCCGGCGCGGTGCGACTCCAGATCGGCGAGCGCCTCCTCCCACCGGGCGAGCAGCCCGTCGGCGTGCTCGATCAGCAGGTGCGCGGCCGGGGTGAGCCGCACCTTGCGGCCCTGCGGCTCCAGCAGCGGCACCTTCAGTTCCCGCGCCAGCTCGCGCAGCTGGTGGGACACCGCCGACGGCGTGAGGTGCAGCGCCTCCGCCGCGGACGTCACCGTCCCGTACTGGTGGACGAGCCGGAGCATGTGCAGGCGGCGCAGATCAATCATGCAACCATATTGCACGATCTAGTGCGGAAACCTGAAATAGACGCCAACGATCGGTGGGCTGCAGACTGCCGTACATGAACGAGAACACGGTTGTCTCCCGCCACGTCACCAGCGACGGCGTCGTCATCTGGACCCGCTGCACCTGCGGCCGGCTGCGCATGGACCTCATCCCCGACGGGCGCGCCCCGCGGCTGACCGCCGGCCCCTGCCCCCACGGCCCTAGTCAAGCGTGACCTCGTAGTGGAGGGTCCGGTAGCGCTTCATCCGGTGGAACAGCGGTACCGCGAAACCCTGCAGGAACGGGTGCTTGCGGGCCAGCAGCCGCCGGATCGGCCGCGCCTCCTCCTCGGTCAGCAGCCGGACGCGGCCGCGCACCGCCGGGCCGGTGACCTCGCCCCGGAACGTGCTCGGCGCGATCTCCACCTCCGGGTTGCGCGCCAGCCGCTTGGACTTGAACGCCTTGTCGTAGGTGCGGAAATAGGCGTGGTCGCCGCGCACGACGACGTTGACCGGCGTCCCGACCGGCGTGCCGTCCTTGCGGTAGGACGTCAGCAGGAACGTCTTCTGCTTCTTCCAGCTTTCCAGCGTCGTTGCGGTGTTCATGCCCAGGAGACGGGATACCCCGTCCTGGGCGTGACATCACCCGTCACGTCACCTCAGGGACGCCGCTTCGGAGGCGAGGTCGCGGATGAGCTTCCAGTCCCCGTTCCGGACGGCGTCCGCCGGGGTCAGCCAGGAGCCGCCCACGCAGCCGACGTTCGCCAGCGCGAGGTAGTCGGCCGCGTTCCGCGGGCCGATGCCGCCCGTCGGGCAGAACCGGATCTGCGGCAGCGGCCCGCCGAGCGACTTCAGGTAGGCGGTGCCGCCGGCGGCCTCGGCGGGGAAGAACTTCATCGCGGTGATCCCGGCCTCCAGCAGCGCGATCGCCTCCGACGCGGTCGCGACGCCCGGCAGGAACGGCAGCCCGGTCGCGACCATCGCCGCCCGCAGCCGGGACGTGCAGCCGGGGCTCACCAGGAACCGCGCACCGGCGGCGGCGGACCGCTCGGCGTCCTCCGGGCGGACGACCGTGCCGGCGCCGACCACCGCGTCCGGGACCTCCGCCGCGATCCGGGCGATCGCCTCCAGCGCGGACGAGGTGCGCAGCGTCACCTCGATCACCGGGAGGCCGCCCTCGACCAGGGCGCGGGCGAGCGGGACGGCGGCGTCCGCGTCGTCCAGCACCACGACCGGGATGACGGGCGCGAGGTCGAGCAGGTCTTCGGCGATCATGCGGGCTCCCTCCGGGGCGGAGCGTCGGGCAGGCTCTGCGCGAGCCGGACGGCGGCGCCGACCAGGGCCGGGCCGGAATGGACGATCAGCGCGGTCGGGATGCCGCGCACGTAGTCCTCGACGGGGGGCTTCCCCTCGAAGCGGTCGCGGAACGCGCTGCCGCGCAGCACGTCCACGATGCGCGGCAGGATCCCGCCGCCGAGATAGACGCCCCCGCGGGCGCCGAACGTCAGCGCGACGTTGCCGGCCAGCGAACCGAGCAGCGCGCAGAACATGCGCAGCGCCTCGTCGCACCGCGGGTCGTCGCGGCGCTCGCAGATCTGCTTGGCGGTCAGCTCCTCGCCCCGCTCTCCGTCGAGGGCCGCCAGGTACCGGTGGATGCGGGCCAGTCCGGCGCCGGAGAGCAGGTACTCGGCGGGGACCGCGCCCTTCTCGGCGCGCAGCAGCCGCGTCACCTCGATCTCCCGGTCGGTCGCCGCCGGGACGTCGACCTGACCGCCCTCGCCGGGCACCGGCACCCAGCCGCACGGCGCCGGGACCAGCCCGGCGACCCCGAGGCCCGTGCCGGGCCCGACCACGGCGAGCGGCGCGTCCCCGGTCGGCGCCCGCTCGCCGATCACGATCAGGTCGTCCGCGGTGAGGCGCGGGAGGGCGAGGCTCAGCGCCTCGAAGTCGTTGATGACGTCGAGGTGGGGCAGGCCCAGGTGGGCGCGCACCGCCTCCGGGGTGCCCTTCGGCCAGCCCGCGTTGGTGAGGTGGTACGTCCCGCCGGCGACCGGCCCGGCCACGGCCAGGCAGGCGGCGGACGGGCGGGCGCCGGTGTCCTCCAGGTACGCTGCGGCGGCCTCGGCCAGGCCCGGGTAGTCGCGGGTGGGCAGCGACCTCACCTGGGACGGGACGCCGTCCGGGCCGTCCACCAGCGCGAACCGCGCATTGGTCCCGCCGACGTCGGCCACCAGCCACGGGGCGCTCATGCGACCCCCCACTCCCCCCGGTCCGCTGCGCTCATGTGAAGACTCCCGCGCCTCGCTCGGCCGGGCCGACCGCGTTGCGGAACGCCTGGAACAGCTCGCGTCCCGTGCCGTAGGTCTGCTCGGGGGCGCCGGGGGCGGGCTCGCGGGCGGCGAACTCCTCGTCCGGGACGAGGACCTCCAGCACTCCCCCGTCGGCGTCGAGCCGGACGACGTCGCCGTCGCGGACGCGGGCGAGCGGGCCGCCCGCGGCCGCCTCCGGCGACACGTGGATCGCGGCGGGCACCGCCCCCGAGGCGCCCGACATGCGACCGTCCGTGACGAGCGCGACCCGGTGGCCGCGGTCCTGCAGGACCGACAGCGGCGGGGTGAGCCGGTGCAGCTCCGGCATCCCGTTGGCGCGCGGGCCCTGGTTGCGGACGACCGCCACCACGTCCCGGTCCAGCTCCCCGGCGGCGAACGCCTCCTGGAGCTCCTCCTGCGAGCCGAACACGCGGGCCGGGGCCTCGATCGCCCGGTGCTCCGGCCGCACCGCCGACACCTTGATGACCGCCCGGCCGAGGTTGCCGCGCACGGTGCGCAGGCCGCCGTGCGTGTCGAACGGCTCCGCCACCGGGCGCAGGACGCCCGGATCGCCCGACTCGGTCACGGTCTCCCGCCACTCGGCCTTGCCGCCGGCGAACTCCGGGACCTTGCGGTACTCGTCGAGGGCGCCGCCGCCGACCGTGCGCGCGTCCGGGTGCAGGAGCCCCGCGTCGATCAGCTCGCCGATGAGGAACGCGGTGCCGCCCGCCGCGTGGAAGTGGTTCACGTCGGCGGTCCCGTTCGGGTAGAGCCGGGTCAGCAGCGGCGTCACCGCGGACAGCTCGTCGAAGTCGTCCCAGGCCAGCTCGATGCCCGCCGCCGCGGCCATCGCGACGAGATGCAGCGTGTGGTTGGTGGAGCCGCCCGTGGCGAGCAGGGCGACGATGCCGTTCACGAACGCGCGCTCGTCCAGCAGCTCGCCGACCGGCGTGTACTCGTCCGCCAGGTTCGTGATCTTCAGGATGCGCCGGCCGGCCGCCTCGGTCAGGGCGTCCCGCAGCTTCGTGCCCGGCGGGACGAAGCTCGCCCCCGGCAGGTGCAGGCCCATGACCTCCATCAGCATCTGGTTGGAGTTGGCCGTCCCGTAGAAGGTGCAGGTGCCGGGCGAGTGGTAGGACGCGGCCTCGGCGGCGAGGAGCCGGTCGCGCCCGATCTCCCCGGCCGCGAACTGCTTGCGGACCTTCGCCTTCTCCCCGTTCGGCAGCCCGGACGCCATCGGCCCGGCCGGCACCAGGATCACCGGCAGGTGCCCGAACGACAGCGCGCCGATCACCAGCCCGGGGACGATCTTGTCGCAGACGCCGAGCAGCAGCGCGCCGTCGAACATGTCGTGCGACAGCGCCACGGCCGTCGCCATCGCCACCACGTCCCGGCTGAACAGCGACATCTCCATGCCGGCGCGGCCCTGCGTGATGCCGTCGCACATCGCGGGCACGCCCCCGGCGAACTGCGCCGTCCCGCCCGCGGACCGGATCGCGCCCTTCAGGATGTCGGGGTAGTCCTGCAGCGGCTGGTGCGCGGAGAGCATGTCGTTGTAGGCCGACACGATCGCGATGTTCGGCGTGACGTCGCCGCGGAGCCACAGCTTGTCCTGGACGCCGCACGCCGCGAAGCCGTGGGCGAGGTTCGCGCAGCCCATGCCGGTGCGCACCGGGCCTTCCGTCCGGGCGTCCCGGATCCGGCTCAGGTACGCGCCGCGCGTTTCGGCGCTCCGTTCGGCGACGCGCCGGGTCACTGCCTCCAGCGCGGGATGTACGGGCATTGGACGCTCCAGACCAGGGGTGGTGTCTCGATCAGCAAGCTACCGAGACATAGGTCATCCGTTCAACCCACTTATGAACTTCAACTAACAAAAGTCCGCCTCTTGTGCCAACTGGACGCACCGAACAAGACCATGCTTGACTGGCCTGATGGCCCGCCCCGTCAACCGTCCCTCAACGGCCGGCGACATCCTGCGCCTGATCCGCGAGGACGGCGTCGCCACCCGCGCCGACCTGGGCCGCATCACCGGCCTGTCCCGTCCCGCGGTGGCGTCCCGCGTGGCGTCCCTGATCTCCCGGGGCCTCGTGGCCGAGCGCGCGGCCGGCCCGTCGACCGGCGGCCGGCCCCCGGCCCGCCTGGAGTTCAACGCCGCCGGCGGCACGGTCCTCGTCGCGAACCTCGGCCAGTCCCGCGGGCAGCTGGCGGTCTGCGACCTCGCCGGGACGATCCTCGCGCGCACCGACGGCCCCCCGGCGGAGACGTCCCCGGGCAAGACCCTCCCCCGCCTCCTCGACGAGTGGACGTCGCTCCTCTCCTCGGCCGGCATCGACGAGTCGTCGATCCGCGGCGCCGGCCTCGGCGTCCCGGACGCGGTCGAGCACGCCGCCGGCCGCTGGGACGCCGTGGAGATCACCGGCCCGATCTCCGACCGCTTCGGCGTCCCCGCCTACTTGGACAACGAGGTCAACGCCGCCGCCCTCGGCGAGCACCGGGCCCACCCCGGCGTGGACGACCTCCTGTTCGTCAAGGTCTCCACCGGCATCGGCGCGGGCGTCATCGCGGGCGGCCGCATCCAGCGGGGCGCGCTCGGCGCGGCCGGCGAGATCGGCCACGTGCCCGTCCCGTCCGACCTCGACGCCCCCTGCCGCTGCGGCAACGTCAACTGCGTCGAGGCGATCGCCGGCGGCACCGCCCTCCTGGCCCGCTCACCGGCGCACGACCTGCCCGGCCTCGCCGCCCTGGCCCGCTCCGGCGACCCGGCGACCGTCGCCCTCCTCCGCGACGCCGGCCGCCGCATCGGCGAGGTCGTCGCGACCGCCGTCAACCTCCTGAACCCCGCCCTGGTGATCCTCGGCGGCGACCTGGTGGGCGCCGACGAACCCCTGATAGCGGGCCTCCGCGAGACCGTCTACCAGCGCTCCACAGCCCTGGCCACCCGCAACCTGCGCATAGAACCGAGCCGCCTGGGCGAGCAGGCGGGCCTGACGGGCTGCGCCGCGATGGTCCTGACGAACATCCTCTCCCCCGAGGCCATAGACGCCACCCCGTAACCAACTGAAGCGCTCTAACGCGCCCACGAACTCGCCGGCGATGCAGTGCCGCAGGACACGAATACTGCGGCTAGGAGGCTATGGTCAGGTCGTAGTTCACTGAGGTGCGGAAATTGCCGCTGGTGCCGCGGATGGCCACTTTGTGCGGGCCGGGGGCGAGTTCGGGGATCATGGCCCAGATGCCGCAGCCGTATGTGCGGACGGTGCCCTCTTCGCTTGCTGGATTGCCGGGGACTCCGGTGATCGTGATGGGAGTGGCCTGCCATCTCTCGAGGGGCGCTTGTTTGGGCGAAGCCCCTCCAGCCGGGCCCCGAACCGCCGTCGGATCTCCACCCGCTTGCACCTCCACGCCGCCCGGCCCACCGGATCCTCCGGCATCGTCTGCCACCGGCCGGGCCACCCGATGATCACAGCAGGTCAGAACCGAAATTGCAGCTGCTGCCGCCATGTCCGGGGCGGTCGGCGCGGCCGGCGTGATCGTCAGCGCCATCTCCGCTCTCTTCGGCGTCTTCGGCGGCACCCTGAAGGATTGGAGCGGAACCAAGCCGTTCCACGACATCAAGAGCCTCAAGAAAAGGGTAACGTCACTGCTCACACGGTGAAGGCGGACCTGAATAATCCCGGACTCTGGGTGGACGATCAGCGATGAGCGAATCAAGGGCGATACCCGATCTGGATCTCACCGGCCGATCCTCCGATGGCCTGGTAACAGTGGTGTGCGACTCACGTGGCAGCGTCCGCTCGGTCGAGGTAAGCCCGCGCGAATACGCCGACAAGGGGTCCGAGGTCCTTGCGGCCGATATGGTCACTGCGGTCACCGCCGCTCGACAGGATGTCGAGCGGAAAGTAGCGGAGATCACCAGGGGGCACCCCACGGGGCTGTCCCGGGGCTGCGCTCCGAGGGCATGATGGTCCCCGCCGAGCGCGCAGCCCGTACCAGGCCGCGGTGGGACTTCCCGCTGAGGCTGGGGTCGTTCATCATCACCTCCCTCAGCCTGGCCTTCCTCGCCTATGTGATCTTCTTCTCCGGTGACGACGGGCCGGACCTTCCGCGCAGCGGAGGGATGAGGCAGGAGGTGACCGACGGCACGCTCGCGTACCGTCTGACCGGCGTCCGCTGCGGGCTTTCCGCGGCGCCGGGCGTGCCCCGGGAGAGACCGGAGAACGGGCAGTTCTGCGAACTCACCCTGGAAGTCCGCAATCCGAGCGACTCGACGGCATCATGGAATGCGGGCCTGTACGCCGGTAACGCGAACTACAGCGTCGAGTGGGCTCTAGGGAAATCCGGCGGGCATGCCCTTCCCGATCGTGTACCGGCGGCCGAACACTACAGTGGGACACTGCTCTTCGACATATCGAGCAGCGCGACTCCCGTGCAGTTGGAGATAGGGGTCGATATATCCGGCGAAGGCAAGGCCCGCATCGACCTCTGAAGGGCGGGTTCTGCCCTCGGCAGACCAGCGGCGTGCAGCGGGTCAGGGCCAGGTTCGGGCTGAGGCGGCGAAGGTCTCGGGGGCGCTGTGGACCGGGACCACGCAGAGCAGGTGGCCGCCGGGCGTGCGCAGCGTGCGGGCCTCCTTCCAGCTCGACACCGGTTCCGCGCCCAGTGCGGTCAGGCGGGCGGCCTCCGCCTCCACGTCGTCGGTCTCGATGTCGACGTGGTAGCGCGGGCCGCCGTCGTCGACCGCCTGGACGACGGTGAACAGGTTCTCGGCGGCGCCGACCAGGACGGTGAACTGCTCCTCGCCCGGCGCGGGGTAGGGCTCGGCGCCGAGCGCCGCGGACCAGAAGTCCGCTTCCGCGCCCGCCTGCGCGGCGGGGGTGTCGATGAGGATTCCGACCAGGCGGCTGCGGTGCATGGTGGCACCCTAACCGATCAAGATCGGGGATTCCGGGCGCTCGTCAGGCGGCTTGGGAGTGGGCGCCGGCGGTGGCCGAGCGGGCGAAGGCGCCTATCTCCTTGATGGCGAGCAGGCCCTCGCGGGAGATGTCGGCGAAGATCTGGAAGACGTGCATCTGGCCCTCCCAGATCTGGAGGGTGCAGGGCACGTCCGCGGCGCCGAGGCGTTCGGCCATGAGCTCGGCGTCGGCGCGGATCACCTCGATGGAGCCGGCCTGGATGAGCGTGGGCGGCAGCCCGCCGAGGTCGGCGTGGACGGGGCTCAGCCAGGGGTCGGTGTACTCGGCGTCCGGGAAGCAGGTGCGGACCATGTCCCACATGCGCGGGGCCGGGATGAACGGGTCGAGCGGGGCGTTGGCGTGCGCGATCTTGGGGGCGATGTCCAGGTCGGTGAACGGGGACAGCGCGGCGATGCCGGCGGGGCGGGGCAGGCCGGCGCGCAGGGCGTGCAGCGGGGCCATGAAGGCGAGGTAGCCGCCCGCCGAGTCGCCGGCGATCACGATGTCGCCGGGCGCGCGGGTTTCGAGGAGCCAGCGGTAGGCGGCCACGCAGTCGTCGATCGTGGTCCGGATGGGGACGCGCGGCGGCATGCGGTAGGCGACGGAGAGGACGGGCATGCCGGCGGCCTGCGAGATGCGGGCGATCATGCGGCGGTGGGTGCGCAGGCCGCAGGCGACGAAGCCGCCGCCGTGGAAGTAGAGGATCGCCCGGCGGGAGTCCGCGGGCACGCCGCGGCCGCGGACCCACTCGGCCCCGCAGCCGAGGTTCCGGACCTTGGTGACCTTCGTGCCGCGCGGCGGGAGCAGCAGCGCGGCGCCCAGGTCGATCAGCGGGGCGAGGCGCAGCGTGACCGGGGTCCACGGGAGGCGGGCGACGAGCGGGCGGACGAGCCGGCGGGCGATGCGGGCGGCCGCCCGGGCGGCCGGGCCGCAGCCCGCGCGTTCCTCGATCACCGGTGCGAGCGCCATGTGCCGTCCTCCCGTCGGTCGCCGACGGGAGGATACCAAGTAAGTGCTTGGGTATCTAGCTGTGCAGCGTCTCGTCCGGCGGGCCCATGGACACGCGGGTGAAGCGCACGGTGAGGCCGTCGCGTTCGGGGGCGCAGCAGTAGGGCCCGGCCGTCGCCGGGACGCCCGGCGGGAAGGGGGCCAGGCGGATCATCCGCCACGGGTCGGAGCCGGCGCGCGCCCGGATCGTCACCGCGTCGCCCGAGCGGCTGGCCCGGAGCGTCACCTCGCGTCCCGTCCACGGGACGGGGGCCGACGACCAGTCCGAGGCCTTGTGCGTGACGACCGCGCCGAGCTGGAGGACCCCGTCGCAGTACTCGACGCCCGCCTTGATCCAGGTCTCCTCGTCCAGGCGCACGAGGACGCCCGCCTGGTCGAACTGCTGGTCGTAGTCGGCGACGAACGAGACCTCGATCGCGGCCTCGGGGCCGAGGGGCGACAGGAGGGCGTGGCCGCTGTCGCGGTCGTAGCCGTAGGCCGTCGTCCGCCAGAAGTCGCTGCCCTTCTCGGCGGTGACGAGGAGCGCCGGTCCGTCCTGGGTGGACGCGGGAGGCCGGTTGAGCCATTCACCGGAGATCATGTCCCGAAATCTACGGAACGGGTGGGGTTAGCTCCACCCTCTTCCATGGACCTTTCCTCCCGCCACCGGGTGGCTGGGCCCATCGTCCCCGGAAGTGTCGGACGCGAGGGTTGTGATTGGACGACGACCGGCACGGAGGGGGCACGCGATGGCGAGCGGGACGATAACGGGCAGGCTGCGCCCGCTGGCGACCGAGGCCGGGCTGCTCGCGATCCTGTTCGCCTTCTACAAGTGGGGGCGGACGGTCATCGAGCACGGCCCCGGCCAGGCGATGGCGAACGCGCACCGGCTGTGGGGCTTCGAGCGACAATGGCTGCCCAGCGAGATCGATCTCCAGCGGTGGGCGCTCGGGTGGGACCACACGGCCTTCCTGGCCAACGTCTACTACGTGGGCGTCCACTTCCCCGGGACGGCGCTGCTGCTGGTCTGGCTGTACGTACGGCACCGCCCCTCCTACGGCAGGGTGCGCAACGAGCTGGTGGTGCTGACGGCGGCGGGCCTGGTCGTGCACACGCTGTTCCCCCTCGCGCCGCCGCGGCTGGCGGGCGTCGGGGCCGTCGACACGATGCTGGCCGTGGGGCCGTCGGCCTATCCGGCGGCGGCCGACGGGATCGCGAACCAGTACGCGGCGATGCCGTCGCTGCATGTCGGCTGGGCGCTGCTCGTCGCGGTCGCGGTGGTCAGGACGTCGCGGAGCCGCTGGCGGTGGGTCGTCGCGCTGCACGCTCCGGTCACGGTCCTCGTGGTGGTCGTGACGGCCAACCACTACTGGCTGGACGGGATCGTGGCCGCCTTCCTGCTCGCCGGCTCCATGGCGCTGGTCGCGGCGGCCGGGCGGGCGCGGCGGCGGCCGGTCCCGGTGACCGCCGCCCCGCTCCAGGCTCGCGACGAGCGCGACGAGGAACTCGTCGCCGCCTGAGCGGGCGGCCCGGCGCCTCCGCGGCGGGGGCAGGGCGAATCCCGTTCGGCTGTGATGCACGTTACTCGGGAGAACCGTCCTGACCAGGATAAACTGCCCGAATGACCATGCTCGTGGCGCGCCGCAATGTCGACTACGGGCGCGTCACCAGCTGCGCTTGTCGCCGCACGACGCGCTGACGCCGCCGCCCTGCCCGGCGCCGTCCCGCGAGCCCGGCGCGCCCGCGCCGCGCGCCCCCGGCGCCCGTCGACCCGCGCCCACCGCATCCGCACGGCCGTGATGCGCCGGACCGGCAGGAAACCCCTTTCTTCCTCGCCCCAGTCCTAGGAGAGCCATGAGTGAACACGCCGACCCCGCCACGTCCGCCGAGGCCGGCTGGTCGTTCGAGACCAAGCAGGTGCACGCCGGCGCCGAGCCCGACCCGGCCACCGGCGCGCGGGCGGTGCCGATCTACCAGACGACGTCGTTCGTCTTCCGCGACACCGAGCACGCCGCGAACCTGTTCTCGCTCGCCGAGCCGGGCAACATCTACACGCGCATCATGAACCCGACGCAGGACGCCTTCGAGAAGCGCATCGCGGCGCTGGAGGGCGGGGTCGGCGCGGTCGCGGTGGCCTCGGGGCAGGCCGCGGAGTCGATGGCGATCTGGAACCTGGCGCGCGCCGGCGACCACATCGTGTCCAGCTCGACGATCTACGGCGGGACGCACAACCTGTTCCAGCACACCCTGCCGAAGTTCGGCATCGAGGTCTCCTTCATCGAGGATCCCGACGACCTGGACGCCTGGCGCGCCGCGATCCGGCCGGACACCAAGGCGCTGTTCGCCGAGAGCATCGGCAACCCGCGCGGCAACGTGCTGGACATCCGGGGCGTCGCCGACGTCGCGCACGCCGCGGGCGTCCCGCTGATCGTGGACAACACGATCGCGACGCCGTACCTGGTGCGGCCGATCGAGCACGGCGCCGACATCGTGGTGCACTCGGCGACCAAGTTCATCGGCGGGCACGGCACCACCATCGCGGGCGTCGTGGTCGACGGCGGAACGTTCGACTTCGGGGCGCACCCCGAGCGGTTCCCCGACTTCACCGAGCCGGACCCGAGCTACAACGGCCTGCGGTACTGGCCGGCGCTCGGCCCCGGCGCCTACGGGATCAAGCTGCGCGTCCAGCTGCTGCGCGACCTCGGCCCCGCCATCGCGCCGCATTCGGCGTTCCTGCTGCTGCAGGGCGTGGAGACGCTCAGCCTGCGGATGGAGCGGCAGTCCGCGAGCGCGCTGGAGCTGGCCCGGTGGCTGGAGCGGCGCGAGGAGGTGTCGGCCGTCCACTACCCGGGGCTCGCGTCCAGCCCGTGGAACGGGGCCGCCGAGCGGTACCTGCCGCGCGGCACGGGCGCCATCGTGTGCTTCGAGCTGCGCGACGGCAGCGAGGCGGGACGGCGGTTCGTGGAGGGCGTCCAGCTGTTCAGCCACCTGGCCAACATCGGGGACGTGCGCAGCCTGATCATCCACCCGGCGTCCACCACGCACAGCCAGCTCAACGAGGCCGAGCTGGCCGCCGCCGGCGTCACCCCCGGCCTGGTCCGGCTGTGCATCGGGATCGAGAGCGTCGCCGACCTCAAGGCGGACCTGGAGGCCGGCTTCCGCGCGGCGAAGGGAGCGTCCTGAGCATCGGCGCCGAGACCGCACCGGTCTCCCTCCCGCCGGCCTCCGGGGCCTGGCGGGAGGGGGACCCGCCCGGGCGGCGGCAGTGGTTCGCCCTGCACGGCCCGCTGCCGCTGGAGGCCGGCGGCGCGCTGCCCGGCGTGCGGCTCGCGTACGAGACCTGGGGGCGGCTCGCCCCCGACGCCTCCAACGCGGTGCTGGTGCTGCACGCCCTCACCGGGGACAGCCACGTCGCCGGGCCGGCCGGGCCGGGTCATCCCACGCCCGGCTGGTGGGACGGCCTGGTCGGGCCGGGCCGCCCGCTGGACACCGACCGGTGGTTCATCGTCGCCCCCAACGTGCTGGGCGGCTGCCAGGGCAGCACCGGGCCGGCCTCGCGCCGCCCGGACGGCCGGCCCTGGGGAGGGTCGTTCCCGTACCTGACGCAGCGCGACATGGTCGCCGCCGAGGCGCGGCTGGCGGACGAGCTCGGCATCGGCCGCTGGGCGATGGTGGCCGGCGGGTCGATGGGCGGCATGCGCGCCCTGGAGTGGGCGGTGACGCATCCGGAGCGCACGGCGTCGCTGCTGCTGCTCGCCACCGCGGCGGCGGCGAGCGCCGAGCAGATCGCGATGGCGAGCGTGCAGCTGCACGCCATCCGGTCGGACCCGGGCTGGCGCGGCGGCGACTACCACGACGCCGCGCCGGGGGACGGCCCGCACGCCGGCCTCGGCACGGCCCGCAGGCTCGCCCACATCACCTACCGCAGCGAGCCGGAGCTGCAGGCCCGTTTCGGCCGCCGGCCGCAGGACGGCGAGGACCCGTGGCGGCGCGGGCGCTACCAGGTGGAGTCCTACCTCGACCACCACGCGGGGAAGCTGGTGGGGCGCTTCGACGCGGGCAGCTACGTGGTGCTGACCGAGGCGATGAACGGCCACGACGTCGGCCGCGGGCGGGGCGGGACGGCCGCCGCGCTGCGCCGGGTGACGGCGCGGACGCTGGTGGCCGGGGTCGACTCCGACCGGCTCTACCCGCTGCGCCAGCAGGAGGAGCTGGCGGCCGGCATCCCGGGCGCGGACCGGCCGCGGGTGATCGAGTCGCCGTCCGGGCACGACGGGTTCCTCACCGAGACCGGGCAGGTCGGCGGGCTCGTCCGGGAGCTGCTCGGCGGGTGAGCCGGCGCCGGGCCGCGGCGGGATGCGGCAGAGTTGGGGCATGTTGCCGATGCATACGAGCGCCGAGGTCCCGGACGTCCCCGTGGCGGTGCTGCCGGTGGGCAGCTTCGAGCAGCACGGGCCGTACCTGCCGCTCGCGACGGACACGGTGATCGCCTGCACGCTCGCGGAGGAGATCGCGAAGGCGCACCCGGTGCGGCTGCTGCCGCCCGTGACGATCTCCTGCTCGCACGAGCACGCCGGCTGGCCCGGGACGGTGAGCATCTCGGCCGCGACGCTGCACGCGGTGGTCCGGGACGTCGCCGGGTCGCTGCGCAGGACCGGGGTGCCGAAGCTCGTGCTGGTCAACGGGCACGGCGGCAACTACGTCCTCGGCAACGTCGTGCAGGAGGCGCACGGCGACATGGCGCTGTTCCCGGGCTTCGACGACTGGGAGGACGCGCGGCGGGCGGCGGGCGTCGAGACGTCCGGGGACGGCGACATGCACGCCGGCGAGCTTGAGGCGTCGATCCTGCTGCACGCGCATCCCGAGCTGCTCAGGGACGGGTACGACACCGCCGACCACCTGGCCGGCGACCGGCGGCATCTGCTGACGGCCGGGATGGCCGCCTACACCCGGTCGGGCGTCATCGGGCGGCCCTCACTGGCCCGCGCCGGCAAGGGCCGGGACGCGCTGCGGAGCCTTGTCGCGGCGTTCGGGGACGTCCTCGCGGTGCTTCAGCAGCAGGGTCGCGGCGCCGGGCAGGCAGGCGACGAAGCTCAGCACCCCGTACACGACGGAGACGGTCAGGCCCTGCGCTGAGCCGAGCCCGGCCGCGCCGAACGCCAGCGCGAGGACGGCCTCGCGCGGCCCCCAGCCGCCGACGTTGACGGGCAGCACCATCGCCAGCAGCGCGAGCAGCATCAGCGGCAGCAGGGTGAGGACCGGCGCCGTCGCGCCCGCCAGGCGGGCCGCGACGACGAACAGCGCCAGGTGGCCGCCCAGCGCCGCGGCCGACAGGCCGACGACGCCCGGCCAGGCGCGCGCGGCGGCGCGCAGGTCGCTGAACGTGGACGCCAGGGCGGGATGCCGCCAGCGGCACAGCACCGGCAGCGCGACCAGGACGATCCCCACCGGGATGAGGGCCGGGGCCATCGCCGACAGCAGGGCCGGGTAGGCGAACAGGGCGGCGACCCCGGCGACGATGGCGACGCCCTGGCCGGCGATCCGTTCGAGGAACACGGCCCGCACGCCGCGGGCGACGTCACCGGACCGGTGGCCGTGGCTCACCGCCCGGTGCACGTCCCCGAGGACGCCCGCGGGCAGCACGGCGTTGAGGAACTGGGACCGGTAGTAGTCGGTGACGGCGCCGGCCAGCGGCAGGTGCAGGCCGAGGCGCCGGGCGACCAGCCGCCAGCGGGCCGCGCTGAGCGCCGTGGTGACGAGCCCGATGGCGAGCGCCAGGACGACGGCTCCGGGGTCGATGGAGCGGAACGCCGCCACGAACGCGTCCGTGCTGTGCCACCACAGCAGCGCGCCGAGGATGCCCAGGCCGATGAGCAGGCGCCCCCAGGGCCAGAGCCGCTTCATGATGTTCCCCCAGGTATGGCGAGCAGGTCCAGGTGGTGGACTTCGGCGGAGAGGCGGCCCGCGGCGCACTCGGCGAGGCGGCGCTCCAGGTAGCCGTCCGCGATCCCGGCCAGATCCGGGTCCTGCTCGACGGCGGCGCCGACCCAGCCGCGCAGCCACGCCTCGGTGAGCGCGGACTGGCCGGGGCCGAGCCGCCACGGGCTCGGCCGGGTGACGACGGTCGCGCCGCGGCGCCCGAACGCCTTGATCGCGGCGGTGACGGCGTCCGGTCCGAGCCGGCCGCCGCGGCGCTGGTGGGCGTCGAAGGCGGCGGCGAACACGGCGTCGAGCGGCTCGGACGGGGTGAGCCGGACGCGGCCGACGACCGACAGGGTGAGCAGCGCCGGGCAGCCGGCCGCGGCCGCGATCGTCTCGATCTCGGCGGCGGTGAGCACGTCCAGCAGCGCCGACGCGGTGACGAGCGACGCGCCGACCAGGTCGGACGCGCGCAGCCCGGCCAGGTCGCCGGCGCGCGTCTCGACCGTCGCGGGCAGCCCGTCGGCGGTGGTGTAGGCGGAGGCGCGGGCCAGGTCGAGCAGCGCGGGGTCGCGGTCCTGCAGGATCCAGTGCTGCGGGCCGCGCAGCCGCCCGGACAGCCAGCGGCCGAGCGAGCCGGTGCCGCAGCCGAGGTCCCAGATGACCAGCGGCTCGTCCGGCGGGAGCGCGGCGCGCAGCGGGTCGAGCAGTTCGGCGGCGCGGGCGGCGGCGTCGGCGCCCTCCCGGAGCGCGAGCCAGTCGGGGTCGTAGCTCATCGCGCCTCCCTCCGCAGCCGGGACAGGACGGTCGCCATGCGGCGGGCCGTGTCGTTCCAGCCGGGCAGCATGCCGCGGCGCAGCCGGGCGGCGGCGCGCAGGCGCCCCCGCAGCTCGGGTTCGACGAGCCAGCGGCGCAGCGCCGCGGCCAGCGCGCCGGGGTCGTCCGGCGGGACGAGGAGGCCGGGGACGGCGCCGGTCGGGTCCCAGCCGAGCGTGTCGGGGACGCCGTCCACCGACGTCGCGACGACGGGGACGCCGCGCGCGAGCGCCTCGGTCACCACCATCCCGAACGTCTCGGCGCGGGAGGCGAGGACGAGGACGTCCGCGGCGGCGTAGGCGTCGTCCAGCCGCTTCCCGGTGAGCGGCCCCCGCAGTTCGACGCGGCCGTCGAGGTCGTGCCCGCCGATGCTCCGGCGCAGCTTGGTCACGTAGCCGGGGTCGCCGCCGAGGGGGCCGACGCATTCGCAGTGCCAGGGCAGGTGCGTGATCGTGGACAGCGCCTCCACCAGGACGTCGTGGCCCTTGCGCGGGGTCACCGACGCCACGCACAGCAGGCGGGTCGCGCCGTCGGTGCCGGACGCGAGCGGCGCCGGGTCGGTGCCCGGGACGACCGCGTGGACGCGGGACGGGTCGAGCCCGTGGTGGGCGATGAGATGGTCCTTGGCCCAGGGGCTGGTCGCGACGACCGCCCCGGCCGACTCCAGGACCTTCCGTTCGCCGGCGTTCAGGTCGGCCTGCCCGGGTTCGTCCGCCAGCGGGAGGTGGACCAGGACCGCCATCCGCAGCCGTCCCGCCTCCGGCACGACGACGTCCGGCACCCCGCACGCCACCAGCCCGTCGATGAGGACGACGGCCCCGTCCGGGAACTCGGCGAGGGCGCGGGCGAGGCCGTCCCGGTCCCGCTCGTCCGGGCGCGGCCACGCGCCCGGCACCGCCACCTCGCGGACGGGGCGCCCGGACGCGGCGAGCTCGTCGCACAGCCGCCGGTCGTAGCGGTTGCCGCCGCTCGGGGCGGCGGTGTCGTCGATGCCGCCGGGGACGACGACGCGGATCTCCGGGGCGGTCATAGGTCGCGCTCGTAACTGGCCCAGGCGACGTGCGACTCGTGCAGCGTCACCGTGATGCCGGACAGGCCGCGCGCGTTCTCGCCCAGCGCGCCGGCGCGGACCCGGTCGGCGAGCCGGTCGGCGATGACCTTGGCGAGGAACTCCGTCGAAGTGTTGACCCCGGCGAAGTCCGGCTCGTCGTCCAGGTTGCGGTAGTTCAGCCCGCCCAGGACCTCGCCCAGCTCGCGGGTGGCGAGCCCGATGTCGACGACGAGCCCGTCCGGGTCGAGATCGGCCCGGCGGAACGTCGCGTCCACCACGTACGTGGCGCCGTGCAGCCGCTGCGCGGGCCCGAAGACCTCGCCGCGGAAGCTGTGCGCGATCATGACGTGGTCGCGGACGGTGATACCGAACAACAGCGTCCTCCTCCAGAGAGATCCGAGTAGAAGATCCGGGTCAGTAGACGATCCGATGGCAGAGCGCGGGGAGCTCCCCGCCCGCCAGCCGCGGCATCAGCTCCGGCAGCTCGGCGAACGGGCTCTCCCCGGTGATGAGCGAGTCGAAGGCGGGGTTCGCGAGGAACCGCAGCGCCAGCGCGAGCCGGTCGGCGAACGTCCGGCCCGCCCGGCGGGACGGCGGCACCGCGCCGACCTGGCTGCCCCGGATCGTGAGCCGCCGCGAGTGGAAGAACTCCCCCAGCGGGACACCGACCCGCCGGTCGCCGTACCAGCTCAGCTCGACGACCTGCCCCTCCGGCGCGAGCAGCTCCAGCGACCGCGCCAGCCCCGCCTCGGTCGCGCTCGCGTGGACGACCAGGTCGCAGCCGCCCGCCGCCCGCTCCGGCGGGGCGAACTCCACGCCGAGCGCCTCCGCGACGGCCGCCCGGGACGGGTCGGTGTCGACCAGCTGGACGCGGCCGCCCGGGAACCCCGCGAGGACCCCGGCGACCGAGCAGCCGACCATCCCGGCGCCCACCACGGCGATGCGGTCGCCGACCAGCGGCGCCGCGTCCCACAGCGCGTTGACCGCGGTCTCCACGGTCCCGGCGAGGACGGCGCGGCCCGGCGGCACGTCGTCCGGGACGACGCTGACCGCGCTCGCCGGCACCACGTACCGGGTCTGGTGCGGGTACAGGCAGAACACCGTGCGCCCGGCCAGCTCGGGCGGGCCCTGCTCGACCACGCCGACGTTCAGGTACCCGTACTTGACCGGGCCCGGGAACGTCCCGTCCTGGAACGGCGCCCGCATGATCGCGTGCTGGTTCGGCGGGACGCCGCCGCGGAACACGATCGCCTCCGTGCCGCGGCTCACGCCCGAGTACAGCGTGCGGACGACCGCCTCGCCGGGCCCCGGCTCCGGCAGGACGAGATCGCGGATCTCCCCCTTACCGGGCGACCGGATCCAGAAGGCGCGCGCGTCGCGCTCCATCCGTGCCCCTCCCCCGAACCGCGTCCCCGCGCCGGTCGCGCCGCGCGAACAGCCACCGCACGTCCCGGCCGAACGACCACACCAGCAGCGCGAGCGCCGCCGCCACCAGCAGGCCCGCGTACGGGACGAGGCCCGACGCGGCCACGACGAGCACCACGCCCTGCACCACCGCGACGGCCTTGCGCGCGACGCTCGGGCGCAGGTCCGCGCGCAGCCACGGCGCCGCCCAGGCCGCCGCGCCGAACGCGTACCGCATGGCGCCGATCGCCAGCACCCAGGCCCCCGCCGTCCACGCGACCTCGACGCTCAGCACCAGCACGAGGAGCGCGTCGGCCTCCATGTCGAACCGCGCGCCGAGCTTGGACACCGTCCCGGTGCGGCGGGCGACCTGCCCGTCGACCCCGTCCAGGACGAGCGCGGCCGACGCGACCGCGACCAGCGCCGCGGTGTGCCCCGCACCGGCAAGATGCCCCGCGACCAGCGCCGCGACACCTCCGGTGAGCACGACCCGGGCCAGCGTCACGTGGTCGGCCGGTCCGAGCGCGCGCCTGCCGCGGAACGCACGGGCGAGGACCGCCCACGACGCCAGCGTGTATCCGACGCCCACGGCCAGGCCCGCGTGGCCGGGACGAAGCACCGCCAGCAGCGCGAGCTGCGCCGCCACCGCGAGACCCAGCTCGGGGCCGCGGGTCAGCCGGGGCCGGCGCGGCAGCGGCACGTGCGCCTGGAGCGCGGGCCGCGTCAGCGTCATCGGCCGGGTCATCAGCGCACCTCGCTGACCGGCGCCTCACCGAGGACTGCGGCGGCGGCGTCCAGCTGGGGCAGGTCGTGGCCGAGGCGGTCGCGCTTGGCGGTGAGGTAGCGGATGTTGTCGTCGCTGACGGGGACGAGCAGCGGCACCCGCGCCGCGACGACCACCCCGTAGGACTCCAGGGCCCGGACCTTGTCCGGGTTGTTCGACATCAGCCGCACCGACCGGACGCCGAGGTGCCGCAGGATCCGCGCGGCCGGGCCGTAGTCGCGGACGTCCACCGGCAGCCCGATGGCGGTCGCGGAGTCGACGGTGTCGAGGCCCTGGTCGTCCTGCAGGATGTGGGTGCGCACCTTCGCGACGAGGCCGATCCCGCGCCCCTCGTGCCCGCGCAGGTAGACCAGGACGCCGGCGCCCTCGCGGACGATCGCGTCCAGCGCCGCGCCGAGCTGGTCCCCGCACTCGCAGCGGGTCGCGCCGAAGATGTCGCCGGTCATGCACTCGGAGTGCATCCGGACGAGCACGTCCCCCCGCTCCCCGACGTCGCCGCGCACCAGCGCCATGTGCTCGTGCCCGTCGACCGGGTCGCGGAACGCGACGGCGCGGAACACCCCGCGCCTCGTCCGCAGATCCGCCTCCGCGATGTCATTGCGATCGATGCCCTGCTCGCGCATCGCTCCCCTTCCTCGGTCCGCGATCACCTGGTACGTACTGACTGGTACGTGGCGAACGCACCGGGTGGTTGCGTCCAAAACGGTCCGTACTACCGGTGGCACGCAGGGGAGGCGCCGCAGGGTTCAGCCTAGGCGCGCGCGAACCACCAAGTCGTGGAGGGCGCGGCGGTCCGCGGGGAACTCGGGCAGGCAGCTGCGGCCGCGCTCGTCCTCCAGCCGGGCGGTGAGCGCGGCGACGTCGTCCCGCAGGCGGGGCAGGCCGGGAGCGCCGTCCGGGAGGCCGCCGTGCTCGGCCGCCCGCTTCGCCTCGATCAGCTCCGGCAGATACGGCGGGCCGCCGCCGGCGAGGCGGGTCAGGCCGGCCTCGACCTCGCCGGTCCGCATCAGGTGGATCCCGGTCAGCAGCACCCGGAACGTGTAGAGCAGCGGCTTCAGCTCGCGCGACCTCTCGAACAGCGTCCACTGCGACCGCGCGAACCCCAGGTAGTGGTGCGCGTGGTTCGACGTCACCAGCCCCGGCACGAGCGCCTTCAGCTCGTCGTGCACCTCCGAGGTGGCCACGACCAGCGGCGACATGACCTGCTCCAGGACGTACCCGTTGCGCCTCAGCAGCAGCGTGCAGAACTTGGCGAGGTCGTGGGTGACCGCGTCGGCCTCCACGCCGCCGTGGTCCCACATCAGCGTGACCGTCTCCTCGCCCGTCTCCAGGCCGACGATCTCCTCCAGCGGCAGCAGGTGGACGCCGCGCAGGTCGATGTCGGAGTCCTCGGACGGGAAGCCGTACAGGTGCGCGCCGCTGACGGTGAGGAACGCGCGGGGCCAGGGGTGGTCGGCGGCGAAGCGGTCCAGCATGCCCTCGGGGAGTCTCACCGGTTCACGCTCCTGCGGCGGATGGAGACGAGGAGATCCTCGACCGCGGCCCGGTCGGGTTCGGGCGGGAGCGGGCTGCGCGCAACGGCCCCGTCCAGGTCGGCGGTGAGCGAGGCGCGCCAGGTCTCGATCTCGTCCCAGGCGACCTCGCCCCGGCGGACGGCGAGGAGGCGGTCGCGCAGGTCGCCGACGTCCACCCGCGGCTCCCCGTGCCGGACGAGGTGCAGGCCGCTCACCAGCAGCCGCAGCATGTGCATGACGTGCTTCCAGCGCGGCGCGCCGCCGTTGCGCAAGTCGCCTTCCAGCTTGCGGAACTGCGCCTCGGCGTAGCGGAGGAACGTGCGGTGCGCGTGCCGGGACAGGAAGGCGGACCGGACGGCCAGCAGCTCCTCGCCTGCCGGGGTCGCCTTCTCGACCAGCGGCGACCACAGGCACTCCAGGACGGTGGGGTTCGCGCCGAGGGCCAGCGCGCAGAACCGCTCCAGCTCCCAGGAGAACTGCTCGGGCAGCGGGCCGTCCACATGGGCCGGCGGCTTGGTGAAACGCCAGAACAGCGGGGCAGGGGCCGCATAGACGCCGCGGCGGTCGATGTCGCTGGCATCGGTCGCCAGCCCGTAGGCTCGCGACCCGGTCACCACCGACAGGATCGTGTGGTCGCGGACGAGGTCGAGCCCGGCGCCGTGGTCGGAGATCGTCACGGGTGAAGCCTGGCGCAGGGTCTCCGGGCGCGTCGACCGGATTGTCCGGCCGCTGCAAGTCGGTTACAGATCGGCCACAGCCTTGCAGAAAGTTTCTGCAAGGCATTTACGAGGCTGCAACCCGTTGCTAACGTCCCCGTCCAGTCACCCCCAGTACGGACCTGCGGGACGGCGGCCCCGGCGAGGGCCCTCCCGCGAAGGAGGACACCATGCGGCGCATCCCCCTCATCGGCGGCACGGTCGTGTGCGCCGCCCTCGCGCTGTCGCTCTCGGCGTGCGGCGGCGATGACGGCGGCGGCTCCGCGGGCGGCGCGGGCGCGGCGGCGCTGGACGGCCGCGGCCCCATCACCTTCGTCACCGGCAAGGACCGCTCGGGCAACCTGCAGAAGCAGGTGGACGCCTGGAACTCCGAGCACCCGAAGGAGCAGGTCCGCGTCATCGAGCTGCCGGACGAGCCGAACGACCAGCGGCAGCAGATGATCCAGAACGCCACGACCAAGTCGGACGCCTACTCGGTGCTGAACCTCGACGTCGTGTGGACCGCCGAGTTCGCCGCGAACCGCTGGCTGACCGAGCTGCCCAAGGACAGGATCGACCTGTCGAAGATGCTGCCGGCGACGATCACCACCGGGCAGTACCGCGGCCGGCTGTACGCGGTGCCGTCCACGTCCGACGCCGGGATGCTCTACTACCGCGAGGACCTCCTCAAGAAGGCCGGGATCGCCGAGCCGCCCAAGACCTACGACGAGATGTGGGACGACTGCGCCAAGGTCCGGAAGCTGCCCGGGGCCAAGGACATCGACTGCTTCTTCACCGAGGTCAACAAGACCGAGAGCATGACGATCAGCGCGGTCGAGGCGATCGGCAGCGCCGGCGGCTCGATCATCGGCGAGGACGGCCGGCCGGCGCTGAACACCCCGCAGGCGAAGCAGGGCGTCGAGTTCCTCGTGAAGGCCAAGAAGGAGCACATGCCGAAGGAGGCCGTCACCCTCGACACCGAGGGCGGGCGCCGCTACTTCCAGTCCGGCAAGCTCGTGTTCCAGCGGCAGTGGCCCTACCAGTACGCGCTCGCCAACTCCGACGACGGCTCGTCCAAGGTGGCGGGCAAGTTCGCCGTCGCGCCGCTGCCCGGCCCGGACGGCCCCGGCGTCTCCAACCTCGGCGGGCACAACCTCGCGATCTCCGCGTTCGCCGAGAACAAGGCGACCTCGCTCGACTTCATCCGGTACCTGACCGGTGAGCAGGCGCAGCGCGACAACCTGCTCGCCACCTCCCAGGCCCCGACGATCGCCGCGCTCTACGACGACCCCGAGATGGTGAAGAAGTTCCCGTACCTGCCGGTGCTGAAGAAGGCCATCACGAACGCCGAGCCGCGGCCCGTCGCGGTGAAGTACGGCGACGTGACCGCCGCGATCCAGGGCGAGATGTACGACGCGGTGACCGGCAAGAAGCCCGTCGACCAGGCCCTTTCCGACCTGCAGGCCAAGCTTCGGCCGCTGACCGCGCAGTGAGCGGCATGACCGCGATCGAGACGCCGTCCGCCGCGGGCGCCCCCGCGGCGGACGCGCCCCGCCGGCGCGGCCGCGACGCGCAGGGGACGAGGCGGCTCGCGGCGCTGCTGCTGTCCCCCACGCTGCTCGTGCTCGCCCTGGTCATCGGCTACCCCGTCCTCGCCGGGTTCCGCGAGTCGCTGTACGCGCGCGGCGAGGGCCTGGACGCGCAGGGGTTCGTCGTGGAGGGCGACCGGTTCGTCGGCCTGGACAACTACACCGCGATCTTCCGGGGCGACCGCGCCGACGCGTTCTGGAACGCCTTCTCCAACACCACGTTCTTCACGCTGACGACCGTGGTGCTGGAGACGCTGATCGGCGTCGCGATGGCGCTGATCATGCACCAGGCGTTCCGGGGGCGGGCGATCGTGCGCGCCGGCATCCTCGTCCCGTGGGCGATCCCGACCGCGATCTCCGGGCTGCTGTGGCGGTGGATCTTCCAGGCGGACGGCGCCGCGAACGCGGTGCTGCGGCAGCAGATCCTGTGGACCGCCGACGGGTTCCCCGCCAAGATGGCCGTCGTCGTCGCCGAGGTGTGGAAGACCTCCCCGTTCATCGGGCTGCTCGTCCTCGCCGGGCTGCAGATGATCCCCCGGGACGTCTACGAGGCGGCGCGGGTCGACGGCGCCGGGCCCGTCCAGCAGTTCTTCCGGATCACGCTGCCGCTGGTCAAGCCCGCTCTGCTGGTCGCGGTGCTGTTCCGCATGCTGGACGTCCTGCGCATGTTCGACCTGCCCGCCGTGCTGATCGGCGTCAACCAGAAGTCGGTGGAGACGCTGACGATGATCGCCTGGTTCGAGGCGTCCAACCTGCGGTACGGGTCGGCGGCCGCGTACGCGACCGTGCTGTTCCTGTACATCGCGCTGATCGCGTACCTGTTCGTGAAACTGCTCGGCGCCGACATCATCGGCGAGGCCCGCCGGCGGTCGAGCCGGCAGTCGAGCCGGCGGTCGAGGCGCGCGCGGAAGAAGGCGGCATGACACGGACGAAGCGGCTGCTGCCCTACCTCGGGTTCGCCGCGGTGACGGTGTACTGCCTGGCGCCGTTCTACTGGATGGCGATCTCGGCGTTCCGGCGCCCGCAGGACCAGTTCGACAACTCGATCGTCCCGGCGCGGTGGTCGTTGGAGAACTTCTCCGCGGTCTTCTCCGGCGGCAACGGGTTCGGCCGCGCGCTGCTGAACAGCCTCATCGTGGCCGGCGGCACGACCGCGCTGACCCTGCTGATCGGCACGTTCACCGCGTACGCGCTGGCCAGGCTGGACTTCCGGGGCAAGAACGCGGTGCTCGGACTGATCATCGCGACCACCATGTTCCCGGGAATCTCGCAGCTTGTTCCCTTGCTGAAACTTTTCACGGACATCGGGTGGATCAACACCTACCAGGCGATGGTGCTGCCCAGCCTCGGGTTCGCGCTGCCGCTGTCGGTGTGGCTGCTCACCGCGTTCTTCCGGCAGCTCCCGTTCGAGCTGGAGCAGGCGGCGATGGTGGACGGCTGCACCCGCGGCCAGGCGTTCCGCAAGATCATCGTCCCGCTCGCGGCGCCCGGGGTGTTCACGACGGCGATCCTGACCTTCATCGCCGCGTGGAACGAGTTCCTCATCGCGCTGTCCATGGTCAACAAGAAGGAGATGCAGACCGCCACGGTCGCGATCTCCAAGTTCACCGGCGTCTCCGGGTTCGACCAGCCGTTCGGCACCCAGATGGCGGCCGGGGTGATCGTGACCGTCCCGCTCATCGTCGTGGTGCTGGTCTTCCAGCGCCGGATCGTCGCCGGCCTCACCGCCGGCGGCGTCAAGTGAAGCACGCAGACGGCTCCCGATTCGAAGGACGTTCATGACCCAGGACACCCTGCTCGCCCGCGCCTCCCGCCGGGAGGGGGGCACCCGATGGTGGCGCGACGCCGTCATCTACCAGGTGTACGTGCGCAGCTTCGCCGACTCCGACGGCGACGGCGTCGGCGACCTGCCCGGCGTCCGGTCCCGGCTGCCCTACCTTGCCGGCCTCGGCGTGGACGCGCTCTGGCTGACCCCGTTCTACGTCTCCCCGATGGCCGACTTCGGCTACGACGTGGCCGACTACCGCGACGTCGACCCGCTGTTCGGCACGCTCGCCGACGCCCGCGGCCTGATCGAGGACGCGCACGCCCACGGCCTGCGGATCATCGTGGACGTCGTGCCGAACCACACGTCCGACCGGCACGCCTGGTTCCGGGCCGCGCTCGCCGCGCCGCCCGGCTCCGCCGAGCGCGCCCGCTACATCTTCCGGGACGGGCGGGGCCCGGACGGCGCGCGGCCCCCCAACGACTGGGAGTCGGTGTTCGGCGGCCCCGCCTGGACCCGGCTGCCGGACGGCCAGTGGTACCTGCACCTGTTCGCACCCGAGCAGCCCGACCTGAACTGGGAGAACCCCGAGGTCCGCGCCGAGTTCGCGGACATCCTGAAGTTCTGGCTCGACCTCGGCGTGGACGGCTTCCGCGTCGACGTCGCCCACGGCATGGCCAAGGCCCCGGGGCTGCCGGACGTCGGCCGCGCCGGCCAGGTCGAGATGCTCGGCACGGCCGTCCTGCCCTACTTCGACCAGGACGCCGTCCACGACATCCACCGCGAGTGGCGGCGCCTGCTCGACTCCTACGGCGGCGAGCGGATCGCCGTCGCCGAGGCGTGGGCGCCCACGCCGCAGCGGCTCGCCCGGTACACCCGCCCGGACGAGCTGCACCAGGCGTTCAACTTCCACTACCTGACCGCGCCGTGGGACGCCGGCGGGCTGCGCGCGGTGATCGACGAGTCGCTGCGCACCGCCGGCGCGGTCGGCGCGCCCGCGACCTGGGTGCTGTCCAACCACGACGTGAAACGGCACGTCACCCGGTACGGCGACGGCGAGACCGGCCTGCGGCGCGCCCGCGCGGCGGCGCTGCTGACGCTCGCGCTGCCCGGCTCGGCCTACCTGTACCAGGGCGAGGAGCTGGGCCTGCCGGAGGTGCTCGACCTGCCGGAGGAGTTCCAGCAGGACCCGCAGCGGCTGCGCGGCGAGGGCGCCGGCCGCGACGGCTGCCGCGTCCCGCTGCCGTGGGAGGGCGAGGAGCCGCCGTTCGGCTTCGGCGCGGGCGCCGCGCCCTGGCTCCCGATGCCCACCGCCTGGCGCGACCTGACCGTCGCCGCGCAGACCGCCGACCCGGACTCCATGCTGGCCCTCTACCGCGAGGCGCTGCGCGTCCGCCGCGAGCATCCGGCCCTCGGCGACGGCGATCTGCACTGGCGGGCGGGTCCACCCGGCACACTTGTCTTCGTCCGGGAGAACGGGGGGAGGCGGCTCGCGTGCGCGGTGAACACCGGCGGCCGCACGGCCCGGGTCCCCCTGCGCGGAGCCCCGCTCCTCGCGAGCGGACCGGTCCACGTGAGCGGCGGGCACGCCGAGCTGCCCCCGGACGCCGCTCTGTGGTGGGACGTCGAGGAGGGATAGTTTGAAACCCATGACGACGCGCCTGGCGGACATCGCGGCGCATGCCGGGGTGAGCGAGGCGACCGTGAGCCGCGTGCTCAACGGCAAGCCGGGCGTGTCCCCGACCACGCGCCAGGCGGTGCTGACGGCGCTGGACGTGCTCGGCTACGAGCGCCCGGCCCGGCTGCGGCAGCGGCGGGCCGGGCTGATCGGGCTGATCATCCCGGAGCTGACCAACCCGATCTTCCCGGCGTTCGCCGAGGTCATCGAGAGCGCGCTGGCCCGGCACGGGTACATGGCGGTGCTGTGCTCGCAGTCGCCGGGCGGCGTCGCCGAGGACGACTACATCGAGATGCTGCTGGAGCGCGGCGTCGCGGGGATCATCTTCGTCAACGGGCTGCACGCCAACGCCAACTCCGACCGGGCCCGGTACGTGCGGCTGCTGGAGCAGGCGCTGCCGATCGTCCTCGTGAACGGCTACCGGCCCGACATCGACGCGCCGTTCATCTCCAACGACGACGTGGCGTCGCTGGAGGCGGTCGTCGCGCATCTGGCCGCAATGGGCCACCGGCGGATCGGGCTGGCGATCGGGCAGGACGTGTACGTGCCGACGCGGCGCAAGACCGAGGGGTTCCGGCGCGCCATGGCGGCGCACACCGACCTCGCGCCGGACGAGGTGGACGAGCTGATCGTCAACACCATGTACACGGTCGAGGGCGGGCAGGCCGCGGCGGCGAAGCTGCTCGACGCGGGGTGCACGGCGATCTGCGGCGGCAACGACATCATGGCGCTCGGCGCGATCCGGGCGGCGCGGGCGCGCGGCCTCCAGGTGCCCGGGGACGTGTCCGTGACCGGCATGGACGACTCGCTCCTGACCGCCTACCTCGACCCGCCGCTGACCACGATCCGGCAGTCGGTGCGGGAGATGTCGATGGCCGCGGTGAGCACCGTCCTGGACGAGATCCGCGGCGCCCGCGCGCCCCGCACGGAGCTGCTCTACCGGCCGGAACTCGTGGTCCGGCGGTCCACCGCGCCGGCTCCGGCGGCGGCCCGGCTGACCCCGGCCGAAAAGGGCTGACCCCGGGGTTACCCGGTGTCGGAACGGGCCTGACCATCCTGCCTCCGCGGCCAGGTTGTTGTAACGGTTAGGTTTCGGCGCATTGACAGTGAGCCCTGTCACGGTCTTTCCTTCGTGGGAGCGCTCCCACACCGGTGCAAGACACAACCTGAGAGGGGTCCGCCATGAGGGCCATCATGCGGCGCGGACTGAGTACGGCGATGGCGGCCGTACTCGTCGGCAGCCTCGCCGTCGCGTGCGGCGGCGACGGCGACGACAGCAAGGGAGACTCCGACAGCGGGCCGGTCGAGCTCACCGTCGACGTCTTCGGCGCGCCCGGCTACGACGCGCTCTACAAGCAGTACGAACAGTCCCACCCCAACGTCAAGATCAAGCAGCGCAAGGTCGACAACCTGGACGCGTTCATGCCGCGCATCCAGCAGTGGATGGCCACGGGCAGCGGCGCGGGCGACGTCGTCATGCTGGAAGAGGGCATCCTGCCGCTCTACATGCAGCAGGCGAACAAGTTCGTCAACCTGTTCGACTACGGCGCCCGGGACCTCGAGAAGAACTTCCTGCCGTGGAAGTGGAAGATGGGCGTGACGCAGGACGGCAAGCAGCTGGTCGGGCTCGGCACGGACGTCGGTCCGCTCGCCATCTGCTACCGCAAGGACCTGTTCAAGAAGGCCGGCCTGCCGACCGACCGCGAGAAGGTCAGCCAGCTCTGGACGACGTGGGACGACTTCCTCGCCACCGGCCAGAAGTTCCAGGAGAAGGTGCCGAAGACCAAGTGGATGGACGGCGCCCCCGCCATCCTCCGCGCCACCGTCCTGCAGGAGGCCGGCGCCGGTCCCGGCTACAGCTACTTCGACAGGCAGAACAACCTGGTCTTCGACAGCAACCCGGCCGTGAAGAAGGCGTTCGACACGACGCTGAAGTTCGAGCAGAACAAGCTCACCGCCGACCTGTCGATCTTCACGCCGCCGTGGCAGACGGCGCTCAAGCGCGACACGTTCGCGACCGTGCCGTGCCCGTCCTGGATGCTCGGCGGCATCAAGGACTTCTCCGGCGACTACGGCAAGGGCAAGTGGGACGTCGCGACCACGCCCGGCGGCGCCGGTTACTGGGGCGGCTCCTGGCTGGCCGTGCCCAAGCAGTCCAAGCACCAGAAGGCCGCCGCGGAGCTGGTCAAGTTCCTGACCTCCCCCGAGGGCCAGGTCGGTGCGTTCAAGGAGGCGAACGTCTTCCCGTCCTCGCCGCAGGCCGCGCAGGACCCGGCGGTCGCGGGCGCGAAGAACGAGTACTTCAACAACGCCCCGGTCGGCCAGATCTTCGGCAGCCTGGTGGCGAGCGTGAAGCCCGTCTACCTCGGCCCGAAGAACGAGGCCGTGCGTGCGGCGGTGGAGAACGTGCTGACGTCCGTCGGCCAGGGCAGGGTGAAGCCGGAGGACGCCTGGGAGCGGTCCGTCAAGGAAGCGGAGCGGGCCGCCCGGTAACCGCCCCGGACATGTGACCACGGCGGCGGCGCCGCGCCGCTACCTCCCCGCCGGCGCCGCCGCCGTACCCGCTTCTGCCCGCCCCGCCCCGTCCTCGGAAAGGAGGCGCACGACGATGACCACCGATCTGCGCCCCAGCCGGAACGGTCCGCCGCAACCCACTTCGGCGCAGACCCACCGGGCCCCCCGCCGCACCTGGCGGGCCCGCCTGGCGCGGCTCGATGTGAAAGGCGCCCCCTACGCCTTCATCTCACCGTTCTACATCGTCTTCCTGATCTTCGGCGCGTTCCCCCTCGTCTACACGCTCTGGGTCTCCCTGCACCAGTGGGAGCTGGCGTCCGGGACCCGCAAGTTCATCGGGCTCGACAACTTCGACTACCTGCTGACCGACGAGGGCTTCTGGCACGCCACGGTCAACACCCTCGGAATCTTCGTCATCTCGACCGTCCCGCAGCTGCTCATCGCGCTGTTCGTCGCCAACGCGCTGAACCGGCGGATGCGGCTGCCGACTATGTTCCGGATCGGGATGGTCGCCCCGCTGGTCACCTCGACCGCCGCCGTCGCCATCGTGTTCACCCAGATGTTCGACACGAACTGGGGCCTGATCAACTGGGCGATCGGGCTGTTCGGCGTCGACCCGATCGAGTGGTCGAGCAGCCGCGGCTGGTCCTGGGCCGCCATCGCGATCATGGTCGACTGGCGCTGGACCGGCTACAACGCGCTGATCTACCTGGCCGCCATGCAGGCGATCCCGAGGGACCTGTACGAGGCCGCCGCGATCGACGGCGCGTCCCGGATCCGGCAGTTCTGGCAGATCACCGTGCCGCTGCTGCGTCCCACCATCCTCTTCACGGTGATCATCTCGACGATCGGCGGGCTGCAGCTGTTCACCGAGCCCGTCCTGTTCAGCGTCGCCACGCCGAACAAGATGGACGGCGGCCCGCTGCACCAGTTCCAGACGATCACGATGTACATGTACGACAACGCGTTCGGCCATGACCGCTACGGCTACGGCGCCGCCGTCGCCTGGGCCCTGTTCGTGCTGATCATCGTGTTCTCCCTGATCAACTTCCTGGCCGTGCGGCGCACCGGAGGCGCAAAGTGACCACGCTCCTGGCCGGCCCCGGGAGCCGGCGCCCCGACCCCAAGCACGCCGCGCCCGCCGGCCGCTTCCGCGGCCTGTGGAACGCGAGCCCGCTGACCTACCTGACACTGATCGTCGCGCTCGCGCTGTCGGTCTTCCCGATCTACTGGATGATCATCGTCGCGACCCGCACCAACAGCGTGGTCGCGGACGTCCCGCCGCCGATGCTGCCCGGCGGGAACGGCGCCGGCAACGTCGGCCGGCTGTTCGACAACCCGGACGCCTACTTCGCCAAGGGCCTGCTGAACTCGATGATCGCCTCCAGCGCGGTGACGATCTCCACGGTCTTCTTCGCCTCGCTGGCCGGCTTCGCGTTCGCCAAGCTGCGCTTCCGCGGCAAGAACGCGCTGCTGCTCACCATCATCGCGACGATGATGATCCCGGTGCAGATGGGCATCATCCCGCTGTACATGATCATGGTGAAGCTGGGCTGGGAGAACCAGCTCCAGGCGGTCATCGTCCCGTTCCTGGTCACCGGGTTCGGCGTGTTCATGATGCGGCAGTACGCCGACCAGGCGGTGCCGGACGAGCTGATCGAGGCAGCCCGCGTCGACGGGTGCACCACGTTCGGCATCTACTGGCGCGTCGTGCTGCCCGCCCTGCGCCCCGCCGCGGGCGTGCTCGGCCTGTTCACGTTCATGCAGACCTGGAACGAGTTCATGTGGCCGCTCGCGGTCCTCACTCCCGACAACCCGACGGTGCAGCTGTCCATCAACAATCTGGCGAACGCCTATTTCAAGGACTACACGCTCATGTTCGCCGGGACCACCGTGGCGGTCCTGCCGCTGCTCGTCGTGTTCATCATTTTCGGCCGCCAGATCATCGGCGGAATCATGGAAGGTGCAGTGAAGGCGTGACCTCCCTACAGGACGACACCAGCGCGGCTCCTGCCGCACCGTTCCCGACCGGGTTCCGCTGGGGGGCCGCCACTGCCGCCTACCAGATCGAGGGAGCCGCCGGGGAGGGCGGGCGCGGACCGTCCATCTGGGACACCTTCTGCCGCATGCCCGGCAAGGTCCTCAACGGCGAGAACGGCGACGTCGCCGTGGACCACTACCACCGGTTCGCCGAGGACGTGGCGCTCATGGCCGACCTCGGGCTGACCGCGTACCGGTTCTCGATCTCCTGGCCACGGGTGCAGCCGAACGGGGCCGGGGCCTTCAACACCGAGGGCCTCGACTTCTACCGGCGGCTGGTCGACGCGCTGCTGGAGGCCGGCATCGAGCCGTGGCCGACCCTCTACCACTGGGACCTCCCGCAGCCGCTGGAGGACAAGGGCGGCTGGCCGGAGCGCGAGACCGCGCACCGGTTCGCCGACTACGCGGCGCACGTGCACGCCGCTCTCGGCGACCGCGTCCAGCACTGGACGACGGTGAACGAGCCGTGGTGCGCGGCGTTCCTCGGCTACGCGAGCGGCGAGCACGCGCCCGGACGCCGTGACCCCGCCGCGTCGCTGCTCGCCGCGCACCACCTGATGCTCGGGCACGGCCTCGCCGTCGACGCGATGCGGGCGCGGCGCCCCGGCAACAAGTTCGGCGCCGCCGTCAACCTGTACGCGGTGTCCCCGGCGACGGACGACCCCGCCGACGTGGACGCGGCGCGCCGCATCGACGGACTGCAGAACCGGCTGTTCCTCGACCCGCTGCTGCTCGGCCGCTACCCCGAGGACGTCCTCGCCGACACGTCCCGGTACGGGTTCACCCCGCCGGACGAGGACCTGGCCGTCATCAGCCGGCCGATCGACCAGCTGGGCATCAACTACTACTCGCGGCACACCGTCGCCGGGACCCCCGGCGAGGCGACGCAGACCGCGTCGTCGCCGTTCTCGACGCACTCCCCCTGGGTGGGCAGCGACCACGTCCGGTTCGTCCCCGCCGGCCGCCCCGTCACCGGGATGGGCTGGGAGATCGACGAGAGCGGCCTGCACGAGGTGCTGACCCGGCTGCACCGCGAGTACCCGTCCGTCCCGCTGTACATCACGGAGAACGGCGCCGGCTACGACGAGACACCTGACGGGGACGGCACGGTCCAGGACGCGGAGCGCATCGCGTACCTGGACGCCCATCTGCGCGCGTGCCACGACGCCATCTCCGAAGGTGTTCCGCTGCGGGGCTACTTCACCTGGTCGCTGCTGGATAATTTCGAGTGGGCTTGGGGCTATTCGAAGCGTTTCGGGCTGGTGCACGTCGACTACGCCACGCAGCGCCGCGTGCCCAAGGACAGCGC
Organism: Spirillospora sp. NPDC127506; assembly: GCF_040302145.1. NCBI lineage: Bacteria > Bacillati > Actinomycetota > Actinomycetes > Streptosporangiales > Thermomonosporaceae > Spirillospora > Spirillospora sp. NPDC127506. The sequence goes on along the minus strand of NZ_JBEORG010000017.1, from coordinate 40,884 downwards.
GCGCTGGTACGCCGGAGTGATCCGGCAGGGCGGGCTGCCCGGGCGGGCTTGACCGGGGTCGGCGGACGGTACGGAAGATAGGGGGCCGGATGGCGGGCAGGAGCACGCGTCCGACATTGGAAGAGGTGGCGGCGCGCGCCGGGGTCGGTCGCGGCACGGTGTCACGGGTGGTCAACGGCTCGCCCCGGGTCAGCCCGCAGGCCCGCGAGGCGGTGCTGCGGGCCATAGAGGAGCTCGGCTACGTACCGAACCGGGCGGCCCGCACGCTCGTCACCCGACGCACCGACACCGTCGCGCTCGTCGTCGCCGAGTCGGACCAGCGGCTGTTCGGCGAGCCGTACTTCGCCGGGATCATCCGCGGGATCAGCAACGGGCTCGGCGACACCGGGCTGCAGCTGCTGCTCGCCATGGCCCGCTCCCCCGCCGAGTACGGGCGGCTGGAGGAGTACCTCACCACCCAGCACGTGGACGGGGTGCTCCTCACCTCGCTGCACGCCGAGGACCCGCTCCCCGCGAAGCTGGAGGCGAACGGCGTGCCGACCGTCCTCGGCGGGTGCCCGCCCGGCCTGGCGCCGGTCAGCTACGTCGACGTCGACAACCGCAGCGGGGCCCGCGAGGCCGTCGGCCACCTGATCGCGGGCGGCCGGCGGCGCATCGCGACGATCGCGGGCCCCCAGGACATGGGGGTGGGCCTCGACCGGCTGGCCGGCTACCGCGAGGCGCTCGCCGACGCGGGCCTGCCGGAGTACGTCGCGTACGGCGACTTCGGCGAGGCCAGCGGCATGGCCGCCGCGGAGAAGCTGCTGGCCGCCGAGCCGCGGCTGGACGCGGTGTTCGCGGCCAGCGACCCGATGGCGTTCGGCGCGCTGCGCATCCTGCACCGGCGCGGGCGGCGCATCCCGGACGACGTCGCGGTGATCGGGTTCGACGACTCGTCCGCCGCGCCGCTCGCCGACCCGCCGCTCAGCACCGTCCACCAGTCGCTGGAGGAGATGGGCGTGGAGATGGCGCGGCTGCTGGTGTCGCGGATCCGCGGCGAGACGGTCGAGGACCCGGTGGTCATCCTGCAGCCCCACCTGGTACTGCGCGAGTCCGCCTGATCTACGATCGCCTCATGGCGTACGAACCGACGGACGAGGAGCTCGTCCACCTGAACCGCTGCGTCGAGCTGGCCGCCGAGGGGCTCGCCGCGAACGACGAGCCGTTCGGGTCGGTGCTGGTCGACGCGTCCGGGAAGGTCCTGTTCGAGGACCGCAACCGGGTCGCGGGCGGCGACCAGACCCGGCACCCGGAGTTCGAGATCGCCCGCTGGGCGGCGGCGAACATGGTGCCGGAGGAGCGCGCGGCGGCGACCGTCTACACCTCCGGGGAGCACTGCCCGATGTGCTCGGCCGCGCACGGCTGGGTCGGGCTCGGCCGCATCGTGTACATCATGTCGTCCCGGCAGCTGGCCGAGCTGCGCGCCGGGCTGGGCGTCCCGCCCGGCCCGGTCAACGCCATCCCGATCCAGGACGTCGTGCCGGGCGTCCCGGTGGACGGGCCGGTCGCCGCCCTCGAGGCGGCCATGCGCGACCTGCACACCCGCGCCTGCGCCTGAGGGCGGCGACGTCCCTCACCTCCGGGTCAGCGCCTCCAGCCGCTCGACGGCGGCGCGCCAGTCGGACGGCAGCCAGCACCGCGTCGCCCGGTGCCCGCGGTAGTCGAGGGTGTAGGTGAAGTGGTCGGCCACCTGGCACCCCGCCTTGGACGACCTCGTGGTGACGATGCCGTCGAGCGCGCTGCGCAGCTCGCGCAGCTCGCCGTCGTCCAGCGCGACCCACTCGCCATTGACGAGGGCGTTTCCCGAATTGCGGACGGTCACCCGCTGCTGAATTCCGGCGAATCCGCCGGTGCGCTCGTAGGTGACCAGCACGTCCGGCCCGGTGAAAGCGAGCATTGACGTCTCCTTTTCATGCGGGCCGCCGGACAGCACCCCGCTTTCCCCATTCCGGCGGCCCGCGGTCCGTGGGTTTACTCGCTGAAAAGGATTCCGCCGGTGTCGCGCACGGCGATGCACCGGTTCGGGAACGTCCGCTCGAAGTGCCTGGGGCGGCCGTGCCACCTGCCGTGCGCGCTCACGCGCACCGGGGCGTACTCCAGCGTGCACGGCCCCGTGCGCGCGGGGATCCTCCCGACCTCGCCGTCCACGGCTTCGAGCTGGTCACAGGCTTGGGACGCGGCCTTCAGCGTCCCTGCGTCCGGGTCGCAGTACAGGCTGCGCACCGTGACGGGTCCCTGCTGGGGCGCCACCACGAGCAGGTAGGCGCCGGCCGGTTCGTCCGCCTGCGCGGGCGCGGCCTGTGCGATGACCGCGATTCCCGCCAGCACGGCCGCCCACCGGAAACGGGCACGCGACATGTGCATGTCTTCCTCCCTGGATTCGCCCGCCGCGATCTGCGGCACTGGGCCGGCCGGAGCGCCGCATTGTGGTGGGCGCCCCGCCGCATCCAGACATTAGGCGCCGCAAACTCCCACAAACAAGGGCAGATCAAGTCCCAACCTGGCCACTGGTGAATACTTAAATCAAGTCTGCCCGATTGTGCAATGCGCCTTGAATGCAAATTGACCCGCGCATGTGGTATCCGGGCGCGCCGGCCGCGAGCACGTTCCAATTCCCCGGGGCGGCTGCGCCGTCCTGCGGGCCGCCCCGGCCTGCCCCTCCGGCCCATGGCGATTCACCAGGGGTAGACGCCGCCGTCCTCGTTCAGGAACACACCGGTCTCGGCGGCCGGACGACACACCCGCGCGATCAGTGGACGGTCTTCTATACGGCGGCATCGGGGGCGGCGGCCGAGGCTCTGCGGGCGTTGCGGAGCCTGGCCGCCGCCGGGTGACGCCGGGGCGGGGAGCCGGGACGCCCCCTCTCAGGTTCCCGCGCCTCCGCCCCGCTGACGGCTCGGCATGACCAGTCCGCGGAGGAGCTCCAGGACCTCGGTCAGCTCCGCCACCTCGGCCCGGCACGACGGGCAGTCCTCCAGATGCGCGCGCATCCGGCTCCGGTCGGCCGGGGACAGTACGCCGAGGACATAGGCCCCGGTTTCCAGCCGGTACGGGCAGTTCATCGCATGTCTTGCCGTTCCCGCGCGTCTCTGCCTTCCCGTCGGGCGCCTTCCAGCCAGGCGGGCCAGAGCCGCCCGGCCACGCGTTCGTCCAGCCGGCCGCCGAGATGCATCGACCGCCACACGCCGCGGTACCCGGGAAGGATCCCGGACGCGACGACGACGTGCCCCGCGATGAGCACCGTGCAGACATAGGTGGCCCACTTGTGCACGCGCGCCAGCACCGCGAAGACGGGACCGCCGTGCAGCGTCACCAGTCCGACACCGCTCCCGATCAAGACGAGCAGCCCCGCCGTGAGGAGGATGTTGGCGACCCGCTGCCCCGGATCGAAACGACCGCCGTGCCGGGCGAACCGCCCGGTCACGGCCGCCGCGGGCCAGCTGAGGAACCATCGCGCGTCGCCCCTGCGGAACCGCAGCGACTCCGCCGCGAACGTGCGCACCCCGCGCGCTCCCAGCAGCAGGCCCGCGGCGACCAGGCCCGTGAGCGCCCAGCCCACGTCTTTGTGCAGGGTGGTGTCGGGCAGCCCGGACAGCCTGGCCAGAAGACTCGGCCGCCCCTCATGCCCGAGCAGCAGCCACCAGCCGGTCGCCAGGAGCAGCAGCACCCCCGCGTAGACGCCCGCGTGGAACCACCGCGCCGACCGCGGATACCGCTCCACGCGCCGCCGGGTCCCGCTCGCGGGCGCCGTCCGCGATCTAGTAGCCATAGATCCCGCCGCCGTCGGAGCCCCCGGAACCGCCGCCGTCGGAGCCGCCGCCGTCGGAGCCGTCGGAGCCGCCGGTTCCCCCGCCGGTGACGTTCACGTCGACCTTGGCGGAGGCCCCCGCGGAGGAATGGTCGGCGTGCTGGAGCGTCACCCCGATGGTGTGCCGCCCCGGCGGAAGGTCCTTGATCTGGTACGGCGAGGACGTCACCACCGTGTACTCGTTCGTCTTGCCGTCGATGACGACGTGCACGTGGTCCTTGCCGGACTCCTCGGGACCGATGTCCTCGCTGCTGCTGAACTTCAATGTCACCGGGGACTGCACGTCCGCGCCCTGCGCCGGCGCCTCGATCGTGAGCGTCGGACCGCCGCCGCCCCCGCCCGCGGCCTCCGCGCCTCCGCCGCACGCGCTCAGCCCGAGCGCCGCCACCGCGAGCCCCGCCATCATGGCCTTGGTGTTCACGCCTCTCCCCTCGTCGTGCTGCATGACAGCGGTAATACGGCGAGGCGGCCGGAAAAGATTCGCCGTCCGGTGAACCCTTTTCGGTCCCGCGGCCGTATTGCACATGTGGGAACTTTCCGATGAGTCGCTGCTCACCGGCATGGCCGCAGGCGACACCGAGACGGCGGCCGTCTTCGTCCGGCGGTACCAGGCCCGCGTCTACGGACTGGCGTACGCGCTGGTCGGATCGTCGGCGATAGCGGAGGAGGTCGCGCAGGAGGCGTTCCTGCGCGCCTGGCGGCACGCGGGCGCCTACGACCCCCGCAAGGGCCGCGCGGTCACCTGGCTGCTGACCATCACCCGGAACCTCGCGGTGGACGCGATGCGGCTGCGCGGCGATCATCCGGTCGATCCGCACATCCTGCTGAACACGCTGGCCGGCGCGGAGCGGACCGCCGCGTCCCCGAGCTACGAGGACGCCGAGGAGCTGCGTGCGGCACTGCGGGAGCTCCCGCCCGAGCAGAGCACGCCCATCGTGCTGTCGGTGTACTACGGGCTCACCGCGGGCGAGATCGCCGAGCGCGAGCACATACCCTTGGGGACGGCCAAGACCCGGCTCCGCCGAGGGCTCGCGAAACTCCGCGAGGCGCTGGGAGTTACCCATGACTGACCGTCCCGAATGCGCGCAGACGCGGCAGGTCCTGCCCGAGCTCGCGGCGGGCGTCGCCTCCCCGGATGAGCGCGCCGCGGCGCTGCGCCATCTCGCCGGCTGCGGCCGGTGCCACCGCGAGCTGGAGGCGCAGACGGCGCTCGTCGACGAACTGCTCCGGCTCGTCCCGGAACGGCAGCCGCCCGCCGGCTTCGAGGCCGCCACGCTCGCGCCCATGCTGCGCCGCCACCGCCCGAAGCGCCTGCGCAACGCCCTGCTGCTGGCCGCGGCGGCCGTGCTCGTCGCGGCGACGGCCGGGGGCGCGGTCTGGCAGAAGACCGCGAGCGACCGGCAGCTCGCCGACGGCTACCGCCGGGCTCTCGCCGTCGCCCACGGCAGCTACCTGCGCACGGTCCCCGTCACCGGGGTCAGCACCGAGCCGGCCGGGTACGTGTTCGCGTACCAGGGCTCGCCCGCCTGGCTGTTCGTCACGATGACGGCGGTGGACCGGCCGGGCGCGTACCGGGTGTCGCTCACCACCCGCGAGGGCCGGGACGTCACGCTGGGGTCCATGACCGTCAAGGACGGGCGCGGCTCCTGGGGGACGACGGTGCCGATCGCCATCCGCGACATCGTCGTCATGCGCTTCCACGGCCCGTCCGGCGACCTCCTCGCCCAGTTCGGCTGACGGTCCGGCCCGCCCCGGACGAGCCGGGGCGGGCCGAGGGATTCATCGGGTGAGGGAGAAGGAGCTCAGGCGGGTTTCGCCGCCGAAGACCAGATACACGTCATGGTCGCCGCGGGCGTGCTCCAGTTCGGCGCTGACCTCCTTGTAGGCGTACTCGTCACCGGTGGACGGGACGTTCAGCGTTCCGGCGAGCGGGCCGTCGGGGCGGTCCAGGCGGACCTGGATCGTGGTGGCCGACGTGCCCGCGACCCGCGCGGTGATGCGGCCGGTGGAGCGGCCCAGGTCGGCGCCGGCGAACTTCAGCCAGGAGTCCGCCGCGCCGGCGACCGCGTCGCCCTGCACCTTCGTCTCGTCGACCAGCCGGACGCCGCTCTGGTCGTCGAAGTCGGCGGCGCGGGTCGGCTTCGACAGATCGCGGTCGGGGATGCGCTCGCCGCGCACGTTGAGCGCGGCGCGCTGCCGGATGTCGGCGGACGAGGAGCCGATCAGCAGGTCCTGCTTCGACTTCTCGACCGTCCACCTGCCGCGGGTGACGTCCCAGACGGCGAGGTCCGAGGCGGCCAGCCGGAATTTCGCGGTGACCGTCCTCCCGGGCGCCACGTGGACCTTGTCGAAGGCGCGCAGCGTCTTCAACGGCTGCTTCACCCGCGACGTCCGCTGGTGCGTGTAGAGCTGGACGACCTCGTCGCCGGCCTTCTTGCCCGTGTTGGTGATCGGCACGGTGATGGTGACCGTTCCGTCGCGTCCCACGGAGTGGCTGCTCAGCCGCGGCTTGCCGTACCGGAACGTGGTGTAGGAGAGGCCGTACCCGAACGGGTAGAGCGGCTTCCCCTTGAAGTACTGGTACGTCCGGTCCGACTTGATGATGTCGTATTCGAGGATGTCGGGCAGCTGGCTCTCCGAGCGGTACCACGTCTGCGGAAGCTTCCCCGACGGGCTCTCGTCACCGAACAGGATGGACGCCAGGGCGTTGCCCGTCTCGGCGCCCGCATGGCTCGTCCACAGGATCGCCGGGACGTTCTCCTGCTCCCAGTTCAGCGTCGTCGGGTAGCTGTTCTCCACCACGACGACGGTGTTCGGGTTCGCCTTCCGGACGGCCTTGATGAGCTCCGACTGCCCTTCGGCCAGCGCCATCGTCGTCCGGTCGTGGTCCTCGCGGCCGTTGATGAACGGCATGCTGCCGACCACGACGACGGCGGTGTCCGCGCCGGCTGCCGCCTTCACCGCGGAGTCGATGCCGCTGCTGACGACGTCCCTGGCGAACCGGGAGGCGTCGTCCTTCGTGGTGAGGACGAGCGTCCCGTCGTCCTGCGCCTTCACGTACGTCTTGGCCGGCTCGGCCCAGTCGTACGCCTTCTCGTACCCGGCGTACCGGAGCAGGTAGTCGCCGCCGTCCTGCTTCTCCAGCTTGAACATCTGCTGGACGAACCATCCGTTCGGCTGGTCCTGGTCGTTGGCGAACGTGTCGCCCCAGTTGTAGCGCCCGACGGTCTTGCCGTTGGCGGCGCTGCGCAGCGTCACGATGCCCTGGCCCCAGTCGAATACGTCGAACTGGGCCGTCACCTCCGAGGCCGAGGTCGGCCCGGTCTTCAGGACGGCGCCCGAGCCCGTCCCGCCCGCGATGTACTTGCCGGTGGAGACGTCCTTCAGGGCGATCCGGTCGACGCCCTCGCTGGACGTCACCGACCCGGCCCGCTTCTTGATGCCGTCCAGCGGTGTGACCTTGTACGGCAGCGAGCCGGAGTACCAGTCGGTGTAGAGGGTGTCGGACAGCTGCCCGACGACCGCGACCTTGCCGGACGACAGCGGCAGCGTCCTTCCCTCGTTCTTCAGCAGCACCATCTGCTCGGCCGCGGCCTTGCGGGCGAGGGCGCGGTGCGCGGGGCTGTCCACCACGTCCTTGGTGATCTTCCCGTAGGGGCCGCCGCCCGGGTCGAACTCGCCGAGCCGCACCCGGATGCTGAGGATGTGCCGCACGGCGCGGTCGACGTCGGCCTCCGCCAGCAGCCCCCGCGACAGCGCGTCCTTGATCGCGTTGACGGTGATGGAGGAGTTCGTGTCGTCGGTGGTGAAGCTGTCCACGCCCGCCTTCACGATCGCCGCGTCGCCGGTGGCCAGGTCGGGGTAGTACTGCTGCGAGTTGACGATGTTGTTGGGCGCGCCGGCGTCGGTGACGTTGAACAGCGTCCGGTCGGTCCACGAGCGGACGAGGCCGCCGGCGTCCGGCGTGACCGTCGCGGGACGGCCGTTGACCAGGTTGTAGGCCGTCATGATCCCGGTGGCCGCGTCCCGCGAGATCGGGATCTTGAACGGGACCTCGTCGTACTCCTTCTTTACCCGGGGCCGCAGGCTGGACGAGGTCTGGTCGCGGCGGATCTCGTTGTTGTTCGCCAGGTAGTGCTTGAGCACCGGCGCGGCCTTGAGGTGGTCGGGGTCGTCGCCTTCCATGCCGTGCCCGTAGGCGGCGGCGAGCAGGCCGGTGAGCAGCGGGTCCTCGGAGTAGCCCTCCTCGTTGCGGCCCCAGCGCGGGTCGCGCAGCAGGTTGACGACGGGCGCCCACAGCTGCAGCCCCCACACGTCGGGGTTCTCGCTGTTGTAGCCGCGGGCCTCGTCCCCGACGGCGGAGCCGATCTTCTTCAGCAGCGCCGGGTCCCAGGTGGCGCCGAGCCCCACCGACTGCGGGAACACGGTGCCCTTCGCGGTCACCACCGCGCCGCTGTCGTGGACGTCGGTGGACCACGCGACGCCGTGCAGCGCCTCCGTCCCGGTCTTGAACCGGCCGATGCCGAGGCGCGGGACGGCGGGCTGGTACTGGTGCAGCAGGGAGATCTTCTCGTCGAGCGTGAGCCGGCCGAGCAGGTCGGCCACCCGGGCGTCCACCGGCAGCCCGGGATCGCGGAACGGGTAGGTCTCGCGGGCGGCGGCGGGCGCCGCCCACGCGACGGGCGCCGCCAGCACGGCGGCCAGGACGAGGGTCAGCGACCGGCTGCGCCGGCCGGGGGTACGGGGATTTCGATGGGGTCTGTGCACCGATTCTCCTCTTGGCTCGGCCCCCGAGTGACTAATCGAAGCGCTTCGATAACGGACCGCGAAAGGCCCTGTGCCCTCCTTTTCGTCGGTGTCGGGTCGTGGTCAGTGAGCGGCGGGCGCGCTGCTGGCGCGCCGGGTCAGGGTCGGCGGGAGCAGGGTCGCCGCGGGGACGGGAGCGCCCTCCAGCTTGGCCATCAGCAGGTCGACGGCGCGGCCGCCGACCTCCTCGGCCGGGATCGCGACGGACGACAGCGGCGGCTCGGCGTGCTCGGCCATCTCGTCCGGGCACATCGCGACGACGGACACGTCCTCGGGGACGCGCCGCCCCGCCGCGCGCAGCGCCCGGACCACCGTGCCGACGACCGGCTCGTTGTGGACCAGGACGCCGGTCAGCCCGGGACGCTCGGCGAGCAAACGTCCGACCAGCTCCCGGGCGGCGTCCGCGGTCGCCTCGCACGGGTGGACGTCCCCGCTCAGCCCGTGCGCGCGCACCGCCTCGGCGAACCCGTCCGCGACGCGCTGCGCGTAGCCGGTCTGCCGCGCGTACACCTCGGGCGGCGACCCGATCAGCGCGATCTCGCGGTGCCCCAGCTCGGCCAGGTGCTCGACGCAGACGGCGCCGGCGGCGTGGAAGTCGAGGTCGATGCAGGTCAGGTCGTCGGCGTCGGCGGGGAAGCCGATGAGCACGCTCGGCCGGTCCAGGGAGCGCAGCAGCGGCAGCCGCGGATCCTTCATCTGGACGTCCATGACGATCAGCGCGTCGACGAGCGCGCTGTCGGCGACGCGGCGCAGGCCGTCCTCGCCCTCCTCCTGGGTGAGCAGCAGGACGTCGTGGTCGTGCCGGCGCGCGGCGGTCACCACGGACACCGCGAACTGCATCACGACGGGCACCGCGATGCCCGAGCGCAGCGGGATCATCAGCGCGAGCACGTTGGAGCGGCTGCTGGCGAGCGCGCGGGCGCCGGCGTGCGGGCGGTAGCCCAGCTCGCGGATGCTCTCCCGGACGCGGCGGCGCGTCTCCTCGGAGATCGAGCGCTTGCCGCTCAGCACGTAGGAGACCGTGCTCGGCGACACTCCCGCGTGCCGCGCCACATCAGTGATCTTGACCACGGACCGTCCCGTCAGCGTCGAAGCGATTCAAAGCGGGTTCGATGCTAGCCGCGGCCGGCGGCGGCCGGACCGCCGTCCGGGACGGCCGCTCCAGGCCGATCACGGCGATCGCCGCGGCCGCCAGCAGCCCGCCGGCGAGCGCCGTGCCGCGCACCCCGGTCAGCGGTAGCAGCCCGCCGCCGAGCAGGGCGCCCCCGGCGATGCCGACGTTGAACGCCGCCGCCGTCCAGGCCGAGGCCACACCGGTGTCGCCGGGCGCCGACTCCAGCACGCGGGCCTGCATGGCGGTCACGAAGGCGGGCAGGCCGAGCCCGAGCAGGACGAGCCCGCCGACCGCCGGGACCGCGGCCGTGCCGAGCAGGAACAGCAGCAGCATCCCGCCCGCGAGCACGCCGGCCGCCGCGGCGAGCAGGGCGCGCGGGCCGCGGTCCACCACGGCGCCGGCGATGGCCAGCCCGGTGATGTCGGCGAGGCCGTTGGCGAGCAGCAGCGGGCTGATCGCCGAGCCGGGGAAGCCGCTGACCCCGGTGAGGAACTCGGTGATGTAGGTGAAGCAGGTGAACACGCCGCCGACGGCCAGCACGACCGTCGCCAGCAGCAGCCGGAAGCGGCGCGCGTCCGGGCGGGCCGCGGGGACGGCGTGCGCGCCGCCCGCGTCGCCGCCGGGCAGCAGCGCGGCGACGGCCGCGAGCGACAGCAGGCAGAGCGCGCCGAGCGCGGCGAACGACGGCCGCCAGCCCGCGACGCGGCCGAGCCAGGTGCCGAGCGGGACGCCGATGACGACGGCGAGCGACCCGCCCGCGAACACGTAGACGGCGGCGCGCCCGCGCAGCTCCGGCGGGAACAGCCCGGCCGCCGCGACGGCGGCGACCGGCCAGAACACCGCCTGGGCGAGCGCGGTGGCCACGCGGGCGCCCATCAGCGCGCCGTAGCCGGGGGCCGCCGCCGACGCGAACGACATCACGACGAACAGCAGCATCACGCCGGTGAGCAGGCGCCGCCGTCCCACCCGGGACGTCATCCGGACGAGCGGGACGGAGACGACGGCGATGACGACGCCGTAGCCGGTGACGAGCATCCCGACGGCCGAGGGCGTGACGTCCAGGTCGTCCGCGATGAGGCGGAGCAGCCCGATCGGCAGGCTCTCGGTCGTGACGAAGCAGAACGCGGCGAGGGACAGGGCCAGCACCGCGGTCCGCGCGCGTGTCCGGTTCATGGGCTCCCGCGATGGGTGGCGATGGTGTCCCGGTACCAGTGGGCGCTGTCCTTCCACGTGCGTTTCCCGGTCGCGTAGTCGACGTGGACGAGGCCGAACCGCTTGGAGTAGCCGTAGGCCCATTCGAAGTTGTCCAGCAGCGACCAGGCGAAGTAGCCGCGGACGTCGGCGCCGGCCGCGCAGGCCCGCTCCACCGCCGCGATGTGGTCGCGCAGGTAGGCGATGCGCCGCTGGTCGCGGACCCGGCCGTCCTCCACCTCGTCGGCGAACGCGGCGCCGTTCTCGGTGACCATCAGCGGGACGTGCGGGTACTCGCGGTGCAGCCGCAGCAGCAGCTCCTCCATGCCGGCCGCGTCGATCGGCCAGCCCATCTCCGTGTAGGGGCCGGGCTGCTCGGCGAACTCGACGCGGTCGCAGCCGACGAACGGCGTCGCCGCGCCCTGCCGGTGCCCGTCGGCGTGCTCGCGCGGCGACGTCCCGTCCCACACCCGGACGAGGGTCGGCGAGTAGTAGTTGACGCCGAGCACGTCGAGCGGCGCGGCGATGATCGCCTCGTCGCCGTCCCGGACGAAGCCCCAGTCGGTGATGGAGGCCGTGTCGTCCAGCAGGTCGGCGGGGTAGCCGTTGCCGAGCATCGGGTCCAGGAACACGCGGTTGGCGACGGCGTCCACCTGGCGGACGGCCTCGGCGTCGCCGCGCAGGTGGTGCAGGTTGAGGGTGACGGAGTGCCGCGCGGTCGGCGAGGTCACGCCGCGCAGCGCCCGCACGGCCAGGCCGTGCGCGAGGTTGAGGTGGTGGGCGGCGGCGAGCGCGGCCGCCGGGTCGACGCGGCCGGGGGCGTGCACCCCGGCCGCGTAGCCGAGGAACGCCGAGCACCACGGCTCGTTCAGCGTCGTCCAGGTGTGGACGCGGTCGCCGAGCACGCGCCCGATCCGCTCGGCGTAGTCGGCGAACCGGCGGGCGGTGTCGCGCTCCGGCCAGCCGCCCGCGTCCTCCAGGTCCTGCGGGAGGTCCCAGTGGTAGAGGGTCGCGACCGGGGCGATGCCGTGGTCGAGCAGCTCGTCGACCAGGCGGGAGTAGAAGTCGAGGCCCTTCTGGTTGGGCGTGCCGTCCGGCAGGACGCGCGACCAGGAGATCGAGAACCGGTAGGCGCCGAGGCCGAGCGCGGCCATCGTCGCGACGTCCTCCTGCCACCGGTGGTAGTGGTCGGTCGCGACGTCGCCGGTGTCCCCGTTGAGGACCTTGCCCGGCGTGTGGCTGAACGTGTCCCAGATGGACGGCGCCCTGCCGTCCTCTTGTGCCGCTCCCTCGATCTGGTAGGCGGCGGTGGCCGCACCCCACAGGAACCCTTCCGGGAACCCCATCAGTTCTCCTCTTCCAGAGTCATGACCAGCTCGCCGCCGGCCGCTTTGATGAGAACACCGTGCGGATGCTCCGAAGGCTCGCCGCCCTGCACGGCCGCCACGCGTGCGTTGACGAGAAGGACGTTCCAGGCTCCCTCGCCCGTCACGCGCACGTTTTCACCGTTTCTCACCACGGTGAACGCGGCGTCGCCGGCCCGGACGACGACGGCGGCCCCATCGGCCGGCTCGTAGACGCGCAGCGTGACGCCGTGCGCGAAGTCGTACTCGGGACGGTCCTCCACCGCGCCCTCGGGGATGACCGCACCCGGACGGACGAGCAGGGGAACACTACCGAAGCCGTGCCGTTCGCGAACCCATCGGCCTCCCTCGACGCGTTCGCCGGTGAGGTAGTGCGTCCACACGCCCTCCGGCACGTAGTAGGAGACGTCGCCGTCCGAGGAGAACACCGGTGCGACGAGGAGGTCGTCGCCGAGCATGTACTGGCGTTCCAGGTGCGTGCAGGCGGGGTCGTCCGGGAACTCGACGACCATCGCCCGCATCATCGGCAGCCCTTCCTCGGACGCCTGCCGGGCGGCGCCGGCCAGGTAGGGCATGAGCCGCATCTTCAACCGGGTGAAGTCGCGCAGGACGTCCACCGACTCCTCGTCGAACAGCCACGGCACCCGGTAGGAGTGGCTTCCGTGCAGCCGGCTGTGCGAGGACAGCATGCCGAACGCGATCCACCGCTTGAACAGCGCCGGATCGGGCGTCCCCTCGAAACCGCCGATGTCGTGGCTCCAGTACCCGAAGCCCGACATGCCCAGGGACAGGCCGCCGCGCAGGCTCTCCCCCATCGCCTCGAACGTCGACTCGCAGTCGCCGCCCCAGTGCACGGGGAAACGCTGCCCCCCGGCCGTGGCGGACCGGGCGAAGACCACGGCCTCGCCCTCTCCCCGCTTCTTGCGCAGCAGATCGAAGACGGTCTGGTTGTAGAGATAGGTGTAGTAGTTGTGGGCGCGTTCCGGGTCGGAGCCGTCGTGGTAGACGACGTCCGTGGGGATGCGCTCGCCGAAGTCGGTCTTGAAGCAGTCCACGCCCATGTCGAGGAGCGCTTCGAGCTTGCCCGCGTACCATTCCCGCGCCTCGGGGTTGGTGAAGTCGACGACGGCGAGTCCCGGCTGCCACTTGTCCCATTGCCACACGTCGCCGTTCGGACGCTTCAGCAGGTAGCCGTGCGCGCGCCCCTCCTCGAACAGGGGCGACCGCTGCCCGATGTACGGGTTGATCCACACGCAGATCCGCAGCCCGCGCTCGCGCAGCCGCCGCAGCATCCCCTCCGGGTCGGGGAACACCCGCGGATCCCACTCGAAGTCGCACCACTGGAACTCGCGCATCCAGAAGCAGTCGAAATGGAACACGCTCAGCGGCAGCCTCCGCGACGCCATCCCGTCGATGAACGAGGTGACGGTCTCCTCGTCGTAGTCCGTGGTGAACGAGGTGGACAGCCACAGCCCGAACGACCAGTCCGGGACCCGCGCGGGCCGGCCGGTGAGCGCGGTGTACTTGCGCAGGATCTCCTTCGGCGACGGCCCGTAGATGACGAAGTACCGCATCGACTGGCCCTCGACGCTGAACTGCGTCCGGGCCACGGCCTCCGAGGCCACCTCGAACGACACCCGCCCGGGATGGTCGACGAACACGCCGTATCCCGCGTTGGTCAGGTAGAACGGCACGTTCTTGTACGCCTGCTCGCTGGCCGTCCCGCCGTCGGCGTTCCACACGTCCACGGACTGGCCGTTCTTCACCAGCGGCCCGAACCGCTCGCCGAGCCCGTACACGAAGTGGTCGACGCCCAGGTCGAGCTGCTCCCGCACATAGTGGCGTCCGTCGTCGGTGTCGATGACGGCCTGCGCCTTGGGCGAGCTGCCGGTCAGCCGGCGCCCGTCCGCGAGGAAGTCGACGCACCATTCCTCCCCGCACCCGACGCGCACCGACAGCGCGCCGGATGTGAGGGTCGCCGCGTCACCGTCGACGGACACCTCCCCGGCCGGGTCGGCGGCCAGCTCGAAATCCGGGCCGCGCCGCCTCTCCCCCGCGAAATGCGTGAGGGTGACGCCGATGACGTCCGGCATCGGCGACTCGCACGTCACCGTCACCACCGGTCCCTTGAGCAGATCGCCCCGGTGCCGGATGCGGTGGACGGGCGCGTACACCGTGAACGAGTTCGGCCCGGCGTCGACGTCGAGGACCTCCACCGGATGAAAGGCGTGCACACCCTCGCGCATCATCCAGTAGCCGTCGCTGAACTTCATTATTTGATGGCCCCCGCAGTGAGTCCGCGCGCAAGGGTGCGCTGGAAGATGAGGAAGAAGACGACGGTCGGGAGAAGGCCGAGCAGTGACGCGGCGCTGGACATGGTGGCGTCCATGAGCCGCTGGCCCTGCAGCACGCCGAGCGCGACCGAGACCGTCTGGTTCTCATTGGAGATCAGGAAGGTCATGGGGATGAGGAACTCGTTCCAGGTCCACACGAAGAAGAAGACGAGCAGCACCGACAGCGTCGGCCGCACGACCGGGACGACCACCCGCCACAGGATCTGCCGGCGGCCGGCGCCGTCGATGCGGGCCGCCTCCAGCAGCGGGCGCGGGAACGCCGACAGCACCGACGAGAGCAGGTAGGTGCCGAACGCGGACTGGATCACCGTGAACACGATGATCACGCTGAGCTTCGTGTCGTAGAGGCCGACCTGCTTGGAGAGGTAGTACAGCGGGTAGACGAGCGCCTCCTGCGGCACGGTGTTCGCCATCAGCAGCAGGACCAGGACCCACATCCGCCCCTTGATCCGGCCGATGCCGAGCGCGTAGGCGTTCAGCACCGACAGCAGGACGGCGAGGACGGCGACGGAGCCGCTGATCAGCACGCTGTTCAGCAGGACGTTGCCGAAGTCGGTCCGCTCCCAGAACGCGCGGACGGCGTCCAGGTTGAACCCGTCCGGCGGTGACAGCGGTCCTTCGGTGGAGTACTCCTGCGGCGTCTTCAGCGCGTTGAAGAGCACCACCACGAACGGGATCAGCATCACGCCGGCGAACGCGGTCAGCGCCACCAGCACCGCGTAGGCGGACGGACCCCGCCGGCGGCGGCGCGCCTTGCCCCGCCCGGTGCGCGGCGGCGCGCCCGCCTTCTCTGTCAGCGTCGCCGTCATCGGGGGGCCTCCTCCAGATCGCGCCCCTGCATGCGGAGGAAGACGACGGTCAGCGCGATGATGACGAGCGTCAGCACGGTCGCGATCGCCGAGCCGTAGCCCACGTCCGACTTCTCGAAGAAGTTGACCCAGGAGTAGTACGACGGGACGTTCGTCGCGCCGCCCGGACCGCCCTTCGTCAAGACGAAGATCTGCGCGAACGCCTTCAGCGCGGCGATCGTCGTCCACAGCAGCACGACGAAGATCTCCGGCCGGATCTGCGGGACCGTGATGTGCCAGAACCGCCGGCCCCAGGTTGCGCCGTCGATCTCCGCCGCCTCGTACAGCGACGGGTCGACCCGCTGCAGCCCCGACATGAAGATGACCAGCGGGAACCCGATCTGGATCCACACCATCACCCCGATGACGCTCCACAGCGCGGTCGCCGGGTCGCCGAGCCAGTCGTGCGCCAGCGAGCCGAGGCCGAGCTTGCCGAGCAGCGCGTTCACCGCGCCGTCCTCGGGCGCCAGCAGCCAGCTCCACACGACGCCCGCGATGACGATCGGCAGCACCTGCGGCAGGTAGACGCAGGCGCGCAGGACGCTCGCCGTCCGCGGCCCGAAGTGCCGGCCGATCAGGTCGGTCAGCGCGGCCGCGAGCACCAGGCCGATCATCGTCGGGATGACCGCCATCCCCAGGATGATCAGCGCGTTGTGCCCGAAGGACGCCCAGAACTGCTCGTCCTTCACCAGCTCCCGGTAGTTGCCGAGGCCGATCCAGGACGGGGTTCCGACGCCCGTCCACTCGGTGAAGCTCGTCCCGATGTTCATCAGGAACGGCACGCCGATGACGGCGGTGAAGAGGAGCAGGCCGGGGAGCAGGTAGAGCAGGTAGCCCCACTGCTCCCGCGACCGGCCGCGGCCCTGCGCCGTCACTTGGGCAGGCCCTCCTCGTACTCCTTCTGGACGTTGCCCAGGACCTTGCTCGGCGACTCGCCGTTCATCAGCTTCTGCGTCTGCGACACCCACACGTCGTAGAAGCCGGCGACGGGCCAGTCCGGGTAGTAGGCGAGGCCGCCGGACTGCGCGAGCCCGTCGAAGTCCTCGATGAGCTTCTCGGCCTTCGGCTCGGTGATCGCGGACGGGTCCGCCGCGACCGGGATGCCGCCCGCGTTGCCGAGGATGTTCTGCACCTTCTTCTTCATCGTGATGTCGATGAAGTCGTAGGCGAGCTGCTTGTTCTCCGAGCCCTTCGGGACGACCCACAGGTTCCCGCCCGAGCCGAGCGTCATCTTCGCGCCGGGCCACACGGCGGTCTCCCAGTCGAACTTCGCCTCGGCCGCGACCCGGCCGAACCACCAGCTGCCCGAGAACATCATCGGGAACTTGCCGCTCATGAACGCGACGCCCGCGTCCTCCGCCTTGAGGCTGACCGAGTTCTTGGCGATGTAGCCCTTCTTCACCCAGTCGGCGAAGGTGCTCGCCCCGTACGTCCAGGCGGCGTCGTGGAAGTCGACCTTGCCGGTGTAGCGCTGGTAGGCGCTCACCCAGTTCTGGTCGGCCTTGTCGAGGGCGAGCTGGTAGACGAACTGGTGGGCCATGTACTCGGCGCCCGCGTTGGTCAGCGGCGTGACGCCCTTCGCGACGAACTTGTCCATCGCCGCGGTCAGCTCGTCGAACGTCGTCGGGATCTCGACGTCGTACTTCTTGAACAGGTCCTTGTTGTAGTAGACCTGCAGGTACTCGGCGTAGTTCGGGACCCCGAACCACTTGTCGCCGCCCATCGTGCCCTTGGCGTCGTACTTGGCGGTGACCTGGACGTTGGGGCTGATCAGCTTGTCCCAGCCGCGCTTGGTGACCTCGGACGTGAGATCGGTCAGCAGGCCCTGCTTGGACAGCAGGCCGGCGGTCGCGTTGCCCTTGTTGTACTCCATGATGTCGGGGGCGTCCTTGGAGTTGAGGACCATCGGCGCGGTCTTCTGGATCTGCTCGAAGCCCTTCTCCTCGAACTTGACCTTCACGCCGGGGTGGGTGGCCTCGAACTCCTTGATGGCCTCGTTCCACGCCTTGCCCATGGCGCTGTCCGGGGACTCGTAGTGCCAGAGCTTCAGTTCCTTGCCGCCGGAGCCGCCGCCGTCGTCGTCGCCGCCGCACGCGGTGAGCGAGAGCGCCGCCGCGGCGAGGGCGGCGAGGACGGCCGCGCTCCTGCCTGCCTTGATCATGGGATTCCTCCGGGGTGGGACCGCCGTGGCTGTCGAATTGTCGAAGCGCTTCGATTGATCCGGATGCTAAGTCCTCGACCAGGGGCGACACAATAGGTCGCCCGGCATCAATTCGGAGAAATCGGCGCTGACCTGCGCGAACGATCTGGGAGCGCTCCCAGTGGGGGCTCAGCCGCTGCACTCGCCGCCGTTCAGGGTGAACCTCTCGGGTGCGCCGTTCGCCCCGTCCTGGCGGCCGAGGAAGCCGAACTCGGCGGTGCCGTGCGGCGGGATCGACCGGTTCCAGTCGGCCGCCGTCACCGTCACGGAGGAGCCGTCCTGCAACTGGCTGCCGTTCCACAGCTGCGTGATCGCCTGGCCGTCCGGGAACTCGAAGCCGAGCCGCCAGCCGTCGATCTCGCCGTCGCCGAGGTTCGTGATGCGCACCGTCGCCTGGAAGCCCTGCGGCCACGTCCCGTCGACCCGGTAGGACACCGAGCACGCCACCGCCGCGGGCTGCTTCCCGGACGGGCTCTCGGACGGGTTCGCGGACGGCCGCGCGGCGGTCTCCCGGGGCGAACCGGGCGCGAGCGCGGCCAGCAGCACGGCCGCCAGCGCCACCGCCCCGACCGCGGCCCCCGCGATGATCAGCGGCTTCCGCGCGGACACCGCCGGGTCCGCGGACGGCGGCTCGGCGGGCGGCGGCTCGGCGGGCAGCGGTTCGTCCAGGACGCGCGTCGGCTGCGGCCCCGCCGTCCCGCCGGGCGGAGCGCCGGCCGGGGCGGGCTCGTCCGCTGCCCCGGCGCGCGCCTGCTCAGCGGCCGGCGCATCCCCGCCCTGCGGCCGCCCGAGCACCCAGCGGCCCTGGTCGGCGGGCAGGCCGGCGGCGCCGGACGAAGGGGGCCGGACCAGCTGGACTCCGGCCGCGTCGGCCAGAACACGGGCCGCCTCGCGGGCGGTGGGCCGCGTCTCCGGGTCTTCGTGCAGGCAGTCCCGGGTGAGGGCGGCGACCTCGTCCGGCACTTCGGCGTCGTCGGGCAGGCATTCGCGGAGGACGACGCCCAGCGAGTACATGTCGGCGGCCGGGGTCGGCGGCGCGCCGGTCATGAGCTCCGGCGCGACGTACGCGGGCGTGCCGAGGACGGGGCCGCCGGCCGTGGACGGGCCGGTGAAGGCGATGCCGAAGTCGAGGACCTTCACGCCGACCGAGGCGAGGAAGATGTTCGCGGGCTTGATGTCGCGGTGGACGACGCCGGCGGCGTGCGCGGCGGCCAGCGCGTCGGCGACGCGGGCGCAGACTCCGGCCGCCTCGCCCCAGGGCAGGGGGCCGCGGGCCAGGCGCGCGGCGAGGCTCTCCCCGTCCAGCAGCTCCATGACCACATACGGCACCGAACCCTGCTCCTCCTGGGAGGGCGCCCCGTCAGACGGCTCCTGCTCCGGGTCGGCCCGGTGCTCGCCGTAGTCGTAGACGCCGGTGATGCTGGGGTGGGTGAGCCCGGCGGCGGCCTTGGCCTCCTGGCGCAGCCGCCGCGTGAACTCCTCGGGCCAGCCCTCCTTGGGCACCTTGACGGCGACGGCGCGGTCGAGCACGAGGTCGACCGCGCGCCAGACGGTCGCCATGCCGCCGGCGCCGAGGGGGCGCTCCAGGCGGTAGCGGTCCCCCAGGCGGTCGCCGGGGGCGACGGTCTCGGGCATAGGACGCAGCCTATGCCGGAGTCACGGAACCAGGTACCGGGTGTCGCGGGCGTCGGTGATCGCCATGTGGCCGGGCGCGTGCCCGATGGCGAGCTTCGGGCGGGACGCCATCACCGCCGCCTGCGGGGTCACGCCGCACGCCCAGAACACCGGGATCTCGTCCACCCGGACATCGACCGGATCGCCGAAGTCGGGCGCGTCCAGGTCGTCGATGCCGAGCTCGACGGGGTCGCCGACGTGCACGGGCGCGCCGTGCACGGACGGGTACCGGGCCGTCACCCGCACGGCGTCCGCCACCTGCGCGGCGGGGATCGGGCGCATCGACACCACGAGCGGGCCGCCGAACTCGCCGGCGCGGCGGCACATCCGGTTCGTCCGGTACATCGGGACGTTGCGGTTCTGCTCGATGTGCCGGACGGGGACGCCGGCCTCCCGCAGCGCGTCCTCGAACGTGAAGCTGCAGCCGATGAGGAACGAGACGAGGTCGTCGCGCCAGTACCGGGTCACGTCGGCCGCCTCCGCGACCGGCTCGCCGTGCTCGTAGACGACGTAGCCGGGCAGGTCGGTGCGCAGGTCGCCGGCGAACAGGGAGGCGGACGTCCCGCCGGGTTCGGTGACGTCCAGGACCGGGCACGGCTTGGGGTTGCGCTGGGCGAACAGCAGCAGGTCGTAGGCGTACTCGCGGGGGACGCTGATCAGGTTCGCCTGCGTCCAGCCCGCGCACCAGCCGGAGGTGGGGACGCGGAGGCCGGCCCGGAACAGCGCCCTGGCCTGGCCGGGGCTGAGCGGTCCCGGGTCGATGGGTGCGGTCATGGCAGGTCCTTTCCGAGGGTCGGGGCCGGGTGCGGCCGGAAGCGGAGCCGCTGGCCGGGCCGGGCCTGGGCGGCGCGCCCGATGTCGGCGGACGCGACCACCGCGATGACGGGATACCCGCCGGTCAGCGGGTGGTCGGCGAGGAACAGCACGGGCCGCCCGGACGGCGGCACCTGGAGCGCCCCGGTGACCGTCCCCTCGCTGGGCAGTTCGCCGTGCTCCGCGCGGGCCAGGACCGGGCCGTCGAGGCGCATGCCGACGCGGTCGACGTCGCTGGTCACCGTGTAGGCGGCGGTGAAGAGCGTGCCCGGCGCGCCGGGCGCGAACCAGTCGGCGCGCGGGCCGGGCACCGCGCGGAGTTCGAGGTCGCCGGACGGCGGCGGGCGGACGGGCAGGACGTCCAGCAGCGGGGCCGCGCGGGGCGGCGGGCCGACCGGGAGCAGGTCGCCGGGCTTGAGCGGGCCGGGGCCGAGGCCGGCGAGCGTGTCGGTGGAGCGGGAGCCGAGGACGGGCGGGACGGCGACCCCGCCGCGCACCGCCAGGTAGCTGCGCAGGCCGGACGGCGGCACGCCCATGCGGAGTTCGGCGCCGTCCGGGAGGCGGAGCACCGAGTAGGGCGCCTCGGGACGCCCGTCCACCAGCAGCGGGGCGGGCGCTCCGGTGACCGCGGCGAAGATCGCGCCGCGGCAGCGGACGCGCAGCCCGCCGAAGGTGACCTCGATCGCGGCGGCGCCGGCGGGGTTGCCCACGGCGCGGTTGGCGAGGCGAAGTGAAACCGGGTCCGCGGCGCCCGACACCCCCACGCCGAGCGCCGCGTGACCCGGTCGGCCCAGATCCTGGACTGTCGCCAGGGGCCCTGTGCTGAGAACGTCCAATCCCCGCTTCATGGTTCCCGCTCGACGAAACGAACCGAGATTCCGGGGCGGAGCAGGGCCGGCGGGTCGCGGTCGAGGTCCCATAGGACGGCCTCCGTGCGCCCTATGAGCTGCCAGCCGCCCGGGGACTCGGCCGGGTAGACGCCGCTGAAGCGTCCGGCGAGGCCGACCGCGCCCGCCGGGACGCGGACGCGCGGGACGGCGCGGCGCGGGACGTCCAGCCGCGGGTCGCCGCCCTCCAGGTAGCCGAAGCCGGGCGCGAACCCGGTGAACGCGACCCGCCACGGGGTCCCGGTGTGCGCGGCGACGACCTCCGCCGGGGTGAGCCCGGTGCGGCCGGCGACCTCCGCGAGGTCCGCCCCGTCGTAGACGACGGGGATCTCGACGGCGCCGGCGCCGCCGCCCGCCGTGCCCGGCCGGGCGGCGCGCACGGCGGCGGCGACCGCGGCCGGGTCGGCGAACGGGTCGAGCAGCAGCGTCAGCGTGCGGGCCGCCGGGACGACGTCGGCGACGCCGGGCGGCGGGGACGCGGCCAGCGCCGCGTACAGGCCCGCCGGGTCCGGTGGTTCGACCAGCAGCGCCGCGTCGCCGTTCGGGAGGATCCGCACCCGTCAGCTCCACAGGTCGCCGAGTTCGGACAGCGAGTTCCAGCCCAGGTAGAGGGACAGCAGCCAGGCGGCGGCGCCGAGGGCGAGCAGCCAGGCCGGGTACCGGTAGCCGCCGAGCAGGTCGCGGCGGCGCCCGGCGGCCCACAGCAGCACCGCGAGGCCGAACGGCAGGATCAGCCCGTTGAGCGCGCCCGCGAGGATGAGCAGCTTGGCCGGCGCGGTGCCGATCGCGAGGTAGATGCTCGCGGAGACGAGGATGAACGCCACGACCAGGCGGTTGCGGTGCCGTTCGACGAACGAGGAGAACGAGACCAGGAACGACACCGAGGTGTAGGACGCGCCGATCACCGAGGTGATCGCGGCCGACCACATGATCAGCCCGAAGACGCGCAGCCCGGCCTCGCCGGCGGCGTGCTCGAACGCCGACGCCGGGGCGTTCTCCTTGGCGAGCGTGAACCCGCCGGCGACGACGCCGAGGACGGCGAGGAACAGCAGCACCCGCATGACGCCGGTGACGAGGATGCCGGTGACGGCGCTGCGGTTGATCTCCCGGACGTGCCCGGCGCCGGTCAGCCCCGACTCGATCATCCGGTGGGCGCCCGCGTAGGTGATGTAGCCGCCGACCGTCCCGCCGATGAGGGTGGTGATGATCAGGAAGTCGAGGGTCTCGGGCGCGACGCTCTGCTTCAGCGCGTCGCCGAGCGGCGGGTCGGACACGATCGCCACGTACAGCGTCAGCAGGATCATCGCGCCGCCGAGCACGACGACGATCCGGTCCATCGCGACGCCCGCGCGGCGGATCAGGAAGATCGCGATGGCGACCAGCGCGGACAGCCCGCCGCCGATCTTGACGTCCAGGCCGAGGAGCGCGTTCAGCCCGAGCGCGGTGCCGGCGATGTTGCCGATGTTGAAGACGAGCCCGCCGAAGACGTCGAGGGCGGCGAGGCCGTAGCCGGCGCCGGGCAGCACGCGGTTGCCGAGCTCCTGGGCCCGCATCCCGGACACGCCGACGACGCGCCACACGTTCAGCTGGATCGCGATGTCCACCAGCACGGACACGACGATCGCGAACGCGAACGCGGCGCCGATCTGGGCGGTGAACACGGTGGTCTGGGTGATGAAGCCGGGGCCGATGGCGCTGGTGGCCATCAGGAACATGGCGCCGATCAGCGCGCCGCGGCGGGAGGTGACGGGTGGTGCCGGGGTCGTGTCGAGGGTGGTCCGGTCCGTCATGGAGGTGGCCCTTCCGGGGGTCGGCATTTCCGTCAGAGTAGAGATTGTTCAACAATCCATCAATCCCCTTGTTGAGAGATTTTCCGCGCGATGGGATACCCTGGCCCTCACACCTGCGGGAGGGCGGTCGATGGCGGAGTCCTGGCTGGACGAGATCGCGGCGGCGCGGCACGGCCTGGACCGGTCGAGCACCGCGGCGCGGGTCGCCGACCTGCTCCGCGAGCAGATCACCGACGGGCGCCTGGTGCCCGGCGCGCGGCTCCCCGAGGAGGACCTGTGCCGCGCCGTGAAGGTGTCCCGCAACACGATGCGCGAGGCGTTCCGGCTGCTCGTCCAGGAGCGGCTGCTCGTCCACGAGTTCAACCGCGGCGTGTTCGTGCGCCGCGTCACGGCCGACGGCCTCGCCGACCTGTACCGCGTCCGGCGGATCCTGGAGTGCGAGGGGGTGCGCTGCGCCCCGGACGCGCCGCGCGAGGCCCTCGCCCGGCTGGAGGCGGCGGTGCTGGACGGCGAGCGCGCCGCCGCGGCGGGCCGCTGGGCCGACGTGGGCACCGCCGACATCCGCTTCCACCAGGCCCTCGCCGCGCTGGTGGGCAGCCCCCGGGTGGACGAGATGATCCGGCACCTGCTCGCCGAGATGCGGCTCGTCTTCCACGAGATGGGCTCGCCGCGCGAGTTCCACGAGCCGTACCTCGCCCGCAACCGGTCCCTCTGCGAGCTGATCGCGCGGGGCGACACCGCGGCGGCCGAGCGCGAGCTGCGCTCCTACCTGGACGACGCGGAGGCGCAGCTCACGAAGGCGTACCGCGCGGCGGAGTGACCGCGCCCGCTACCGGCGTCCGATCACTGGGGCGCGTAGTTCATCACGTGGTCGTGCAGGAGCTGCGGCGCCTCCGGGTCGCCGCGGCGGAACGCCTCGATCAGCTCCGCGTGCTCCGCCGACTTGGAGTAGATCTCCGTGTGGTGGAGGCGCAGGGACAGGGTCGTCCACAGCTCGATGCCGAGGCCCTCCCACACCGAGACGAGCAGCCGGTTCCCGGCCGACTCGACGATCTCGCGATGGAACGCGATGCTCAGCCGCAGCTGCTCCTGCAGGTCGCCGTCCCGCGCGGCGCGGGCCAGCCGGTCGTTGCGCTCCTCCAGGGCGTCCACGCAGCCGGCCAGGCTGGGCAGCGCCAGCTCCACGGCGGTCCGCTCCAGCCCGGCGCGGACGGGGAAGATCTCGGCGAGGTCGCGTTCGGTGAAGTCGCGGACGCGGGCGCCGCGGTTCGGCAGCGACTCGATCAGCCGCTGCGCCTCCAGCTGGCGCAGCGCCTCGCGGACCGGCCCCTGGCTGACCCCCAGCTCGGCGGCGATGCGGCGCTCGACGACGCGTTCGCCCGGCTCCCACCGGCCCGAGCTGATGCCCTCCACGATGAACTCCCGGATCTGGTCGGCGAGTCCGGTGCGCAGCAGCTGGGCGGGCGGGTTCACGAAACTCGATCGTAGCGCCACGATGGGTAAGTACCTCGTGATGGGGTAGGCGAATCCTGACTCCGTGGAATATGATCGATCATAGATCAACGATGATCGGGAGTGCTGTGGCGATCCTACGGCGCTGCCCCGGACAGAGGAAGGGTCGCCGATGGCTGAGACCGTCAAGGCCGCTCCGGCGCGAGGCCGGAGAACGCGCGGCGGCAAGGGCGCCGAGCCCGAGGCCGCCGCGGCGCCGCCGAAGGTCCCGGCGGAGGACGCCGAGACGCTCGTCGGCTACTACCGGCAGATGCTGCTGATCAGGCGGTTCGAGGAGCGGGCCGCCCGCGCGTACACCGAGGCGAAGATCGGCGGCTACTGCCACCTGAACCTCGGTGAGGAGGCCACGGTCGTCGGGCTGCTGGCCGCGCTGCGCCCCACCGACTACCTGTTCGCGAACTACCGCGAGCACGGCTACGCGATCGCCAAGGGCATCGGCGCCGACCGCGTCATGGCCGAGCTGTACGGGCGGTCCACCGGCGTGTCCAAGGGGTGGGGCGGGTCGATGCACCTGTTCGACACCGAGACGCGGCTGCTCGGCGGGTACGGCATCGTCGGCGGCCAGCTGCCGCTCGCGACCGGCGCGGCGCTCGCCGTCTCCTACAAGGGCGGCGACGAGGTCGTCATGTGCCAGATGGGCGACGGGACGGCCGCGATCGGTGCGTTCCACGAGTCGCTGAACATCGCGGGCCTGTGGGACCTCCCCATCGTCTTCGTTGTGATCAACAACGGCCTGGGTATGGGCACCAGCGTGGAGAAGTCGTCCGCCGAGCCCGAGCTGTACAAGCGCGGCGCCGCCTACCGCATGGAGAGCGCCCGCGTGGACGGCACCGACGTGGTCGCGGTGCGCGACGCCGCCCGCGCCGCCGTCGAGCGCGCCCGGTCCGAGAGCAAGCCCTACCTGCTGGAGACGCTCAGCCCCCGGCTCAAGGGCCACTCGGTCGTCGACCCGGCCCGCTACCGGAGCAAGGAGGAGAAGGACGCGCTGAAGGCCGCCGACCCCCTCGCCAAGATGGCGCTGGACCTGGAGGAGGCCGGGATCCTCTCCCACGAGGAGCGCGAGCGGCTCGACGAGGAGGTCACGGCCGAGGTCGACGCGGCGGCGAAGTTCGCCGACGAGAGCCCCGAGCCCGAGGTCTCCACGCTGTTCGACTACACCTACGCCACCCCGGTCCCGGGCGACCTCCGCCGGTTCCCCGCCGACCCCGTATTCCGTTCCTGAGAGGCACCCCCATGGCAACCCTGACCTACCGCCAGGCCCTCCGGGACACGCTCCGCGCCGAGATGCTGCGGGACGAGAACGTCTTCCTGATGGGCGAGGAGATCGGGCTCTTCGAGGGTTCCTACAAGATCACCGAAGGGCTGCTGAAGGAGTTCGGGCCGAAGCGGGTCCGCGACACCCCGATCGCCGAGGAGGGGTTCGTCGGCGCCGCGATCGGCGCCGCGATGCTCGGCCTGCGCCCGGTGGTGGAGATCATGACGATCAACTTCTCGCTGCTGGCGCTGGACCAGATCGTCAACCACGCCGCGAAGATCTACGGGATGTTCGGCGGGCAGTCCAGCGTCCCGATGGTGATCCGCACGCCGGGCGGCGGCGGGCAGCAGCTCGGCGCCACGCACTCGCAGAACGTCGAGCTGTTCTACTCGTTCATCCCCGGCCTGAAGGTGATCGCGCCGTCCACGCCGGCCGAGGCGTCCGCGATGCTGAAGGCCGCGATCCGCGACGACGACCCGGTGCTGTTCCTGGAGAACCTCGCGCTCTACAACACCAAGGCCGAGGTGCCCGGCGAGATCGAGGACATCGAGCCCGCCGAGATCGGCCGCGCCGGCGTCACCCGCGAGGGCACCGACATCACGATCATCGGCTACTCCCGGATGGCCCGGGTGGCCGGCGAGGTCGCCGAGAAGCTCGCCGCCGAGGGCGTCTCCGCCGAGGTCGTCGACCTGCGCAGCCTCCGCCCGCTGGACCGGCAGACGATCGTGGAGTCCGTCCGCAAGACGCACTGCGCGGTCGTCGCCGAGGACGACTGGCTCACCTACGGCATCGGCGCCGAGATCGCCGCGACGATCCAGGAGGGCGCGTTCGACTGGCTGGACGCCCCGGTCCGCCGGGTCGCGATGGCCGAGGTGCCGCTCCCCTACGCCAAGTCCCTGGAGTCGGCCGCGCTGCCGTCCGCCGAGTCCCTGCTCACCGCCGTCCGCGACACGCTCCGCGCGACGGGCCGTGCCCTGGAGAACGCGTCATGACCGACATCCTCATGCCCCGCCTCTCCGACACCATGGAGGAGGGCGTCATCAGCTCCTGGCAGAAGAAGCCGGGGGACGAGGTCGCGGTCGGCGACGTGATCGTCGACATCGAGACCGACAAGGCGGTCATGGAGTTCGAGGCCTACGAGGCCGGCGTGCTCGAAGAGATCCTGGTCCCCGAGGGCGAGTCCGCCGCGATCGGCGCGCCGATCGCCCGGATCGCGCCGGCGGGCGGCGCCAAGCAGACCGCCCCGGCGGAACCGGCCGGCGAGCCGGAACCGGAACCGCGGCCGGAGGCCGAGGCCGAGCCCGAGGCCGCCGCACCCGAGAGCGAGCCCGCGGCGGAGCCGGCGTCCGCCGCGCCCGCGGCACGGGCGCCGGAGCGCTCCGCGGCCACCCGCCCGCCGTCGTCGCCGCTCGCGCGGCGGCTGGCCCGCGACCACGGCATCGACCTGGCGACGCTGACCGGCTCGGGTCCGGGCGGGCGCATCGTCCGCGCCGACATCGAGGCCGCGATCCGCGGCGGCGCCCCGGCCAAGGCCCCCGCCGCCCCGGCCGCCGCCCCGGCCGCCGCCGCGCCGTCGGCCCCGCCCGCCCAGGCGCGCGCGGAGGACGCGGACGTCGAGGCCGTCCCGCTCAACCGCTTCCAGAAGGTCGCGGCCAAGCGGCTGTCCGAGAGCAAGCGCGAGGCGCCGCACTTCTACCTGAACCGCGAGGTGGACGCCGAGGCGCTGCTGGCCTTCCGCAAGACGCTGAACGAGGCGCTCGCCCCGGAGAAGGTCAGCGTCAACGACCTGATCGTGAAGGCGGTCGCGACCGCGCTGCGCGAGCACCCGGCGGTGAACGTCTCCTACACCGAGGAGAACCTGCTCTTCCACAAGCGCGTCAACGTGGGCATCGCCGTGGCGGTCGAGGACGGCCTCATCGTCCCGGTCGTCAAGGACGCGGACCGCAAGAGCGTCTCGCAGATCGGCCGGGAGGCGCGCGAGCTCGCCGGCAAGGCCCGGGAGGGCAAGCTGACCCTCAACGAGATGAGCGGCGGCACGTTCAGCGTCAGCAACCTCGGCATGTTCGGCGTCGACTCGTTCTCCGCGGTGATCAACCCGCCGGAGGCCGCGATCCTCGCCGTCGGCGCCGTCCGCGACCAGCCCGTCGTCCGCGACGGCGAGGTCGTCCCCGGCAAGCGCATGGCGGTGACCCTCTCGGTCGACCACCGCGCCACCGACGGCGCCACGGCCGCCCGGTTCCTGGACCACCTGGCCGGGCTCCTGCAGAACCCCCTCCTGATCGTGGCGTAGGGAGCGCCCGGAACGTGACGCGGCCTCCGGCGATGTCGAGCCGGAGGCCGCGTCCATGCGCGTCCCGCCGCGGGGACCGGGAGGCCCGCGCGGACGCGGTCCCTCAGGCGAGCTTGTAGAGGACCGGCATCGCCTGCGTGTCGTTGGCCCGCAGGTTGGCGCGGACGAAGGTGAGGAAGCTCGGCTTCGTGAACTGGTGCACGGCGAAGCGGGCGAGGCCGTGGTCCCAGCGCGCGTGGTTGACCAGCGCGTAGGGGGCGTCCCCGATCGGCTGCAGCAGGGTGGAGTTGTCCAGGCCGGTCTCGGCGGCGTACCAGCCGGCGAGGTGCTCCCACAGCCCCGCGGCGACCTCGGGGTCGTCCGCCTTGAAGTGGTTGAACAGGAACAGGCCCTGGCGGGTCTTGTCGACGTCCCCCATCCGCTTGACGTTGCGGAGCGTCGTGACGCGGACCTTCCCCGCGGCCTCGATGAGCCGCCCGTACTCCGGCGTGTTCCGCACGTCGCCGATCGTCTCGGGCGTGGTCGTCTCGATGAGGACGACGGCGTCGAACCGGGGCGCTCCCGGGATCGGCGGCATCAGCACCGCGCGGTACACGGTGGCCTTCACGACCGCGCCGAGTTCTTCGAGGCGGGCCGCGTGCGCCTTCAGCTCTGCCAGCACCTTGTCGCGGCGGGCGCTGCGCCGGACGAACGGGGCGCGGCCGGGCGGGTCGACGGCGGCTCCGATGTAGACGTAGCCGTACGGGGCCGGTTCGCACAGCGCGGCGCGGGGATATTTCGTGCTCGGGTTGCGGATCGTGACGGTCATCACCGATCCCCCCTCGATCGTTGAATACGTGCTCGTTCCAGCCTGGGTGAGTGCTCACTCAGATGTCAAGTGGCCGTATCCGGCCATCGGGCCGGCGGACCGATCAGATCGGGGCCGGCGCGCGAAGCAGAGGCGGGCATGGCGAAGAGACCGGTCGATCCGGCGTCGCGGCAGACCTGGCCCAGCGCCGATGGAAACGGCGCCGCCGCGGCGGGCATCCGGGGACCGGCAGGGGACTCAGAATGCCGACAGTCCAGACGTCCAGGGCGCGGGTCGCCGCGCTGGCCGCCGCCGCGGGCCTGCTGCTCGCCGGCGGGTTCGCGGGGCTCGCGCCGGAGCCGGGCACCGCGTCCAGCCACCGCGAGGCGCCGCTCATCTCCGGGCAGCCGCAGTACGACAACACCGACGTGTACGCGTTCGTCAGCCCGGACAAGCCGGACACGACGACGCTGGTCGCGAACTTCATCCCGTTCGAGGACCCGGCGGGCGGACCGAACTTCTACAAGTTCGCGCGGGACGCCCGGTACGACCTCAACGTCGACAACGACGGCGACTCGCTCCCGGACCTCACCTACCGGTTCCAGTTCCACGACCGGCTGAAGAACGCGAACACGTTCCTCTACAACACCGGTCCCGTGACGAGCCTCGACGACCCGGACCTCAACTTCACCCAGACCTACGACCTGACGCTGATCCGGCGGGTGGACGGGAACGTGCGCGGCGTCCACAAGCTGGCCGACGACGCGCCGGTCGCGCCGTCCAACGTGGGCAAGGCGTCCATGCCCGACTACGGGACGCTGCGCGCGCAGGCGGTCAAGCGGGCGGGGAACGGCACGCTGTCGTTCGCCGGGCAGGCCGACGACCCGTTCTTCCTCGACCTGCGGGTGTTCGACCTGCTGTACGGGGCGAACCTGAAGGAGGTCGGCAACGACACCCTGAGCGGCTACAACGTCAACACGGTGGCGCTGCAGGTGCCGACGCGGCACCTGGTGAAGGGGCACGACCCGGTCATCGGGGTCAACTCGACGGTCTCGCGGCTCACCGCGTCCGGCGAGTACGTCCAGGTGTCGCGGCTCGGGAGCCCGCTGGTGAACGAAGTGGTCATCCCGCGCGGCAAGAAGGACGCGTTCAACGCGTCCACGCCCTGGCAGGACGCGCAGTTCGCCGGGTTCGTCACCGACCCGGAGCTGCCGAAGCTGATCGAGAAGATCTACAAGATCCCGGCGCCGCCCGGGCCGCGCAACGACCTCGTCCAGGCGTTCCTGACCGGCGTGCCGGGGCTGAACCAGCCGGCGCACGTCCGGCCGGCCGAGCTGCTGCGGCTCAACACCTCCGTCAAGCCGGCCGCGAAGCCGGACCGGCTCGGCGTGCTCGGCGGCGACAACGCCGGCTTCCCGAACGGGCGCCGGCTCACCGACGACGTCGTCGACATCGCGCTCCAGGCCGTCGAGGGCGAGCTGCTCGGTACGAAGAACGACCTCGGCGACGCCGTCAACGCCAACGACGTCGGGTTCGAGAAGACGTTCCCGTACGTCGCGCAGCCGCATTCGGGGTCGGACGTGCGCGGCGCGAGGAAGCCCGCGGCCAAGGCGTCCGGGGCGTCCGGGAAGAGCGGCGGGCGGGTGAACTTCCTCAACGCGGGCGCGGTCGAGGACACCTCCGGCTCCGGCGGCTCCGGGCCGCTGTCCGTGCTGCCGGTCGCGGCGCTGTCGGGCGCGGGCGCGTTCGCGCTGACCTGCGGGCTGCTGTGGTGGCGGCGCCGGCGTCCCGCGGCGGGAGGGCCGGAGAACTGATGCGCCCCCTTCTCACCGGGGTCTCGGCCGCCGGGCTGGTCGCGGCGCTGACGCTCGGATCGGCGGTCGTGCTCGGCCGCCCGTCCGGCGCGCCGGCGGCGGCCCGGCCGGCCGGGGCCCCGGCCTCCGGCGTCGCGGGGCTGCAGGCGCGGCTCCGCGAGCAGCCGCACGACGCGGTCGGCTGGGCCTCGCTGGGCGCCGCCTACGTCGAGCGGGCGCGGGTGACCGGCGACCCGGCCTACTACCCGAAGGCCGGCGAGGTGCTGCGGCGCTCCCTGGCCGAGGAGCCCGGGAACGACGCCGCGCTCGCCGGGCTCGGCGCGCTCGCGGCGGCACGGCACGACTTCCATGGAGCGCTGCGGTACGCGGACCGGGCGCTCGCGGCGAACCCGTACGGGCAGCGGGCCGCCGCCGTCCGGGTGGACGCGCTGGTCGAGCTGGGCCGGTACGGCGGCGCGCTCGCCGCCGCCCGGCGCGCCGACGCCGTCCGCCCCGGCGTCCCGATCTTCACGCGGCTCGCGTACGTGCGGGAGCTGCGCGGCGAGGTGCGGGAGGCGCGCCGCGTGCTGGGGCTGGCGCGCGCGTCCGCCACCGAGCGCGGCGACCTCGCCTACATCGCCGTCCAGCTCGGCGAGCTGGCCTGGAACGACGGCGACCTCGGGCGGGCGGGACGCGAATACGCCGAGGCGCTGCGCCTGTCGCCCGGCCAGCTCGCCGCGCTGGACGGGCGCGCCCGCGTCCGGGCCGCGCGGGGCGACACCGCGGGAGCGCTCACCGACCGGGCCGAGATCGTCCGGCGGCTGCCGCTGCCGCAGCACCTGGCCGAGTACGGCGAGCTGCTGGAGTCCGCGGGACGCCGGGACGAGGCGCGGCGCCAGTACGCGGTCGCGGCGGCGTGGACGCGGATCGCCGAGGCGAACGGCGTGGACGCCGACCTGGAGACCGCCCTGTTCGAGAGCGACCACGGCGACCCGGAGGCCGCGCTGCGGGCCGCGCGGGCCGAGTACGCGCGGCGGTGCCCGGGGCGCGGCGTCCGGCAGTGCAGCGTGCACGCGGCGGACGCGCTGGCCTGGGCGCTGCACGTCAGCGGCCGGGACGCGGAGGCGCTGCGCTACGCGCGGCAGGCGACGGGGACCGGATACCGCCGCGCGCGGTTCCGCTTCCATCTCGGCGTCATCGAGAAGGCGCTCGGCATGCGCGCCGCCGCACGCCGCGACCTGGCCGGGGCGCTGCGCCGCAACCCGCGGTTCTCCCCGCTGTGGGCGCCCCGGGCGAAGGCCGCACTGGACGAGGTGGGAGGCACCCCGTGATCGCCGCCCTGGTCGCCGCCGGGCTGCTCGCCGCGCATCCCCTGGGCAACTTCACCGTCAACCGCTACGACGGGCTCGTCGCGGCCCCGCACGAACTGCGCGTCGACCACGTCGAGGACCTCGCGGAGATCCCGGCCGCGCAGGCCATGGCGGACGTGGACTCCGACGGCGACGGGCGCCCGTCCGCGGCCGAGCTGTCCGATTGGGCGGCCGGATCCTGCCGGCGGGCCGCGTCGTCCATGCGCATCACGGTGGACGGGCGCGCCGTGCCCGCGTCCGCGGCGTCCGCGGCGGCGACGGCGCCGCGCGGGCAGGCGGGGCTGCCGACGCTGCGGCTCGAATGCCGGATCACCGCGCCCGCCGGGCCGGGGGCGATCTCCTTCCGGGACGGCGGCGCGCAAGGCCGCATCGGCTGGCGGGAGATCACCGCGCGGGGCGACCGGATGACGCTGTCGGCGTCCGACGTGCCGGGCTCGTCCCGCAGCCGGCGCCTCACCGCCTACCCGGAGGACATGCTCGCCTCCCCGCCCGACCGGCGGTCGGCCGCCTTCACCGCGCGGCCGGGCGGGCCGCCGCTCACCGACTCCGCGTCCGGCGGCGGGCCTGAGGCGCTGCTGCCGCGCGGCGCCGACGGGCTCACCCGGCGCTTCACGTCCCTGGTGGCCCGGCACGACCTCACGCCCGGGTTCGCGGCCCTGGCGTTCCTGATCGCGCTGGTGCTGGGCGCCCTGCACGCCCTCGCTCCCGGCCACGGAAAGACGATCATGGCGGCGCACGCGATCGGGGACGGGCGCCGCCGCACCCGGGACGTCCTCGCGCTGGGCCTCACGGTCACCCTCACCCACACGGCGGGGGTCCTCGCCCTCGGCCTCCTCGTGACGACCGGGGCGCTCGCCGCCCCGGACGCCCTGTTCCCCTGGTTGGGGGCGGCGGGAGGCGTCCTCGTGACGGCGGCGGGAGGCGTCCTGCTCCGCCGCGCCCTGCGCGACCGCCGCCACGCCCACCACGGACACGGACACGGACACGGGCACGGACACGGGCATGCGCACGGGCACGGACACGGGCACGGACACGGGCACGGGCATGCGCACGGGCATGCGCACGGGCATGCGCACGGGAGTTCGCGGCGCGGCGGGGTCGTGTTGATGGGGCTGGCGGGCGGGATGGTGCCGAGCCCGTCGGCCGTGGTCGTGCTGGTCGGCGGAGCGGCGATCGGGCGGGCGTGGTTCGGGGTCGTGCTCGTCCTCGCGTACGGGCTCGGGCTGGCCGCCGCGCTGGTGGCGGTGGGTCTGCTCGTGGTCGGGTCCGGGCGGGCGCTGCTGCGGCGCATTCCGGCCAGGCGGCTGCGGCTCCCAGGCGGAATGATGCCGATAGGGACGTCCGCGACCGTGGTCGTCCTCGGGCTCGGGCTCACCTTGCGGAGCCTCGTCCCATGAGGTCCGATCCGGGGCCGCGCCCCATGCGCAGTGCCGGAGGGGCGGGCCACCGAGGGGAGCGCGGCATGCCGGCAGAGACCAGGCCGCCGGGCGGCGGCACGGTGTCCGCGCACGACGCCGGCCTGCTGCTCGGCCGGACGGCGCGCGGCGACGAGCGCGCGTTCGAGCTGCTCTACGACGTGGCCGCGGCGCCCGTGCACGGTCTCGCGCGGCGGGTCGTGCGCGACCCGGCGATGGCGGAGGAGGTGACGCAGGAGGTGATGATCGAGGTGTGGCGGTCCGCGGCCCGGTACGACCCGGAGCGCGGCGGCGCCATGGCGTGGATCATGACGATCGCGCACCGCCGGGCCGTCGACCGGGTGCGGCGCGAGCAGAGCGCGGGCGCCCGCGAGGCCCGGGCGGCCCACGCGGGGGCGGGCGGCCCGCACGATCCGGTGGCCGAGCGGGTCGAGGCGCGGCTGGAGCACGAGCGGGTGCGGCGCTGCCTGGGGGCGCTGACGCGGCTCCAGCGCGAGTCGGTGACGCTCGCCTACTACGGCGGCCACTCCTACCGCGAGGTGGCCGAGCTGGTCGGGGCGCCGCCGAACACGGTGCGGACCCGGATGCGGGACGGCCTGATCCGCCTGCGCGACTGCCTGGGGGTGGCACGGTGACCGAGGATCCGCACACCCTCGCCGGCGCGTACGCGCTCGACGCGATCGACGACGCCGAGGAGCGGCGGCTGTTCGAGGCGCACCTCGCCGGGTGCGAGACGTGCGCGGCCGAGCTGCGCGAGTTCCGGGCGACGGCGGCGCGGCTGGGCATGGCGGCCGCCGAGCCCCCGCCGCCGCGGCTGCGCGGGCGGGTGCTGGCCGACATCCGGAACGTGCGGCAGCTTCCGCCGCGGACCGCCCGGGACGGCGCCGGCGTGCGCCCGATCCGGCCGCGGCGGTGGCGGCGCGCGGTCGCCGCGGGGCTGGCGGCCGCCGCGTGCCTGGTGACGGCCGCGTCGGTCGGGGTCGCGGTCCGCGAGCGGCAGCGGGTGGAGCGCACGGAGGCCGCGTACCGGGACGTCGCGTCGGTCCTGTCGGCGCCGGACGCGCGGGCGGCGACGGGCCGCGCCGCGGGCGGCGGGACCGTGACGGTCGTCGCGTCCGCGTCGCTGGGCCGGGTGGTCGTCGCGTCGTCCGGGCTGCGGGCGCTGCCGCCGTCGCAGGCGTACCAGCTGTGGCTGATCGACGCGGGCGGCCCGCGCTCGGCGGGGCTGCTTCCCGAGGACCGGACGCGCCCGGTCGTCGCCGGGACGTGGCGTCCGTCCGACAAGGTGGGCGTCACCGTCGAGCCGGCCGGGGGCTCCGCGCGCCCGACGACGGCGCCGCTGGTCCTGCTGAGCCCCGCCTGACCACTTGTCGTCGCTCTGACGATATGTGATCATTGCCGCATGTCGGTGCATGTCCCGCTGGGCCCGCTGCTCGATCCCGCCTTCCACGTCGGGTCGGTCCCCACGACCTGGGCGGAGCTGCTCGGCTTCGCGACGGGCGCGGTGAACGTCTGGCTCGTCGTCCGGCAGAACATCCTGAACTGGCCGATCGGCATCGCGAACGTGATCCTGCTCGGGCTGGTGTTCCTGGACGGCGGCCTCTACGCCGACTCCGGGCTCCAGGTCGTCTACGTGGCACTCCAGGCGTACGGGTGGTGGGTGTGGCTGTACGGCGGGGACGGCCGGGACGCGCTCCCGGTGCGGCGGACGCGGCCCGCCGAATGGGCGGCGCTCGCCGCGGCGGGCGCGGCCGGGACCGCCTTCCTGACCTGGGCGCTGTCCGTCTGGACGGACTCGACCGTGCCGTTCTGGGACGCCCTCACCACCGCGATCTCGCTCATGGCCACCTACGGGCAGTCGCGGAAGCTGCTGGAGTCGTGGTGGCTGTGGATCACCGCCGACCTGGTCTACATCCCGCTGTACTTCTACAAGGACCTGAAGCTGACGAGCGTCCTGTACGTCATCTTCCTGACGCTGTGCGTCTTCGGGCTGCTGGCGTGGCGCCGCGACCTGCGGGCCCGGGCCGGCGCACCGGCGGTCGCGGCCGCGTGAGGTACGCGCACGGCCTGGTGATCGGCAAGTTCTATCCGCCGCACGCCGGGCACCACCACCTGATCGACACCGCGGCGGAGGCGTGCGCCCGGGTCAGCGTGGTCGTCGCGGCCTCCACCGTGGAGAGCATCCCGCTCGCGCTGCGCACGGCGTGGCTGCGCGAGGTGCACCGGCAGCCGCACGTCGAGGTCTTCCCGGCGGTGGACGACGCGGAGATGGACTTCGAGTCCGACGAGATCTGGGCGGCGCACGTCGCGGCGTTCCGGGCGGGCCTCGCGATGCGGTCGGGCCTCGGGGTGCCCGTCCCGCCGGTCGACGCGGTGTTCACGTCGGAGGCGTACGGGCCGGAGCTGGCCGGACGCTTCTCCGCCGCCCACGTGGCGGTCGATCCGCCGCGCGACCGCTTCCCGGTCAGCGGCACGGCCGTCCGGGAGGACCCGGTGGCGAACTGGGAGTTCCTGTCGCCGCCCGTGCGGGCGTACCTGGCGCGGCGGGTCGCGGTGGTCGGCGCCGAGTCGACCGGGACGACGACGCTGGCCCGCGCGCTGGCCGCGCACTACGCGGCGAAGGGCGGCGTGTGGGCCGCGACCCGGTGGGTGCCCGAGTACGGCCGGACCTACACCGAGGAGAAGCTGGCCGCCGCCCGGCGCGCCGCCGGCGACCCGTCGCTGTGGCTGGACGACCTGGTGTGGGAGCCGGCGGAGTTCCTCCGGATCGCCGAGCGTCACGCGGCCCTGGAGGACGCGGCGGCGAGGTCGGGGTCGCCGCTCCTGGTCTGCGACACCGACGCGTTCGCCACCGCCGTCTGGCACGAGCGCTATGTCGGGACTCCGGCGCCCGAGGTGGAGGCCGTCCACGAGCGCGTCCCGCACCATCTGTGGATCCTGACGTCGCCGGAGGGCGTCCCGTTCGAGCAGGACGGCTGGCGCGACGGCGAGTCGATCCGGCCGTGGATGACGGGCCGCCTCCGGGAGGAGCTCGCGAAGCGGGACCTGCCGCACATCACGGTGGCAGGCCCGCACGAGCACCGCCTGGCCGCCGCCGTCGCGGCGACCGACGCCTTGCTGGCCGGGGGCTGGACCTTCAGCGAACCGCTGAAACCCTAGCCCGCGGGCCCCCGTCACTCGACCAGCAGGAGTTCGGTGACGTAGAACTCCCGGATGTCGGCGACCACCAGGTATTCGGCGATCCCCCGCACGCCGTCCTTGAGGGAGAAGGAGTAGTGGACGCCGGCGGTGTCCAGCGGCAGCCCCGGGGGCGGGAGCCCGGCGTCGATCGCCTCGCCGCCGCGCTTCGCCAGGTCGCAGAGCTGCCGGTCGACGGCGTGCTCCACCCGCTTCGGCATGGCCAGAAGGACGTTGACCACCTTCTCGGTGCAGAAGACGGTCCATCCGCGACCATGGACGGTCACCCGGCGTCCTCGCGGCGTTGCAGCCTGCGCTGGACCTCCGAGAGCGGCACCAGGTCGCGGCCCGCCCGCGCGTCGGCGAGCCGCTTTTCGCGGCCCGGGTCCTGGGCGAGCACGGCCTGCCCCCACCAGACGAGCATCACCTCGTCGAGGTCGGCGTCGGACTCGGCGGCCTCGACCTGCTCGACGAACAGCGCGCGCTTGTCTTCGGGCAGCCGCTCGCCGATGCCCTCGACCGTCCGCGGGA
Organism: Spirillospora sp. NPDC127506; assembly: GCF_040302145.1. Classification (NCBI taxonomy): domain Bacteria; kingdom Bacillati; phylum Actinomycetota; class Actinomycetes; order Streptosporangiales; family Thermomonosporaceae; genus Spirillospora; species Spirillospora sp. NPDC127506. Next base: position 3,866 of record NZ_JBEORG010000017.1, on the reverse strand, counting down.
CCTCGCCGCCGGGACCGGGGAACGGCGGGGAGGGCTCCAGCGGTTCTGCGCTCATGTCGCTCCCGTCCGTCGTGTCCGTCCCCGCTCACCCGTACATCCGGGACCCTACAACCGCCCGCCGACAGGACGGCGGATCATGTCGCGCGGCGCGGCGCCGCACTCGCCGCGCCGCGGTCGAGGCGGAAGAGGTCCTCGTCGATCCGGTCGAGGGCGAGCCGGACGGCGCCGAGGCCCACCGACTCGTCCCCGAGCCGGGAGCTCTCGATCCGGACGGGCGCCGGGCACAGCGGCCGCACCCGGCGCCGCAGCTCCGCGACCAGCGGGCCGCCGGAGCGGGCCAGCGGACCGCCCACGATGATCATCTCGGGGTCGAGCGCGAGGGCCATCGCCGCGACGCCCCGCGCCATCCGCGCGGCGAGCGCGTTCACCAGGGCCGCCGCCTCGGCGTCGCCGCCGGCCGCCGCGTCCAGGACGCGGGCCGCCCGGTCCAGCGAGGCGTCCCCGGCCAGCGCCGCCGCGGTGTCGCGCAGCCCCATCTCGGGCAGCATCCCGATCTCCCCGGCGGCGCCCCAGCGGCCCCGGTGCAGGCGCCCGCCGATCAGCGCGCCCGTCCCGGTGTGCAGCGCGGCGTACACGCACACGACGTCGTCGGCGTCGCGGGCGGCGCCGCGCCACCGCTCGGCCAGCGCGGCGAGGTTCGCGTCGTTCTCCACCAGGACGGGGCAGCGGAACGAGCGGCCCAGCTCGCGCGCCAGCCGGACGCCCTCCCAGCCGGGCACGGCGGTGCAGGACGTGACCGTCCCGTCCGGCGCGACCACGCCGGGGGTGCCGGCCCCGACCGCCCACAGCGACCGCCGGGGTATCCGCACCGCGCCGAGGCACGCGCTGACCGCCGCGCGCACCGCCGCGATCCGCTCTCCGGGCGTGGCGCGGACGTCCAGCGCGGCGCCGTGCCCGCCGACGACCTCGCCGGTGAGGTCCGCGACCAGCAGCCGCACCCGGTGCGCGTCGATGTCGATGCCGAGGGCGTGCCCGGCCTCGGCGCGGAACCGGTAGCGGCGGGCGGGGCGGCCGATCCCGGCGCCGGGACGCGGGGCGCCCTCGGCGACCAGCCCGCGGCGGATCAGCTCCCCCAGCACGCCCTCGGTCGTGGGCCGGGACAGCCCGACCCGCCCGGCCAGTTCGGAGAGCGTCGCCTCGCCGCAGTCGCGCAGCTCCCGCAGCGTCGCGGCCGAGTTGAGGCGGCGGAGCACGGACGGGTCTCCCCCGTGCAGCGGATGTTGCGACACGGCACCTCTCGACGCGATCGACCACGCTTGCGTTATGCCGTGCGCGACTCGGCAGCGCCAACGATAGCCAGGTCAGCGCGGGTGATCGAGACCGCGGGCGGCTCCGCGCGCCCGATGGCCGGAGCCGGACCGCCGGTCAGTCGTCGTCGTAGGTGAGGCCGTAGCCGAACGGGAACAGGGGCTTCTTGCCGTCGCCCTTGTTGATCGGCTCCTGGTCGCTGCTCCGCATCCACGTCACCGGCAGCCTGCCCCGGGGGTCGGCGTCTCCGTACAGGACGTCCGCGACGCCCGCCCCCTCCGTGCCGGGCAGCCAGGCCGCGACGAGCGCGTCCCATCCGGGCAGTTGCCCGGCGATGTCGAGCGGGCGGCCCGACACCAGCACCACGATCAGCGGGACGCCGGCGGCCTTCAGCCGGTCGATGGTCTTCAGGTCGGTGTCGTCCAGCTTCAGGTCGCCGGTCCGGTCGCCGTGGTACTCGGCGTACGGGGTCTCCCCCACCACGGCGATCGCCGCGTCGTAGGACGAGTCGATGCCGGTGCCGTCCTTGCTGTAGGTGACGGTCGCGTCCGGGTCGGCGGCCTTGCGGATGCCGTCCAGGATCGTCGTGCCCGGCGTGATCGGGCCGGGCTCGCCCTGCCAGGTGATCGTCCACCCGCCGGACTGCATGCCGATGTCGTCGGCGCTGCGGCCGGCGACGAACACCTTGTCGTCGTCGTCGAGCGGGAGGACGCCGTCGTCGTTCTTCAGCAGCACCTGCGACTCGGCGACCGCCCGCCGCGCCAGCTTCCGGTGCGCGGCGTCGCCGATCGTCTTCAGGTGGCCGCGGTCGGCCAGCGGCTTCTCGAACAGGCCCAGCTCGAACTTCTTCGTCAGGATGCGGCGGTTCGCGTCGTCGATGCGGGACATGGGGACGGCGCCGTCCTTCACCCCGTCCCGCAGGTAGTCGATGAACCGGCGCCACTCGGCCGGCACCATCACCATGTCGATCCCGGCGTTGACCGCGGCCGCGACCTCGTCCTTGGTGAACCCGCGCTTCCCGTCGATCTCGTCGATGCCGTTGTAGTCGGACACGACGAACCCCTTGAAGCCCAGCTCGCCCTTCAGCACGTCCGTGATCAGGTAGCGGTTCCGGTGCATCTTCAGCCCGTTCCACGAGCTGTAGGAGATCATCACCGCGCCGACGCCGCGCTTCACGGCCGCGGCGAACGGCGGCAGATGCACCGCGCGCAGCTCCCTCTCCGAGATCTTCGCGTCGCCCCGGTCGTCGCCGCCCTCGGTTCCGCCGTCCCCCACGTAGTGCTTCGCCGTGGCCAGGACGGACGTGGGGCCGCCCAGCTCGTCCCCCTGCAGCCCGTCGATGATCGTCGTCATCATCGACGGCAGCTCGGGCACCTCGCCGAACGACTCGTACGTCCGCCCCCACCGGTCATTGCGGGCGACGCACACGCACGGCGCGAAGTTCCAGTCGACGCCCGTCCCGGCCATCTCCTCCGCGGTCGCGGCGCCGATCTCGCGCACCAGCGCGGGGTCGCGGGTCGCGCCGAGCCCGATGTCGTGCGGGAAGATCGTCGCGCCGACCATGTTGTTGTCGCCGTGCACCGCGTCCACCCCGTACATGATCGGGATGTGCAGCGGCCCGGCGAGCGCGGCCCGCTGGAAGCCGTCGTACATGTCCGCCCAGCCGTCCGGGGTGTTGGGGTCGGGCGCCGACCCGCCGCTGGACAGCACCGACCCGATCCGGTACCGGGTGATCTCGGCCGGGGTGACGTACCTGCGCTCCGGCTGCGTCATCTGGCCGAGCTTGTCGTCCAGGCTCATCCGGTCGAGCAGGTCGTCGACCCGGTCCTCGACGGACAGGTGCGGGTCCAGGTAGGGGGCGGGGCCGGGGTCCGCCCGGACCGGCCCGCCGTAGGCGGCGAGCACCAGCGCCGCCAGCAGGCCGAGGGCCGGCAGCCGGTACCGCGTCGGGTGCAGGGAGGAGGTGTGCATGCGGAAGGCTTTTCCAGCGTTGATCAAACGCAACGCAACCGGAAATCAGCGCATGGGCAATATCTGCCGCGCAGCACAGGACAAAGGGCCCTCGATCGGGATCGAACCGACACCTCCAGGACCACAACCTGGCGTGCAGACCACTACACCACGAAGGCCGTGTCTCCGGCAGGAATCGAACCTGCGGCCTCCGGGTCCGCAACCCGGCGCGCTCTCCACTGCGCCACGGAGACTTGTCATCGCGTGCCAGGTGCAGGAATCGAACCTGCCTCCTGCGGGTTATGAATCCGCCGGACACACCAGCGTCCTCACCTGGCGCGGAGGGTGCGAGATTCGAACTCGCGCAGGGATGACCCTGACCACGGCTTAGCGGGCCGCTGCCTTTCCACTCGGCCAACCCTCCGGGAATGCAAAAAGACCGCCCGAGATCTCGGGCGGCCTGCGTCAGGACGTGCTGCTCACGTCTCCCGACGGCACCCGAGACCGGAAAGGGGCTCTTCACGATCGAGGGTGTAGTTGCGGTTTGAAGCCGCCGGTCTCGAGTAGTGATCTGGCGATGTAGTTGGTCAGGTTGCGGAACCCCAGTG